>CALDFV010000185.1 GCA_937942145.1 uncultured Opitutaceae bacterium
GCGGTAATATTTCTGCGAACCGCATCAAGAGCGGTCGTGATGTCCGTAAGACCTCTGCCGTACTCTTCCCAAGCGAGTGTTTCCGCAGCGGCGGATTCCTCGGCGGCGATCTTCTGGGATTCGTAGTCTCGGTCGTAAGAGCTTTGATTACTTAAGGCGCCCTCCACTTCCCTAAAGGCGGTCAGCACCGTACTCGCGTAGTTGGCCAAGGACTGTTCATAATTCGCTTTTGCCCGTCTGAAGTTGGCTCTGAGTCGACCTCCTTGAAACCATACTTGGGAGAAATTCAACGCCTGGCTCCAGACTCTTCGGTCGATGATATCAAAAACATCCTCCAATTCCCGCGTAGTCGTGCCTCTGGACAAAGTAAGGTTAATACTAGGGATCCGGGCCTTACTGGTTTCAAACTTTCTCTGCTCATTTGCTGCCAGGGTTCGTTCTACAGAAATCACATCGGGACGGCGGAGCAGCAGTTCAGAGGGCAAGCCCGCAGGAACCGGTCCCGACACATCGGGGATTTTTCCTGCCACGGCTAGCTCATTGGCAGGATAACGTCCTAGCAACGTCTCCAGACCTCTAACCGAGTTTTCCTTAGTTCGTAAACGTGCTTCAAGCGTGCTCTTATTAGAAGCGACATTCGCCCGAACCAGACGAACATCCAAGGCTCGGGCAATTCCGCGAGTGAAGTTCTCTTCTACGATCAGGGCACTCGACTCCAGAGCTTCCTGAGTTCGAACGGCAAGATCGTATTGCTGGTTCGCTTCGATCGCGTCGTACCAAAACTGGGCCACACGACCTGCAATCGACAATCGGGTCGCGGCATAGTCAGCCTGGGCTGACTGAATGTCAGCAAGGTCCCCTCGATATCCATTACGGACTTTTCCCCAAATATCGATCTCCCAGTTAAACCGGAGATTGAGACCAAAGGTTTCCGCAGTGGGCGTTTGATTGATCCCTGTAGCCGAACTTCGCTTGTTTCGATTCTGGCTCGCTGATCCGTTCAGTGAGGGCCATACCACAGAGGCTCCGAATCGTGACCCCGCTATCTGCGATGCCAGTCGAGCTTCGGCGGCCTTGAGGTTATAATTGTGGGCCAGCGCTTCCTCGATAATGGCCACGAGCATCGGATCGTTGAAGTCCTTCACCCAGTTTTGCGGCTCAAAATTGCCCCGAGTCTCAGTAGAGTCCCAGCTATTCGGAGTATCGACTTCGAGCTTTGAGGATTGGTTCTTTGGAGCGGTGTAGCATCCAGCGAACAAAAACGATCCGGCTAGTGCAGATAGGAGAATGAGCCGTTTAACCCTCTTTCTTTCCAAAGCCGAATCGACCGAAGTCGAACCAGCATTCTGCATCTGTTTATTGATCAGCACAATTGCCATAAATGAGGACTATTTTCAAAAAATTGAATGGAAAGCTTAATAGCTTATAGGAGAGCAACGCGTATGCACTATTTTCGGTTACAAGAAGATTCTTGGACTTATTATCGAAGAACAAGTTAAGGAAGCATCGAAAAAAATTTGCAGATCGAGCGCTAGCTTTAGAATACATAAAAAAGAGCGGTCCGCTCTCGGGAAAACCCGTTCAAAAGCCCTTCCGCCGATCCAAACGAATGCCCACCGGGCAACCGCTACTCTTTCGCTAATTCCGCGTAGGCAGACGCATCCAAAAGCTCTCCTATCTGAGAAGCGTCCAGTAACTTGATCTTGACGATCCAACCTTCATCGAATGGCGACTGGTTCACCTGTTCGGGAGCGTCTTCTAGAACCGAATTGCCTTCGATGACCGCTGCATCAACGGGCATGTAAAGGTCTGAGGCCGCTTTGACCGACTCGACCACTCCAAATGTCGCCCCCCTATCAAAGGTGTCTCCTTCTTCCGGTGTTTCGACAAAGGTGATATCGCCTAAGCTTTGCTGCGCGAAGTCGGTGATGCCTACGATAGCTTCATCGTCGTCCAGGAGTTTGATCCACTCGTGATCACTGGTGTATTTTAAATTATCGGGGAGGTTCATGAAAGTACTCGAACAGGTCGTGTGGTCTTTTGAGTGTTGCGTTTGCTTTAAATCCTATGGCTTCAATTTAATGAAGGGAGTTTTCGTCTGAAATATTCGCATGGTCTTTCCGCGCATGTCGACCGATAATTCCGCTTCTGAATATTCTGAGTCAATCAGAGCTGAGCCAATGGCTTCATTCAGCTTGGGAGAAAACGTGCCCGAAACAACCGTACCTATCCCTCGGTTCCCCGCCTGCACCTCAGTGTCGCTTCTCACAATGCGTCGGTTGCCCGTTTTGAAGAATACGATTTTCTTTTTTGGGCCCGCTTCTTTCTCCGCCATCAGAGCGGCTTTACCGATAAAGTCGGACGCCTTGTTCAGTTTAACCGTCCACATCAAATTCGCCTGAACCGGCGAGATACCTTCATTGATCTCATGACCATAGAGCGAGTAACCCGCTTCGAGTCGCAGACTGTCTCTGGCGCCTAAACCAGCTAAGACCAAGCCGTGACTCTCCCCTGCCAACAAGATTGATTCCGCCAGCTCAGCGGCGTTGTCGGGAGCGACAAAGAGTTCGACACCTTTTTCGCCGGTGTAGCCAGTCCTGCTGATCAGGCAGGGAAGTCCCGCAACTGAACCTTCAGCAAAACGGTAGTATTGCAGCCCTCCGATTCCTTCGGTTTGGAGGTCTTGGAGGATTTCAAACGCCTTGGGTCCCTGTAATGCCAGCAAGGCGTAATCACTCGAGACGTCGCTCAAAGACGCATCGAACCGATCTCGCTTAGACTCGAGCCAGTCCAAGTCCTTTTCCGTATTCGATGCGTTAAGACACAATAGGTATTCCGATTCCGACTTTTTGTACACGAGCAAGTCATCAACGACCCCTCCGTGCTCGAAACACATCAGGCTGTAAAGGGCCTGGCCAATTGACATCTTCGAAACATCGTTGGTCAAAACAAAGTCCAAATACTCGGTTGCTTCGCGCCCAGAGACGAGAGCCTCGCCCATATGGCTTACATCAAACAATCCTGCCGCGCTACGGGTGCTCTTATGCTCTTCAACGATGCTTTTGTACTGGACCGGCATGTTCCAACCGGCAAAGTCCACCATACGACCTCCGTACTTAATGTTGAAGCTGTCGAGCGGAGTCTTGCGGATTGTTGGCATAAAACGGAAATCTAGGTTTTCACATTACCTCATGGCAAGGGAGAATTGCTCAGGATGCAGGATGCGTTGCTACTTTCCTTTGCGAAGGTTTAATGGGTTATGAGCTGATCTAGTCCCATCTACTTTTCTGAAGCGCCAGACCCAATGCTCCCGACTTCTATATAAGCTGCTGAATCGCCTTTGTGATCAAGTCCGGTCGACTCCAGGGAACAAAGTGGTTCAGCCCTTCGATTCTCCAAATTTCAAGCCGATCCGCGCCGCTCATCATTTGCTCAACATAATCCGCATTTCCCGGAGGAACCAGCTGATCCTCCATTCCTTGGATAACGATGGTGGGTTATCCAAACTGGGTAGCATCTCGGCCAATTCAATCAATTCCTCTTTGTGCGGAAATATCTCATCGTTACTATTCGCCCAGTCTGTCGAAATACTCCATTTGACGAGAGGAAACTTTGCCAAATAATTATACCACTTTCTCTTCTCGAGCTCAGGATCCATTGAGGGCGCCACTAATATAAGGCTCTTAACGAATTCCGGATAGTCGAGCGCCATGCGCGCGATCACCGGTCCCGCTAGCGAATGACCCACCAATATTACGTTTTTGGATACACCAGATTGAAAGAGAGCATCGTGAATTCGCCTAGACTGCTCTTGGATTGAGGGTACTGCTTTGAGAGGTTTACTCTGTCCAAACCCAGGCCGGTCCACAGAAATCAGCCGTGCCGAACCCCGCAAGTCCTCATCCATCATGAAGCGTATAAACGCGCTCCAGCTGCCAGGGGAACCGTGAACAAAGACGACCGTGTCTTCACCCTCTCCAACCGACGCGAAGTGGATCGCACCCGGGTTCGTCTTCATTGTGACAAAAACTGGCGGATCGAGATCACGGGCCCGGAATCGCTCTACTGCCTCCTGTTCAGTGATACTGAATGACATGCAACCTGAGAACGCGGAACCTAAAAACACAACCACAGCTCCAAGCATCAACAGTCCGCCAATTCCAATTCCCAGTCGCTTGACCTTCCTTCTTTTTGACGATGCGCCCATTATAAAGCCCTAACGTCGAGACCCATGCATGCGATTGCGGCTCGGAATCCAGATCTGACCTAAAGAGGACGCTTCAGTCCCTTGAAGGGGGTCGGCTGGGCTGCGATTTATTGTAGGAAACTCGGGCTTCGTAAGCAGGATTCTCAATACCAAGTGACTTCATATTATCCAACGCCTCCTTCACTAACTCCGGATTGTACCGTCCGCTTTCATTAAACCCCGGATAATTCCGAGTGGTGCTGTACCTCGGATAACTGTCAAAGACCTCTCCGTAACCCAAGATGCGAGGATCCCCACCTTTGCGAAGCTCTTCCTCGAGTCGCGCCCCCAGCTTTTCCAGAATGGGGGCGTACTCGGGATTGGAAGCAAGATTGTTCAGGCAATAGGGATCGTTCTCCTTGTCGTACAATTCCTCCAACGGACGGGCTCCATAAGCGAGTTTAGATAGCTTCGAATCCATATTCTCCAGCATCAAAGAATGGGAGGGACTCCCATCCACATCCTTGTACTCGATTCCAGTGGGCGATCGCTCCGGGTGCAAGTTGCGGATGTAATTGTACTTCGCTGTGTGAATTGCCCGAATGGGGTAGCCCAAATTGTCCTTTCTCGCGTGTGTATGACGCTCCCTTCCGGACAAAACAAAATTACGCGTGACATCAACTCGTCCATCCAATTCCGATTTCAGAAGCGGCATCAAGCTACGGCCACTCATCTCCTTCGGAATCTCAACACCAGCGGCTTCTAGAAACGTTGGGGCCAAATCAATGAGACTAACGAAATCGTCTAGTCGACGTTCCCCCGACTCTATCCCCTTTGGCCAAGCAATGATTAGAGGCATGTGCACGCCGTACTCGTAGTTGTTTGCCTTCGCTCGCGGAAAGGCCATGCCATTGTCCGCCGTCACCACTACGATAGTATTCAATAATTCACCACGTTTTTTAAGCTCTGCTAACATCCGCCCCAAATGAGAATCAAACCACTGAATCTCTAGCCCGTAATCCGCCACATCTTCGCGGGTCAGCTCAGTATCAGGCAAAAACGCGGGCACGGTAACATCGCTAGGGTCGATTCCATTTTTCTCCCCAGATCCTTGCTCAAACACGCGATGCGCCTCATGAGCCCCAAACCAAAACACAAAGGGTTTCTCTTTTGGACGTTCATCTAGAAAATCTTTAAAATTCGCTGCGTAGTCCTTGTTTGAAATACCCGTTGCAGGAACGGAATCCATGGTCCGGTTATTGAACTCTGGTCCTGCCGGATTTCGATCCCTTTCGGGGAGTTTACCGGGTCCCCAAGGTTTCCCGGTATACCCAGGGAAATACCCTTCGGCTTCCAATAACTCTGGATACACCTTCAAATGCTTTGGGAAATTCGCCGCGTGGGTCCCTGCCTCCTCGATTTCCCATATGTATTTCCCGGTCAGCAATGCTGCCCGCGAGGGACTGCAACCTGGGGCGCTGCAATAGGCGTTGTTAAATAGCACGCCTTGCTTCGCCAGCTTGTCAAAGGTCGGCGTGTGCACAAATTCCGATCCATACGCACCCATGTGATGCCAGGAAATGTCATCCCCGATGGCCAGGAGAATGTTCGGGCGACTCTCGGCCTTTGCCGCGAAAGCCGAAAACAGGAAAATGATCAGGATTTTAGTGGGGCTGTGAGTTCGCATAACTATTTCGACTTATGGCGACCTGTAGCTCGCACGCAAACCATTTCCCACCGAGAATCCGTGCTCGCGGAGTCTCTGATTGACTTCAATACCTTTCAGGAGCGATCGTTAATCCCATCCACATAGGATTTTCCCATTTTCCCATCGACTCCTTGACCCGCACTCTTTTCCCACATATCGTGGAGCCGGTTCAAATCAAGCTTCATGGCCGCAAAGACCTTCTTCTGCGGAATTTTGATCTTCCGCTCCCCATGCTCAGCTCCCCCAAGATCGTACTCCAAATGGAGAGAGACCAGCGGACGAATGCCATAGGACCTTAGCTCCTTGAAGTAGCCATCAAAATCCACCATCCCTTCACCAAGTGGAACGTTCTTAGGCTTCCACTTTCCATTGGTCTTCACCCAGTTAAAGTCCTTGATCGGCATGGTCCAGATATGGTCCTTTAAATAGCTGAGACCCAGAGGCCAGGATGAACCTCCATCCACCGTGGCATGGCGTATGTCGTATTGGCACCCCAGCCACCGAGCATCCCGTCCTTCCAGCAAGTGAGCCAAATCGGTGACAAAAGACCCCACCACTTGGCCAGCGTGATTCTGATAGGCGCCATGCAGGCCTTGGGACCGATTGAACTTTTCTAGTTCGTCGAGCGCATCGTTGCCCTGGGACAGAATTTCCTGTATGCTCTGCCCTTTCTTCGGCCGAAAATACCCCATGCGATAGTGCTTGAAACCCAATCGGGAAGCAGTCTTCAGAGATTGGATACTAGCATCGTCTGAAACGCTTGTTATCCCAGAGACTAGCATGTTGGGCTTCAGGCCCGCCCCCTTGATTGCCTCCGCCGCTTTCGGCAAGTCATCCACTGCCCGCTCCGGTTCCACATGCCCTTTGTCTCTCACGGTCAAATCGACTCCATCGAATCCCATCTCCGCGGTCACTTCTGCCATGTCCTTATAGTTGAGAAACTGAAGATGTTTGGAAAACAGGTGCACCGACAATCGGTCCGCTCCCTTTTCAGACATGCTTTTTCCTTTAGAAGAAACAAGTCCGGTGGTTAATCCGATAGCTCCCGCAAAAGCTAGTTTCCCAAATTCACGCCGATACATTTCCATCCCACTACAATCTAGCGTCAACTCGCATTGTCAGTCCTAAAATCTCGGTGGGCCAATCCGAGCAATTTCACCTCGCAGCGCTTGACCCCCATCAGGGTCATCCGTAACTAACACCATGGATATTTCCTCCCATTCCGTCCAGATCATCGACGCAAGCCTCTATTTCCTACCTGTCAAGATGCGGGTACCCTTGAAATTCGGGAGCCAAGTTCTCACCCGAGTCGTTTGCGCTAGTGCATGTGTGGTGGTTGAAGGGGCTGAAGGCAAAACCGCGATCGGATGGGGGGAAACGCCTCTAAGTGTCGGATGGGTGTGGCCTTCCACAATCGACTATGAGGAGCGCGAATCTGCGCTCCAAACATTCACCCAAACACTCACCCGGGAATTCAGACGATTCCCCTGCCAAGGACATGCGCTCAAAATTGGTCATTCGTTCATGGAAACCCAGTTGATAGATCTCCAATCGGCCTTCAACACGGAGCGGGAGGAATCGCATCACCTGCCTCACCTAGCCGCGCTCGTTTGCTTTTCACCCTTCGATATCGCCCTCCATGATGCGTATGGAAACCTTTGCGACCAGCCAGTTTACAAGACCTACACGAGTGAATACCTCAACATGGACCTCTCTCATTTTCTGGAACCTAAAGAGCGGTTCAAAGGCAAATTCCCTTCCGACTATTTTTCCCCACCAAAAGAAAAACTGCCTGTATGGCACCTTGTTGGTGGGCTGGACCCAATCGAGGATAGCCAGCTTGACGGGAGCGAACCCGACGATGGATACCCAGTCCTACTCCGTGACTGGATCGACCAAGACGGCTTGAATTGTCTGAAAATAAAACTACGTGGAGACAATTCCAATTGGGACTACGACCGGCTTGTTGCCATTGGGAAGATCGCTCTGGAAAAAGATGTGGAATGGCTCACTACAGATTTCAACTGCGCGGTAACGGAACCGGAGTATGTGAATGAAATTCTAGACAAACTGAAAGACGAGCATCCGAGGATCTATCAATCGATCCTCTATGTCGAGCAGCCCTTTCCCTACGACATCGAAACGCATAAGATCGACGTTCGAAGCGTCAGCGCCCGCAAACCGCTTTTTATGGACGAGAGCGCCCATGACTGGAAACTCGTTCGTCTGGGACGCGGGCTAGGCTGGACGGGCGTGGCTCTAAAAACCTGCAAAACCCAAACCGGCGCCCTGCTCAGTCTTTGCTGGGCAAAAGAGCATGGAATGACTCTGATGGTTCAGGACCTCACAAATCCTATGCTCGCCCAATTGCCTCATGTCCAACTCGCCAATCACGCTGGTACGATCATGGGCGTGGAAAGCAATGGCATGCAGTTTTACCCAGCCGCCTCTCTTGAAGAACAAGCCGTTCACCCTGGAATCTTCCAACGTCGCAGCGGTATCCTCGATTTGAGCACAATCCAAGGCAGCGGCTTCGGTTACCGACTCGATGAGATCAAACGCCAACTTCCGGAACCTGCAGTGGCATTTGAAAAGGCAGATTAAGTCTGCTTCAATTTCAGTATCCAGACTTATGCCTTGAGCCTAAGCGTCTCACTGCTTCGCGTAGCGTTCGAACGCTTGGGCGATTTTCGCCTGCTCCGTGTTGCCCTTATGAAAGATAATTCGATGCTTCATCAAGAACCGCGTTCCCTCAGTGAGAGTGAACGTCTTATCGTCCCGAGATTTGTCCAGACTGTTGAATCCAAAAGGGTTCGCTGTAAATAGCCCGTAGTCTCTTACGTGCCAAGGGGTGGGATGACGAAAACTTGACGGATGATTCAGAATCGCAATGCCCACGTGCTCCCCTTCCAATGGCCCGTGGTAATCAACCCAGGCAGCTCGCTTGCTCCAAGTATCGCCATCGCGGATACCTTCGCTATTAACAATACGCCCGCCCTTTCCTTCCTTCAGGGCCATTACGGAAGGAATTCGGACGCTCAGTCCCGCATCCTTAATGTCACCCACCTGCACATCGCCGTATTCCGCGATAAACGAAATATCAAAATCAAGAACAACCTGATTCTTCGACTTTCGGATCACGATGGTGCGCTCATCTGACATAAGCTTTTCACCATCGCTGCCCACATAGTCGTTTCGAGTCTTCACAATCGCTCGTTTCTCGTTCGCATCAATCTGGGAAAACTCCCGATGCACGGTTCGACCCATCTTTTTCTTAAATGCTGCCAGCTTATCCGCATCGAGATTCTTTTCAGTCCCCGTTCTCAACTCGAGCCAAGTATCAAACCCGTTGATGTTTTGATGCCCAAACCAAATAGAACGGTGATGCGGGTGGTCAAACTGCTCGCCATCAACTTTCGTCATTGGATAGGCCCGGGTCATAGGCTTCCCCGTGGGACCAATGAAAGGCCAAAGATACGGTTTGTTCGCCTGGTCAACAATGTAGTTTGTAACCAATTCCCCATTATAGTTGATGGTGAGACCAAAGTCAGTTTCCTTGATCGAAAAGCCTTCATCTGCCAGGCTAGCCGGGAAAAGCGCAACCGCGAGAGCGGTCAATGCAGCGATTGAGAAATTATTCGGTTTCATAGGCATAGGGTTGAGGTTGTAAATCGGAGATTATTTAGAATAGTTGCACAGGGAATAGCGGGACTGAAGAAGGGTGAGAAAACTTTTTCTACGCAGATCGACTTGGACGGGCACAAACACATTAGAGACCTTCTACCCCAAAATAGTCGACTGCATTCTGGTAGCAAATGTTCCTAACCATACCACCCACCAACTCCATGTCTTTGGGGAGCTCACCGTTTTCAACGTCGGTACCAACCAAATTGCACAATATCCGTCTAAAATACTCGTGTCGCGGATACGAAAGGAAGGAACGGGAATCAGTTAGCATCCCCACAAACCGCGGAAATAGACCTAGATTGGAAAGGGCATTCATCTGCGCCGCCATGGCTTCCTTCTGATCAAGATGCCACCAGCCGGTGCCAAGCTGCATTTTCCCAGGTATCACACCATCCTGGAAATTCCCCAACATCGTCGCTACCGAATAGTTGTCAGACCAATTCAAATTGTATACGACGGTTTTAGGCAATTGATTCGTCTGGTCTAAACTGTCAAAGAATTTTCCCATCGTCTCGACCTGCGGGGTATCACCAATCGAATCAAAGCCCGTGTCCGGCCCCACCGCATTAAACATACGGGTATTGTTGCTTCTCAGCGCTCCCAAATGCAGCTGCATAGTCCAAGCTTTCTCCGCATTCCAGCGCCCTACTTCCCGCATCAGGAAGAAGCCAAACTGTTCTCTTTCGCTTTTCGTAGCAGCCGTTCCCTTTCGAGCATTGTTAAACACATTACTGACGGTTGCTTCACTCGTTTCAGCATAGAAACAACGCTCAAGTCCGTGATCCGTCAGCCGCCCGCCCATCTCATGGAAAAAGTCGTGCCTCTTCTTCAGCGCATCCAAAAAGGAACTCAGAGAATCGATGGCAATGCCGGCTACCTCTGACAACCGGTCGACCCATTCGTTGAAGGCGGTAGGGTTATCCACTTGGAGCCCTTTGTCGGGCCGAAACGTGGGAATCACTTTTGTCTCCAAATCCATCGACTGAATCGCCTGATGGTTCTCCAAGGAATCGGTGGGATCGTCGGTGGTACCGACTACCTTCACTTTGAAACGCTTCAAGATTCCATGAGCGCTCAAATCATCTGACTTCAGCGTTTCATTACCGGCTTCCCAAATCTCCTTGGCAGTGTCCTCGTTAATCGGAAGATCAATGTCAAAGTATCGCTGGAGCTCTAGATGGCTCCAGTGATAAAGAGGATTACGCAACGTATGGGGCACTGTTTTACACCAGGCCAGAAATTTTTCGTAGGGATCAGCGTCTCCTGTGCAAAGCGGTTCAGGGACTCCGTTAGCCCGCATCGCGCGCCATTTATAGTGATCCCCCTCCAGCCATATCTCGAACAAATTGGCGAAGCGACGATTGCCCGCTACGTCTTCTGGGGGAAGATGACAATGATAGTCGAATATAGGTTCGCTCTTAGCATATTCATGATACAACGTGCGTGCGGTATCGTTTTGAAGCAGAAAATCGTCGGTGATAAATGACATGATGAGATTCTCGTGTTAAAGGTTTGATTGCAGAATCGGATTGGCAATGCCTTCTAGAAATTCCGAATAGTCGGTGTACGCGCTTAGTTTTTCCTGTACGGCGTCGCACACATTCTCCTTCGCCAACCCAGTATTCCGCGCCAGAAAGATAATATAGCTTGCCACCTTTTGGCAAAACCTCAACCGGCCTTCATCGCTAATGGAATAAAATCGTTCTCGCTGCTGGTAGCCCGCGGCAGAATGATCACCCAAAGTCTCTTTTCGCGGCAGCCCTTCCCGTGCCAGCACAAACAGAAAATTATACTCGAACCAGAACATGTGATCCGGGTTGGGATCAAGCGCTTCCAAGGCGCTGCGACAAGTTTCGAGCGAGTCGAATACCTGAGTCGCGGCTCCCTCCAATTCTAGAGCATTCACTATGAATTCCCGGGCCATATTCCGCTCAGTTTCCTCCAAACTGAAGGCGCCCGCCACCGCGAGCTCCAAAGTAAACGCATACCAGTCACGCCATAAAGCCTGGTCCACTTCACTCTTGGACTCGGATAAAGCCACTCCCATTTCGTAGGTGTAGCGCCCGCTCGTCTTGATCTCCAAGTTTCCCTCGGTGACCTCGCCCATCACTTGATAGTTCTCTGGCGACTTGCCCGAACCCGAATGGAATCCGATACTCACTCCAAAAGCTTCGCAAACCTTCCATTGTCGAGCGATCAGATCTTTCAACTCTCCATTACTCGGATACGGCATGTTTTTCTGGAAGCCAAAAGCTGGGGCGACAAACTGTACCGGCATCCCCAATACTTCGCAAAGCGCTAGCATTATCCCTGTCGTCTCCGGCTTTGTCAGTCCAGGAAGCTCGTCGATGGAAAGCTCACGCAAGTACGCTCGTCCCACTTCCGTCGTAAATGCTGCCTCACGAGCGCGGCGATATTTTCCATCACGCGCCTTCATTTTTTTCATCGCCGGCCAGACATAGCACAGCAACGCGTCCCGCTCCGTCTCATCCAAAGCAATCCCTGCTGCCGCGACGCGTTCTGAAACCTTGGCCACGAGGTCCGGATCAATCTCGGCATCAACGTAAGATCGTCGTTCAGCTTCAGTTTCAGGCGTTTGGGTTTCAGCCAACTCGGGCGACAAATCAAAGGTGATATAGGACGCAAACAAACAACCAGCTACCAGCGCATCTTCTCTAGAATCAAATTTTCCGCCAATCGGCTGATGATCCGCATTGAAACTCCAGGCAATTTTGTGGCTATGGAATCCCGTCTTCAATTTTGAAAGAACACAACCATGACTCATCCCCTCTACCGATTGTCCTTGGTGACCTTCTGGAACGCTTGTTCCAATAAATGGAAACGGCACTGTATCTAATTCGTTAGCCAACATTACGTCTACATCGAAAACCAGTTCTCTGGGTATGCTGTTCTGATTGGCCGTTAATCCTATTCCCAGATTCGCCATAGTCCAATCGACTCCAGGCCAATGAAGGGTCGTAAAACGGGCCCCAATTCCCAACGTGCTCTTGCCAAGGCTGCCCTCGGCGGTCGGAAACACCGAGCTCTCGGATTCGAACTCCTGTATCCGGTTTTTAATGGCGATTAGATTTTCAAAGCTAGCAGGGAAGTAAGTAGCGCCATCGATCTCAGCGCGCCCTTGCAAACCACAACCGCTTCCCGCATCACCCACGCTTTCAAGCCGCCAAGCGTGGTCTCCACTCGTATCGCTTACCAAGGACCACTTTCCGTCTCCCGTTTCAAAATGGCTCAAAGGGAATACATCGATCCCCTGGTTCGACCTCAAATTTGACTGCAATGCCTCCCAGTCGAGACAGAAGTCCGGACTCACACAGGGATTTCTCGAGATCCTGATCTCATTATCTAAAAGAAATTGATTGATTGGCTTCATCTGAGGAACACAAGGGCCTAACACGTGTTAGAATCTTGCACCCCTACTATTTGGCAATTAGGCTAAAATGAAAGCGTAAAATCGCGAAAGTCCCGTCCGGCTAGCGCCAAAACGATTCTCTCCAACTAAGGGCTTGCTCGGCTTGTAGGTACTTTGCAAAACTCTCTCCTCAATTTAATTTCTTAAACAATCAATACCTCAATTCTATGCCTCTTATTGAAACGAACGGAATTCAAATGAACTACGAGGAACGCGGCACCGGCGAACCTCTTATCCTAATCATGGGAATCACAGCGCCTGGAGCGGTCTGGGAGGCCCATGCGGATCATTGGAGTTCAAACTATCGCTGCATCATGGTAGACAATCGAGGGATCGGACTGACCGATAAGCCCGAGGGCGACTATTCAAGCGCCATGATGGCCGATGACTACGCCGGACTCATGGATGCGTTGGGTATCGAGTCCGCCAAGGTCGTGGGTGTTTCCATGGGCTCGATCATCGCCCAGCAGCTTTGCTTGCGTCACGCATCCAAAGTAAAGAGCGCCGTTCTCATGTGTCCTTGGGCTCGTTGCGACCGCTATGCCGCCTCGATCTTCGAGCATATGAAGGCCTGCTTTGCCCACTTGTCACCCGCCCAATTCATGGAGTGGATACAGCTTCTTATTTTCACCAAGCCGTTCTGGGACAATGACGAGGCTCACGCGAGCTTGCTCGAAGGACGCCACGGGTTCGCCCACGGTCCGGCCCCGCAACCGCTGCATGGACTTGAAGGTCAGGCTGCGGCTTGTATCAACCACGATGTATACGATCAGCTTGGCACTATCAGTCAGCCCTGCTTGGTGATCGGTGGTAAAGACGACATTTTCACTCCGTTATGGATGGGTCAGGAGGTCGCAGGAGCCATACCCAATTGCGATACCTACTTCTATGATGACGCGGGACATGCCTTCCATTTCGAAAAAATGGACGACTTTAATCCGCGCGTCTTAGAGTGGCTCAACGCCCACTAGTTCATTTGCCTCATTAATCGCACCGGTCTACTCGAATTTGGTTCTTAAAGCGATTCCAACTCGGAGTTTTTCGAGTTGGAAATGAATTCTGGATCAATTTCGCCGTCCTGATCGGTTGGATTGACTACTTGCCGATGCGTCGCCTTTGAGGACGGACCACTCTCATTTTTCATCATGACCCCAGAACAGCTCGTAAGGATTCGCCTAAAAGTAGAAAAGCGAATCGCAGAGATTGACGCGTTTCTCGCGGAAGATGATCCGGAGTCAAAACCGGTCGCTCCGGACGTAGCCATCGGGAGACTATCCCGTTTGGAATCGATGCAATCCCAGCAAATGAGCCTCGCCCAGCAGAGACGCCAGCGGGAAGAGAAAGAACGATTGGAAAACGCGCTCGACCGCATTAAAAAAGGGGCCTACGGAAACTGCGCTTATTGCTTATCACCCATATCCTACGAACGTCTTGAAGCGATGCCCGACGCTGTGGTCTGCGTAACCTGCGCTAGATAGGAAAAAGCAATTTAGACTAACCGAAATCTCGCAGCCTTTCCATTTCACGTCGGTCGAAACAAATTAGTAGGGAACCTGCTAGAATAGGAGCAATCTAGGTTTGGACTACTCTTTCTAAATATGAAACCCTCTACTGTCTCCCGCACACTACTGGCGATCGGATGTTTCGTCGCCGGAGTCATAGCTCACTCGCTCTTTCTATCTTTTTCGAATGAGGACCCAATCAACCCGTTGCCACAACAAGCGAGGGCGCTCGAAAAGAAAGTTCGCTCGCTAACCGAGCAATTGGCCAAAGCGCAAACTGAGAATGCGACCCTCCAATCCAAGCTAGAGGAGGCTCCAGCCTTCGAGTCTTTTGTATTATCCGATGAGAAGGAGGAGGCGCAAAGGGCCCAATCGACTCGAGCGATCTCACTTGGCGAAGGACGCTTTGAGGAGATGATGTCTCGTCAAGTAGACCAGCAGCTCGATATTTACGCCACCCGCTTGAACTTGAACGCCGACCAACGCGAGGAGCTTAAAGAGATAATGCTTCTGCGGATGACCCAGATGCGCTTGCGCTTCAATCCCCACGGTGCCGAGCGACGCGAAGACGATAATGGGGCTCCTATGATCACCCAAAATGACATCGACAATCTCGCCGCTGAAATCCTGTCTCTCGACCAGTTCGACGAATATGATGAAATCAGAACCCAGGAAATCGAATCCCGTAGCGAAATGATGGCGACAGCCCAGCTAAGCCAGATCGCGCCCCAGCTCGGCCTGACCGAAACGCAAAAAGATCAGGTTTACTCGATCTACTACAGTCAATCGCTCGAAATGACTGACGGCTTTGTGAACCCCGAGCGCATGCAGGAATCGCAACTCTCAGCTGACGAAGAAGTAAGGGAGATTCTAAATGAGGAACAGCGCGAGGTATTCAATACGATCAAGGAAAACCAAAGCTTTGGCAATTTCACGATAATCGCTCGGTGATTAAAGGTGATTCTCTTTTTGTCCCGTTGACCTCCAAGCCTTGTCAAAATAGTTTAGATTAAATGGATATTGAAAAGGAGAAGAACTTACTCGGGGGGCGACTGGAAAGTTGCAGCAACAACCCGCTAACCGGGTTTCACCGAACGGGTAAATGCCAAACGGGCCCTCAGGATCATGGGTGCCATGCCATCTGCGTAATCGTCACCAACGAATTTCTGGAATTCTCAAAAGCCACCGGAAACGACTTGAGCACTCCGGCCCCCCAGTATTCCTTTCCTGGTTTGAAGGAAGGAGACCGTTGGTGCCTTTGCGCTTTGCGTTGGAAAGAGGCCTACGATGCTGGCGTCGCTCCCATGGTCGTCCTTGCGGCGACCAGCGAAGCGGCATTGCAACACATCAGCCGCAGCGTGCTGGAAGAGTTTGCGTTTGTGCCTAGCGATTAAAAACAGCCTCCCCAACTTGAATCCGGTATCCGGAGATACCCGCCTCTATTTGAGCGCTTCACGCTTCAGGGAAGGGTCAAACATCATCGTACCGAAAGGAACCAGCGAGGCAATCACGGCAATGGTCGCCCGGCTGAATTTCCACTTACGATTGATCCAAACGCGAATGAGTATCCAGATGTAAAGGATAAACAGAACTCCGTGAATCATGCCAACTACCCGAACCGCTTGAGGGATTTCCCAAATGTACTTTAAAGGCATCGCCAAGAAAAGCAGTACCAAATAAGACAAGCCTTCGGCGAAAGCCACTTTTCGAAAAAACTGAAGAAGTTTCATGGTAAATTGATTTTAGCCACAGCCGGCACCCGAGGGAATCTACTCGACGGTTTGAAAAAGGCTCCCCAGATGATCGATTTCGATCGTGATCTCGTCACCAGATTGTAGCGTAAAATCAGTCCCCGGAACAATTCCAGTTCCTGTCATCAAGTAACAGCCATTCGAAAAGTCTAGTTCCCGATACAGGTACGCAGCCAGTTCTTCAAGTTCCCGCTTCATCTCCTTCAAACTCGTTTGCCCTTCAAAGACAACCGAATCAGAACGAATGATTGAGAGCCTGATTTCTGTTTCCTTGGCGATCGGCGTATCCAGAATGCAAAGAGCGGGACCAATCCCAGTTGCTCCTTCGTACGATTTCGCCTGTGGAAGATAGAGCGGATTCTCCCCTTCAATACTACGGGAGCTCATATCATTGCCAATCGTGTAACCTATGATCTGTCCCTTGTCTGACATCGCCAAAGTCAATTCAGGCTCAGGAACATCCCAAGCCGAGTCTTCGCGAATTCGAACGGTTTGACCATGGCCCCGTACCCTCTGAGCGATCGATTTAAAGAACAGCTCGGGTCGATCCGCGCTATAAACTCTGGCATAGAAATCCGCCCCGCCCGCGCTTTGCGACTCCTCCATCCGGGCAAGTCGACTCGAATAGTAAGTAACTCCTGAAGCCCACACTTCCTGAGTGCCAATCGGAGGCAATAACTCATTCTCGACCGCAGTCCGAGCGAATTCATCGTCGACGATTGAAAGTGCGGCGAGAGCATCCCTGAGTCCATC
Source organism: uncultured Opitutaceae bacterium (assembly GCA_937942145.1). GTDB lineage: Bacteria > Verrucomicrobiota > Verrucomicrobiia > Opitutales > Opitutaceae > Pelagisphaera. Next base: position 17,018 of record CALDFV010000185.1, read on the forward strand.
ACCCTGGAAAAGCGAGTCCCAATCGGCATTAAAAAAGCAGTATTGATCGTTGCGAGACGCGACCAATCCAGAAGCGGTTCGGTAAATACAGGTTGCCATGGGAGAAACGTTGGAAACGCGACTCAGTTAATGCAAGGAATTAGCGAAGCCCGCTACCTTGAAAACCGTGCATAAACGGAAACGCTAGGCAGCGTCCTTTTTTTCGACTTTCGGAGGTCGGATTTTCTTGATCTGGGCCTTTTTCCTGCCTTCGACCACTCCGCGATCAATGATCACTTCGCTTACATCTTCTCGAGTAGGAACATCATACATGACATCCAAGGTCACACATTCCATGATCGAACGGAGCGCTCGAGCACCCGTCTTCAGTTCGATCGCCCTTTCAGCAATCGCCCGAATTGCGTCTTTCGTGATTTTCAGCTTAACGCCGTCCATCGCGAACAACTTCGAGTATTGCTTTACCAGAGAATTTTTCGTGCTGAGAAGAATTTTTTCCAAGTCATCAACACTGAGCTGATCCAGGACAGACACCACTGGAAGACGTCCGATGAATTCAGGGATCATTCCGAATTTCACGAGGTCTTCCGGCTCGACCTTCTTCATCACTTCCTCCCCCTTCATCTCGGATTTAACCTCAGCCCCGAAGCCAAGCGTTATCCCTTCGGAACGCTTTTTTATGATGCCGTCCAGTCCGACGAACGCTCCACCACAGATGAATAGAATCTTCGAAGTGTCGACTTGTACGTACTCCTGGTTCGGATGCTTGCGTCCCCCTTGTGGCGGAACGTTACATACCGTACCCTCTAAAATTTTCAAAAGAGCTTGTTGTACCCCTTCCCCCGATACATCTCGGGTAATTGAGACATTGTCCGTTTTTCGGCCAATCTTATCAATCTCATCAACATAGATAATCCCGCATTCAGCCTTAGCGACATCGTAGTTAGCCGATTGCAACAAGCGAAGCACGATATTCTCAACATCGTCTCCCACATAGCCTGCTTCGGTCAATGTCGTCGCATCTGCAATGGCAAAGGGCACGTCCAATATCCGAGCCAGCGTGCGGGCTAAAAATGTCTTTCCCGATCCAGTTGGGCCTACGAGAAGAATATTACTCTTTTCTACTTCGACATCATCGTATTCCGACCCTGGATTCAGGAGACTCGCTTCCGTCACCTGCTCTGCGTCGAAACTCAATCGCTTGTAGTGATTGTAGACCGCTACCGAAAGAACCTTTTTGGCATGCTGCTGACCAATAACGTAATCATCGAGCACCTCCTTAATCTCTGTCGGCCGAGTAAGATTAAATGCCGGCGCGCCTTCGGCTTCCGCCAAAGCGCCATCTTCACCCCCTAATTCCCGGTCGATAATGGTTTTGCAAACCGACACGCAACCATCGCAGATATAAACCCCGGGACCCGCTATCATCTTGCGGACTTCCGACTGCGACTTTCCGCAGAAAGAGCAAAGCGTCATTCGTGAGGATTTTGCCATACGTGTCTTTTTTGAAGCGGGGCGTTAAGATTTCTTGGATTTCTCGGCAGGTTCCATCACCTCGTCGACTAATCCATAGGTTTTGGCTTCATCGGCACTCATGTAGAAGTCCCGATCAGAATCCTTCTTTATCTCGTCTGAAGTTTTGCCCGTGCACTCGGCTAGAACTTCATTCAGCTTTTCGCGCCAGCGAATGATTTCCCTAGCGGCGATCGATATATCCGAGGCCTGCCCCGTGGCGCCTCCAGACGGCTGGTGAATCATAATCCGACTATTGGGCAGAGCGAAACGTTTTCCCTTGGTACCTGCTGCCAAAAGCACCGTTCCCATGCTCGCGGCCATGCCAATGCAATACGTGGATACATCGCAAGTAAGGTAATTCATCGTATCGTAAATCGCCATACCCCCCGTAACGACTCCTCCGGGGGAGTTGATATACATATGAATATCCTTCTTGGGGTCATCCATCTGTAGAAAAAGCAGCTGAGCCACAATCGCGCTGGCTATCTCATCATTGATTGGCGTACCAATGAAGATAATCCGGTCCTTAAGGAGGCGGGTATAGATATCCATGGACTGCTCGCCGCGGCCCGTGTTTTCGATGATATGTGGTAAGTAGTATGACACGATTTCTTGCAAATTAGTAAGGGTTAAACGTTTAAGCCAAATCAGCTCTTCTCGCTTTCGGCACCTTTAACGGTAGATTCGTCAATTAGGAATTCAAGCGTCTTATCGAAAAGTACCGACTGTTGAGCCATTCTCAAACGATTTTGATCTTTCTTTAGCTCTTTAACGAACTGTTCGGGCTTTTGACCGCTTTGATATGCCTGATTGAAGATGAATTGGCTCATATCCTGGTCCGTAACCTCAATTTCCTCCTTGCCGGCGACCTGATCCAGGATCAGCTGCAGCTTAACACGATTCTCAGCGTTTTTGCGGGACTGGGCATGGATGTCTTCCTTGTTTTCTTCCAACTGCTCCTGCGGAATGCCGCGACGCATGTTTTCCGTTACCACTTGGCGCATGGCATTCTCCGTTTCCACTTCGATCAAACTATCGGGAAGCGGGAAATCGACCGAGCCCATAAGCTTTTCGGAGATCTGACGTCGCAGATCAGCACGGCGCTCCTGCGCCTTTTGGTTTTTCAGCCAACCAGAAACCCGCTCCTTAAGCTCATCTAGATCCTTAACTTGCTGAGACTCGAAAAACGCCTCGTCCATTTCGGGAAGCTTACGTTCGCGGACCTCGAGCACTTCAACTGTATAAACCGCCTTCAAACCCTGCAGCCCTTCAACGGTAAAATCTGTCGGGAACTCAACATCTAGGTCCTTTTTGTCACCCGTCTTCAAGCCCTCCAACTGGTCACCGAGACCGGGGATGAGGCCTTGGTCGCTCCCGATTTCTTCCCATGTTTGGGGCATTTTCGCATAAACGGGCTTGTCCTCGACTATTTCCCTGATCGGTTTTCCGTCGATGGTTCCCTCGTGAGAAAATTTAACATAGTCCCCCTTCTGGGCTTCACGCTCGACTGGAGAAAATTCAGCCCGCTCTTTCCGGACATTCTCGATCGCCTCATCTACTTCAGTATCAGACACTTCCTCGGAAAGACCCTCGAGCTCGATTCCCTTGTAGTTGTCTACCGTAAAGTCCGGTCGTACATCGAGAGTGAACGTTATCACCGCTTCCTGGCCGGCCTTGATTTCACCCTCTTTGACGTCGATCGGATTAATTAGGTTCACTTTCGCCTCCTTGAGGCCTTCCTTGTAGGCCTTGGAAACCACTCGCTGATTCAGCTCGCCGGCGATTTCCTTAGCGAATTTCTTGCGCACGATTGCGACGGGCGCCTTGCCCGGACGGAATCCGGGAATCTTAGCCATGCCCGAAAACTGGGAAAGAAGGCCTTTTTCTTCTGCCTCCACTTCATTTGCATCCAGCGTTACGGCTAGAGTTTTACGGGTTTCAGTGACGTCTTGTAAGTCGATTTTCACGGGATGTGACGATTCAGGATTAATGGCTGTTCTTGGAAAAGCGCGGACAGTAGAAGACATAATTCAACCGGGTCAATGTATTTGGAAGGGATGATGCAAGAACACCTGACTTCAGGATTGGCCACGGGTGCCGGTCGATCTTACGTCTCCGCGCTACAGCAAAGAGAACGAATCGACTGTTTTTACCTTCTGGAGTCCTCCACCGACTCGGATCGCCAGGGCCGTAGGTCCCTACCTCGGTCACTATAGGGCCGGCGCTCGCCCCATGCCGCGTCGGAATGAATAGGGAGGTTAAACCAGCGCGGCGCAGCGCAAGCGCTGGCCCCACTTGTCGCTATGTCATTCAATCGGTCTCCACCATCCCTAAATCCCTCGAAGCATCAATTCTGTGAAGCGCCCGGCATTTTCCGCTTGAGGGAGACACCACAAGAGCGCTGATTCAACGTAATGGCCCGCCCACACGATCTCCAACGAATGCTCGCGATTGACACGTCGTCTCGCAGAGCCTGTGTCGGACTCTTCGACGAAAAGGGCGCTCTAATGTATAGAACAAGCGAGGAGGATGCATCGCTTTCGCTCTTTCCGCTGATCAAGCACCTACTCAAGGAATTCGATTGGCAGCTCTCCGATATAAACTCGATCGCTTTTTGCCAAGGACCCGGTTCCATGCTCGGGATCCGCACTGCCATCATGGGGATCCGCACCTGGCAAGGGGCTAAACTTATCGAAGGAAAGCAGATTTACTCGTTCAGCAGCCTCGCCATCGGGACCGAGCTGGTCCGCCATTCTTCACCTTCTGAGAAGACATATCTAGTCATTACGGATGCGCGGCGAAACAGCTGGAACGCCCTGAAGGTAGAAGGGGCATCCATAGGACCCGTTCAGATTATCGATAACGCTGCCATTGAGGCGGAAACCATTCCCCTGTTCTCATTTAACGAGTTCCCGACATGGACGCGCACGCAGGCCCATATCCAATGCCTTTCCTATCGTCCTGAAAATGTCTTATCATCCTCGCGATTCTCTCTGTTTTTAGAGAAAAACCCAGACGCCAACCCCATGGACTTGCGTTCGATGGAATTCGCCAAGTGGATACCAGCGGCAAGGACTGCGGACCAAATCAAGTCGTGAGCCAATCCGCCACAACCCCATTCCGCTGCTGGGCGGAGATCGATTTGGCCGCTCTCGAGCGAAATCTAAAATCGATCCGGGCCGCCCTTCCCGAACACATCAAATACATTGCGGTTGTGAAAGCCGACGCCTATGGCCATGGGATGCAGCAAACGGTCGCTCGACTTATGCAAGCGAATGTAGACATGTTCGCAGTGGCTAACGTGCTCGAAGCCGCAACGATTCGCGAAATTGGAACGGGCTGGCCGATTATTGTCCTAGGCGCCACACTGGAGAATGAAGAGTCCTACTTGTTTGAATACGACTTGATTCCCACCATTTCAACGATTGAAGAGGTCGAACGTCTCAACCGGAAAGCCCGTTCCCACGAAAAGCCACTCAAAGCTCACGTCAAAATAGACACCGGCATGGGCCGACTTGGAATTTGGCACGAATACGCCACTGAGCTTTTCGACGCCTTCCACAAGGCTACATTCCTCACTCTAGGCGGCGTTTACACCCATTTCGCGTCCGCAAGTCGAGATCCTGAATTCACTCGACGGCAACGTCAGCTCTTCACCGAGACGATCGCGAAGGTCGACTGGCTCGAAACCGAAAAGCTCCTGATTCACGCTGACAACAGCGCTGGCATTTCAACGTTTGCGCCCGACAGTGTCTACAACGCGGTTCGAATTGGATTGCTCCAGTTTGGCATCGCTCCCTACCCGCTCTCCATGTTGGGAGAAGTGGATACAACTCCCATTTTCGAATTCAAGTCTCGTATCGGTATCGTCAAGCAGCTACCCGCAGGCGCAACCATCAGCTATGGAAGAAGTCGCACCCTGCAACGGGATAGCCGCGTCGCCATCGTATGCGCGGGCTACGGAGATGGCGTCCCTCTCAAGCTAAGCGACCGCGGAGACGTACTCATCAGCGGCGAACGCTGCCCGATTCTTGGCCAGGTAACGATGGACCAGACCATCGTAGATGTAACCGACATTGAAGGAGTGGTAAAAAGTGGAGACCCGGTCACTCTAATCGGACCGCAGGGGGAAGGTGAGATCCGTTTGCAGGAATTCAGCGAGTGGGCGGAGACGATCCCTTGGGAAATTCTTTGCTCCGTCACAAAGAGAGTCCCTCGCATTTACCGAACGGCGATTATTACGGGCTGACCCATGGCACGATCTGTCTGAATGGTGAAGATCCTTTGAATTTTCGCAGCGCAACAATCGGTTATTTACACGCCCACCCCTATACCTTAATCCTCCGCCGCGTTTAATGGCAAATATTCGGAACGAAATCGTTTTTATTTGTACGGCCAATACCTGCCGCAGTCCGATGGCAGAAGGATTGTTCCGCCACGCGTTGGCCGCTCAAAGCGATCCATTGAAATCGCTCAAAGTTTCGTCCGCCGGAGTATCCGTTTATGATCGGCAGCCAGCCAATCCAAATTCCGTCAAGGCCATGGCCAAAGTCGGTATCGACATCAGCGACCACAGCAGCCAGCACATCACCGATTCGATGATCGAGTCGGCCCTCGCATTTTTCACGATGACGGAAACACACTTGGCAATGCTTGCCTACCAGATCGATCCACCGCCCGCGAATGCCTTTCTCATGCGTTCGTTTATAGAAGGAAATGCGGATACCCAGATTCCGGACCCATTTGGCATGAACCTTAGCGAATACGAAGCCTGCCGCGACAGCATGGTCGAGGCGATTCCGTCGCTCGTAAAGACTGTCGGAAAGCTCTATCAAGCTCAGTTCGCCCAAGATTCGGACGATAAATAGCGGAAGACCTCGGTCCCGCCACCTATGAAAAATTCGCTTTCGGACAATCTGCGACGCTCGCTGGGAGAAAACGACGGCTCCGACATATCTCTTAAGAGGATACTTGAGAACGTCGACGAGCAAGGATTTGGTCTGCTACTGATGGTGCTTTCCCTCCCCAGCGCCCTTCCTATACCCGCTGCAGGTTACTCTACCCCATTTGGAATTCTATTCATCGTTCTCGGAATACAGATGCTAATTGGACGCCACCGTCCTTGGTTGCCCCAATGGGCTGCCCGTCGTACAATGACCCGATCCTTCGCAGAGAAAGCGATCGGCATGGCCACGAAATGGCTCGGCCATATCGAGAAAATCGTCCATCCGCGCTTGAAATGGATCAGCAGTCCCTTCGGCTCTCGGTTTTTGAGTTTCGTCGTCGTAGTCATGGCTGCCCTCATGACTCTTCCAATACCCACTACCAACACTTTTCCGGCAGCCGTAATTTTTCTCATTGGAATAGGTCTTTCCGAAAAAGATGGTCTCTTTTGCCTCGGTGCCTGTGCGGTCGGTGTCCTCGCAATCGCGCTATACTCCGTCATTATCTATATCCTCATCACTCAAGGCATGGAAGGCGTTCTCCATTTCAAGGAATGGATCAAAGGGCTCCTCGGCATGGGCGAAGCGGGTTAACCTGCTTTGGTATCCACACATTTATATTCTATTAGGTGGCCCATCGGCAGCCAATCTAATTCAGGGTTCGAATGCGTCGTAATGAGAACGAACCGAAGTTTCCCAACCGCCTACCTTCTAAGAAAGGGTCCAATAGGTCGCTTTCCGGATTTCAACTGGTGGGGCTGACTATCCTTAGTCAGCCGAATGGGGGGGGGAAGCTCATCGGCACGGCTGACTGGCTCCACGCCGCGTATCAGGATAACTCTCCTAATGCGCGGCCCTCAAACTTGCAAGTTTCCAACGTAGGAGCGGCTTTACGCCGCGATTAAACCAATGAGGATCGCGGTGTAAAACCGCTCCTACCGAAAACTCTCCGCGTAATCCGTCATTTGATTAGCCTATTTCAAGAGGCCTTCGCGATCTTGTCGTTCTATGCGGCTAAATACCTCAACACAAAGTAGGGCCGGCACTCGCGCCATGCGGCGTAGGAAGATCAAGCAGTGCGGCACAGCGCGAGCGTTGGCCCTACTTCAAGGTACGAATGGATTGTAATGAGAACCAATCAGAGCGTTTCCAACCGCTGACCTTCCAAGAGTGTTTCCGATGTGCCGCTTTCCCGACTTCAAATGGTAGGCTAGCTATCCTTAGTCAGCCGAATGGGGAGGAAAGCTCATCGGCACAGCGGACTGAGGATAGCCAGCCCCACCATACTCAAAGCGATCAAAACGCCATCATTAGACCCATTCTTAGAGAGTGTCTAACAAGTCTCAATCAAATCTCCATAGGGCTATATTTTCTACTGACTTTCATTTTGCAGGTCGTCTCGCCGGAGACCTCGACACGTCGGTGGATGACGCGACCTTCATCCCCATCGGCAGGTCAGCCCTTCGACAAACCCGCTCTACAGCTCCCATCAATTAGAGAAATCGAGTTTTTGGACACTCGCTAAAACACGTTCATCCTTGCAAAGAAGCGTCAGACATCTCGCAGAAATTAAAAAACTTGGATCTCGCCGCGACTTCATCGATAGTAACTTCAATTCGCTACCCTATGAATCGTCGCCAGTTTATCAACCGATCCACTGCTGCTAGTCTAGTCGCAACGACACCCCTCATCCTTCCTTCTGGGCTACTGGGAGCGTCATCCCCGTCCAAACAGATTACACTCGGATGTATCGGAATGGGGCCGCAGGGCACGACAACGAATATGGCGGCTTTCTTAAAGCTTCCGAACGCGCGGGTGCTCGCAGTGTGCGACTGCAAGCTCAGCCGAGCTCACGAAGCCAAGGCGCTCGTTGATCAAGCTTATGAAAACAACGATTGCAAAGTCTACCAGGACTTTCGTGACGTCATCGGCCGGGAGGATATTGATGCCGTCGTGATCTCGACTCCCGATCACTGGCATGTGCCCATGTCTTTGATAGCGCTGCGGGCGGGCAAGGATGTTTTTAGCGAAAAGCCTAGCCTCACTATCACCGAAGGTCGCGAGCTGGTTCGTGAGGCGGCCAAATATCAAAAGGTCTTTCAATGGGGCATTGAAGACCGTAGTTTGACCAAGTACTGGATGCTAGCTGGCTTGGCCCGAACGGGTGCCATAGGGGAAGTGCATTCAGTCGAGTGCGGCCTGCCTAATAAGCCACTCTTTGATATCGAAAAACCCGCCGCCATTCCCGCAGACCTCGACTGGAACCTCTGGCTGGGACCCGCACCCTCTGCTGAATACACACCGACCGTAACAGCGAACCAACGATGGCGCCAGCACACCGACTACAGCGGTGGCAGCCTTACCGACTGGGGTGCCCATCTTTGCGATACAGCGCAAATTGGTATCGGGATGGAAAGCAGTGGCCCCTCCGAAATACTCGGTACGAGTGCTAAACTCCCCAAAAGTTCCTACGTGACCGCGCCCTCAGGATACGACATTCTGTTTCGCTATACCAATGACGCGACCATTCGAGTTCGCGATACTGCCCGTAAGATTTTCATCCGCTTCGAAGGAACCGACGGTTGGATACAGTGCGAAAAGTGGAACGGTGTATTGTCTGCCAGCAACATGGATCTGTTCCGGAACAAAGAACTCGGCAAGCATCCCGATTTTTGGCCTCTTCCCGAAAGAGAGCAAAAGGAATTCATCGAAGCGGTCATCAATCGCGGAACGACTGCTTACCATCCAGAAGCGGGTCACCGGCTTTCAAGCATGCTACACCTTGGGCACATCGCGGTGCGCTCCGGAAAGACGATTCACTGGAACCCGAAAAAGGAGCAGTTCGCCAAAGAGGCTAAGGAACATCAAGCCAGCATCATCTACCGCCGAGAAAGTCGCAAATGGGAAAAGGGTATCTGAGAGATTGTCCTATAAATCCAATTACTTTAATTGATTGAATTTGTAGAGAGGGTCGTCTCAGCCACCGACGTTTCGAGGGTCTCCGACGAGACGAACTGCAAAATGAGAGTCAATAGAAAATCTAATCCCACGGGGGTTTGATTGTGACATATTAGACATTCTCTAAGAAAGGGTCTAATAATGGCGTTTCGATTGCTTTGGGTATGGTAGGGCTGGCTATCCCTAGTATAGACTTGATACATCGATTACAGATGCCCGCACAGAACGACAAGATTGCGAAGACTTCGTGAAATAGGCTAATTAAATGACGGATTACGCGGAGAGTTTTCTGTAGGAGCGGTTTTACACCGCGATCCTCATTGGTTTGTCGCGGCGTAAAGCCGCTCCTACATTGGGATTTTGCAAGTTTGAGGGCCACACATTAGGAGAGTTATCCTGATACGCGGCGTGGCGCCATTCAGCCGTGCCGATGAATTTCTCCCAATCCGGCTGACTAGGGATAGTCAGCCCTACCATTTGAAATCCGGAAAGCGACCTATTGTACACCCTCTATTTATTTGATAGACGGATCTACGCAGAATAGGTTTCTCGTTGAAGCGATTAGCTAATTGTCAGACGGCAGGACCAAACGGAAAAAACGCTGCTCGCGAATTCCTAAAGGTTCGAGGTATCTAATTACTGATGACGTGCTAAACAGGTCCTGGGAAGTCTCGAACATCCCCGGCTCGGTCGCCCAATTTTCAAGGTCGTCAGAATACTGCGGAACAAGTTCCCCTTCGCCAGAGGCGCTCAGATTCCTGTTCCAACGAAAAATCACGTAGCGAGACCCTTCTGAGTCAAACGTCGTCCAGCTTTCAATCGGAGAGGCGTCCCCTACATCGCCAGGGTTTGATCCTGTCAGAAACTCCAACCCGTTGGACAAGCCGTCCCCATCACTGTCCTCATCCATAGAGGGTACCCCATCGTTTTCGCCTAGGTTAAACGAGCGACGTATCCAATCGCCATATTCATAACGTTCGACCGAATCCGAGTAAACCCATTGCCTTGACGCTTCGAGACCCCCTATCCCTTGATCGCTGGTCGCTTGGGTCTGCCTAAGTGACTCCAGATTTACTGGCACCCATTCTTCCGATTCGTCGGCAAGCGCTCTAATTTGACCGAGAGTCTCCGCTACATCAAACGCTCCGTCGAAGTCGAGAGACTCCACTCCAAACCAGCCCAATGGCACATAGGCCCACGCTCTCTCGAAAATGTCAATGGAGCCTCCGGATCCCCAGTAATTGACGGATGGGAAAGACAATACATTACCTCCCGGTTCCGCAGGATTTCTGAAGTCGATAAAACGCAGTTCCTTCCAGCCATTGGCAATTAGGATATCGTCAATCACCTCCAAACGGTATAGTCCGTCTGCGTACTGGTGGGAATGATGCTGCACAAAAGAACCCGTACTTTGCCACTCATAAGTCGTGAGCGTTGTCTGTGACGCGTCTGCCTGGTAATCCACCTTGCTCAATACTATAAAACGGTCGTTGATCAACTTGGGTCCATAGCGGTATTCTTTTTCCACCAATTCATCGATCAAGAAGGCCTGAATCCCATCGAAAGCCGATGCCTGAATTCGCAGCTCAGTCTTCCAAGTTCCTGCGTCGTTAAACGAGTGATACTTGGAGGTTAAAAGAAAGAGCCCACCCTCTTCGTTACTGGTGATCTGCTCGAAAGATCCTGGAATCTCAATCAGGCCCAACCGCTTTGGATGGGCCGAATCTTGAAGATCCAATTGCCCCAGCCAATGCCGGTTTACCCATCGAGAGGATTGGCCCTCTTCCTCAACGCTTTCGCTGGTCTGCAAACCGAAATACAATTTGCCGTCAAACAGCTGGGGCTTGCCTTCTGGCCACGGGACTCGGATCACGTTTTCCGAAACCAGATTCGTGCAACTTAGGATCTGGGGGTTCTCCTTGTCTTCAATATCAACCGTATAGACTCTTCCTCCCGCGGAGTAGTAAGGATATCCTATAAAATCACGCCCGAACCCGTAATCTAAAAAATAATACGAGTTCTGCCCCGATGGATACCAAACGAAATTCCCATCGGGCAGTAGATCACCTCGGTAGCTCGATCCAGAACCAGAGTAATTGCCATCATTTGACTTCGAGTCGGAGACTGACCCCAAAAGGGTCGGTTTTTCTGGATCGCTCAAATCGACAAGGGTGGTTCTGAATTGCTCGATCGTCTCGGAGGGGCCTTCCTCCTTTGCAATCCATTGAACATCGTGCTGGGCAACCAAAAGAACCTCTCCCAAGAGGTGTGAACCCACCACTACGCCTTCAGGCAGGTCAAGGGACGCAACACTTTCATCGGGATCCTCAATGGGAGACACCTGCAACCTTGCTTGGGAATTGCTCCCAATACCGTAAAATCCGTAAAAATTTTGCCCGCGCTCGATCTGTAACAAATTTTCCCCTACCCGGTGAATGTAGTCTACTGGCCAGGCCAAAATGAGATCCGATAGCAATGCGGGATTGTCCGGGTCTGAAATATCCAGCGCTTTAAGCGACTGGCCCGAGATTGAGACTACCGAGTCCTCAACGACGCGAGCCCGACGCGCCTGAAATTCATGCTCGATCGAGCCTCGCTTTATAAGTTCCTCCTCACCGATTTCGATGATCTGGATTCCATTCATCCAACCAACATCGGGAACCGACCCCTGGTAGGGTAAAAGAATTAGATTTTCCTCTGGGAAGAATCCAAACGCCTTTTCGTCCCAATTCGCTTCCGACCAAGTCCAGCCTTCTTCCTCCCCCACGTATACGCGGGATTTCAGCGAGGGTTCGCCTTGGTTGGCGACATCGAACCAAGAGACTGCTAGTTGATTCCCTTCGACGCCAACCGAAATCAATGAGTCCTCGCCATAGGGTTCCAGGTGCGTGGAAAAACCGGGCACTTCCAGTTCGCCCAAAAGCCTCGGATCGCTGGGATCGGCCAAGTCAATAATGAATAGAGGATCGATTTGGAGTACGGTGACCACGTAAAGCAGATTACCGGAAAACCGGGTCGCCGTGATCGACTCATCATTGGCGAACTCCAGCTGGGCAAGCGGTTCTTCAACATCCTCAGGCGCCTCGGAAAGATCAAAGGTCTCCACACTGGCCCACCGCTGACGGGTGTTTTGCCACCTCCAAACCTGGCTGACCACGGTTAACATATTGCCTTTAATCTGCATGCTAAACTTGTCCAGGACCCGACCAGTGATCGCCACGTGGTGACGGAGAGCCGGAGCTTCATCTGGATCGGAAATGTCAATAACGTGAACTGTAGATGTGGATTGCCTCAAAACGGAATTATAGGAGTTTGTGGATACGAGCAGCGTCTCTGGAGTCGCCTGGACTTGAGCACCCCAATAGTCGTATTTTCCGTTCTTCAGCTCTAGCGGATCGGCGACGACTGGATTGGCCGGATCCGCAAGATCTATCTTCGAAACGTTCAACCCAGATTCCCACTTAATATGCTCCGCGCCGGTATCGGGATCCACGACTCTTTCCTGCCAGGTTTGCTGGGAAACCACGTACAAGACACTACCCACCATTCTCGACTCCAGAATATATCCAGGGACTGGTACGCTGGATTGCTGTTTCAGCTGATTGTCCGCCGTGTGCTCAACGATCAGCACCTTCCCCCCGTTAGTCGCCGGATCATAGGTGAGCAATACTACCGAAGGTTCACTGGGGTGCAGATACAGCTGTTCGCCGCTGAAGGGAATGCGCAGACTCGCCAGTCTTTCCGGATTGCTGGAATCTGAAACATCGATTACCTGTAATCCTCGGTATTGGTTGAAAAAGTACAGTGTCCGGTCACGCCACTTCCATATATCCGACTCTTCTACCGTTGCCCCATCGGTAGTCGCGTCCGTTAGCTCGACCGGTCCGCCTGTTCCTGCACGGACTCCCACGTCACTTCCTTCCGAGGGTTCGAACTTCGAATCCCCTTGGTAAAACTCAAACGGCAACGGATCGCTCCAGCTAGCCGCCACCTCGATATTCTCATTCTCAATCCCGTCGGGGAGCCGCAATTTCAAGTAGCCCTCGCTTCCCCGCAGGTGGGCAATGGTGCAGGTCTCCCACTCTCCTTCATCGTTGGTAAAGCGAACTCGTACTCGCCTCACACCATCAGGGAGCTGCATAATCACTGCTCGATCAATCAGCTCCGCGTCAATCTCTTGAAACTCTCCCAAAGCGGCTTCGCCATGGCTACTTGATACAGCCAGCCAAGCAACTCCCACCAACACATAAAGAGCTTTCATAACATTCGTAGAAACATTGGTCCTCCATGTTGTTCAAAAACGGTTTGATCGCCAGAAAAAAAATTAGGCGGATTCAACGCAACCCGAAGCCTATGGACCGGAGAACCCTCACATTAAGACCATCATACATGCTTGCTCCAGAGTGACCCAAGCTTCCAGTTCCCCAAACTGCTTTCGCAAAGCGAAATCGCGTTCGTTTAAACGATCCCTGTTCAGCTCCAAACTAAACCCATTATAATTCTCTTTCTAAAAGATGTTTGGCTGTGCCGAATCAGGGTGGCTTCGCCCGCAGGCCCTTTGCCGTCCTCGCTGCACACGACTCTTAATCTTGCGGATTGCGACTATCTGAAGACCACCCTACTACGGCCTCGCAAACGCGTCGCTCAGTGCCACCAATCGAACCAGATCGCGGAAACCGCCATCTTCAGATTCGAGCGTTTCTAGTATTTGATTAACTTGCGGGCGATCAGCGATCTCGATCTTCCGTCCTAATGCGTAGGCCAGCATTTTCTTGATTACGGCCATGGAGAATTCACTCTCTCGCTCTACTAAAGACTTTCTGAAGTCCGTAATATCGTGAAAATCAGTCCCATTCGGCAGTGAACCCGAAGCATCAATCTCTCCACCCTCTTCGTATTGGTCTCGCCATTGTCCAATGGCATCGAAGTTTTCTAGAGCAAATCCAAGCGGATCGATCTTACGGTGGCATTCATAGCAGGTTGTATTCTCTCTATGCTGAGTCAATTGCTCGCGGATCGTCTTTGCTCCACGAATATCGGGATCCAGTGGCTCGACATCCGGCGGCGGAGGCGAAGGAGGAGTGCCCAGTAAATTCTCTAATAGCCAAACCCCACGAACTACGGGTGAAGTATCAAACCCGTTGGCAGTGATTTTCAAAATGCTCGCATGCCCCAAAACACCGCCACGTCGCGGATCATCTAGTATCACTCTCTGAAATTCAGGTCCCTCAACTCCCTCTATCCCATACACGTTCGCCAAGGATTCATTGATAAAGGAATAGTCCGCATCGAGGAATCGGACCAGTCTCTCGTTCTCGTCGAGCGCATTTCGAGTAAACATCTCCGTTTCCTGGCGCATGGCCTTTTCCAAATCTTCCGTGTAGTAGACCTCAAAACGTTTCGGGTCCGGGGGCGCTTCACCCAGATTTCGCAGGGTCAGCCAACTATCAAGGAAGCCACTGACAAAATGGTCCGACCTCGCATCGCCCAATAAGCGGAGTATCTGCTCATTCAATACCTCTTTTTGGCGAAGCTGTTTTTTCCTCGCCAATTCAAACAGTGTATCGTCGGGCATGGTTCCCCAGAGAAAATACGACAAGCGTGAAGCGAGCGCGTAGTCGGTCAAACGCCCGTCGCTTTCCTTAGAAACGGGTTCGTCTAGGTAAAGAAATGCCGGAGACACCAATATTGCCTTCAGCCCAGATCTTAATCCATCCAAAGGTGACTTTCCTTTCTCTAATCGCGCATTGACGACGGCCATCAGGCGATTGACTTCCGGCTTGAGCGCGGGTCGGCGATATGCCCGGTCCGCGAAATTCTTCAGAATTTTCCGCGTCTTTTTCGGATCAAATTCCTCTCCACCCATAATCACCTTCCAGCTAGGGGTGGGCCAATCGTCAAACAGCGGTCCCGTGATTTCGACTTCGTAGATCCGGATATGTGGTATTTTCGCGTACTTAATCGAAAACGCTTTGTCCTCTAGTTTTCGATCCTCTGCAGGAATCTCGTGATCTATTTCCTGATGAACGATCTTTGCGGTCTTCGCGTACACAGGGCGTATATTGAAAGCCCCATTCATGTAGTTGAATCGTGGAGAAAAGCCCCTATCCAGCCAACTTCGCACCGTATACCATTGAGGCCCGTTATCCGATAATTCGAACGTTCCGAGGTCGGGCTCATAAGGCTGAGGCAAGTGCAGCCGACCGAATCTTCGGTTTCCGGGGATAATCCGCATGATCATAGGCTCGTTGGGATCGTTGGGCACAACCGAGGGTTCGTAGCGGTGTTTGCGGTTCCGCGCCTCAGCGAGCACTCTGATCTCATAGTATCCATGATGCGGGACCCCTTCTTCGAACTGGATCAATGGACCGTAGGAACCGAAATTGAGGCTGGAATTCGGATCCTCGTAAATGTTGATGTGACTCTGTCCATGAGCGATCATGTGGCGCTTATCGAGTTCCGACTGCTGCAGGAAGGGAGCTGTTAGCCGCCAGGTTTGCGGTTCTGGCTTTTCCGCGAGCCCGAGGGCCTTCTCCACAATCTTATCCGCCGCATCGATGTACTGGTCTAACAGATAGCCAGAAGTCACGAGTGTCTCTCCTTCATTGTCCAAGTGCTCGAACATTCGCTCACTAGGAAAGGTCTCAGTCGGATCGAACATGCTCATGTCGATTTCAAATAGATCCCGAACCGTATTAACGTACTCTCGATGGGATAGACGTCTCAATACCGTCTCACCCGCCGGCTCATCACGACTTTGGTAGGCCTGCTCAACCGCGGCGGTAAGCCAATTCACAACTTCTTGCCGCTCTTTGTTCGAGGGTTGGTCCTCTTCCTCTGGGGGCATCTCTCCCAGGTTCAGAAGGTCGAGTACGTCCTGAAAGTCAATCAAGGCATCGTCATCTGCGATTGGATACGATAGTTGATCAAACCGGCGTTCACCCTTTTGCTTTTCCTCGCCATGGCACAGCACGCAATAACTATCAAGAAAGGGGCGAACAGTGTCGTGGAAAACCGTGGCATCGACGGCACTCAAGTCACTTGAGGAGGCTTCGAGGAGCGTGTTCACGTGCAAAGCTCCGACGATCACCAGCAATGCCATTATCTGTTTAAAAATCAAACCAAGAGAGCTTCGAACTCGTATGCGGTCTAAGACCTCAAACGTAGGGCTGGCGCTCGCGCCAAGCCGCATTGATTGCGTCATAATCTTCAAACGCGGCATGGCGCAAGCGCCAG
>CALDFV010000186.1 GCA_937942145.1 uncultured Opitutaceae bacterium
CGTTTTGCTTACCGTCTTCAAAGTTGGCCCGCAATCTCGTGAGGTTGCCGTTTCCTTCAAACACAATCCAATCCACGTCGCCGTAGAATCGTGTCTGATCCTCGAAGGCCGGCTGCTGCTTGTATTTCAGCTTCTCCTCCAGGAGGGCGATTCGCACCGCGAGCTTATCTTCTATAAGAGACTTGTTGAAGTCCAAGGTGAACCGCAAGCTGTCATAGTTATCCATGCGCACGCCAAATTCGCCAAACTGACTGTTGTGAACCGCTCGCTTCGTGCCATTGTTAATCACACCACCGGGGCTGCCGATGCCGAACAGGATCGAGTTGGGGCCGCGGCTCACCGTAACCCGATCGGTGTTGTAGCTGTCGAACGCGATGTCCGTCAGGAAGAAGTTGCGGGTCAGGTCCCCCGCCCCTAGTCCCCGTATCCGCTGGTTGCGCTGCGGGTTGGTCCGTTCCTCGGTTTGGTAGTAGCGGCTTTGCGCCTGCTCGGTCGCGCCGGTGAAATTGCCCTGGTAGCCTCCCACTTCCGTGTTGCCTATGTAGGAGAGAAGCGTCTGGGCGTCCGTCGCCGAAACGTCTTCCATAAACTGCTCCGTCACGACCGATATGGACGCTCCGAGATCCTTCAGGTTTGTTTTAATACGCGTTCCCGCGAGGGTGCTGGTGGCCTGGTAACCGGCGCTGTCCGCCGCATCCACCGAAAACGGACTCAGTTCGAAGACTTCATCCGCGTCTTGGTCCTGTGCGAATGCGGTTGAGGCGCACAAAAGCCCGGCGACCGAAAAAACTCCCGCTAGGAGTTTGCAGTATCGTATGCGTGTCATAGTCATTTTTAGTTTTTTAGTTTCTAGTAATGAGCGAGGGAGAAGCCACCTGAGTATCGTTACGGAAGGCACAATGTAGGGGTGAAGCCAGCACTCTCGGGGTATTTAGCGATCTTGACTTTCTTAGTTGTCTGGGCAAGTACAAACCTAGATTTGCTAAACGCGTTTAGCAACCAATGGTTTTGTTTCCACATGAAACGCAGTCACGATCTCCCCCCATCCGATCTGAAGTTCCCGTGAAACCAATCGGAACTGTTTATTGAAGAGGAAAAAGAGAAATAGCCGACGCACCTTCATGGCAGCAAATCACGAGCCTTGTCCAACGGCACAATCCAGTAACTAAATATGACGACATGTCCCAACATCCTCTGGTACTGCACCGACCAGCAACGATTCGATACCTTCGGCGCCCTCGGCAATCCGCATGTCCAAACACCCACCTTGGATAGTCTGGTACACGAAGGAGTCTCGTTCACCAACACCTACTGCCAAAGCCCGATCTGCACGCCGAGCCGGGCCAGCTTCATGACGGGACTATATCCCAGCCGTGCTCGCAACACGCGCAACGGGAATGACACTTTCCCCGAAGACATTCCCCTTATTTCGAAGTTGATCGCAGATTCCGGATACCGCTGTGGCATGATTGGGAAATTTCATCTAGTCAGTGCGGGCAAACGCCCCGAGCCCCGGCTGAACGACGGATTCACTTATTGGCAACATTCGCACGCTCCCCGCGACGACTGGCCCGAGGGCACCCACGCCTACGCAGACTGGGTACGAAAAAAAGGAGGAGACCTCGACGCCATGCGAGAATCGGAAGACCGAGTCCCCCCGGAGTTTCATCAAACCACATGGGCCTCCGACTGCGCCATCGACTTCATTAGCCAAGACCACTCCGGAAAACCCTGGCTGCTAAACATCAACGTCTATGACCCCCATCCTCCTTTCATTCCCCCGAAAGAATACGAAAAACGTTTCAAGGCGGAAGACATGCCGGGACCGCATTTCAAAGAGAGCGATCTGGCGCACCAGAAGTCGCTGGAATCGGTCGATTTCCAACAGAAGGCTCGCCGACCTGAGGAATGCGACGCCAAGTCCGCTCAGGCCAAGTACTACGCTATGATCGCCTTGATCGACGACCAGCTCGCCCGAATCCTGCAAACGCTCGACGAGACGGGCCAACGCGAAAACACGGTGATCATATTCACTTCAGACCATGGGGAGACGCTTGGCGATCATGGCCTCATGTTCAAGGGGTGTCGGTTCTATGAGGGACTCGTCAAAGTCCCTCTCATTTTTTCCTGTCCTGGCAAGTTCCAGTCCAATCTGCAATGCGACGGTCTGGTCGAGCTTTTGGACCTGTCCGCAACCCTTCTGGACATCGCCGGGCTGGACATCCCCGAATACCATCAGGGACAGACCTTGGTCCCGATTCTCAAAGGCAGGGAGTCAGGCGACCACATTCGTGAATCTGCTCGCTGTGAGTACTTCGATGCCCTGGACCCGCATTTCACGGGAGGCACGGGCAGCTTTGCCACGATGTATCGAACCGAGCGCTACAAGCTGGTGGTTTATCACGACCACAATATCGGCGAGCTCTACGACCTGCAAGAGGACCCCTGGGAGTTCAACGACCTATGGAATGATCCCGGGCAATCAGAACTGAAGAATCGCCTGATATGGGAGAGCTTCAACCAGCACGTAAACCTCACCACCAACGTGGGCTCCAAGCGCATCGCGCCGATGTAGCCCTCCCTCTTTTCTGTCCTAAAACCGAAAGAATTTGTCCGATGCTCCCTGTCGCTTGGGTAATGTAGTTACGACAATCTCACTTTTGGACGACTGACTCTAGCGTCACCCTAAATTCTTAGCGAGATGGAAAAATACCCCGATAATCATAGGCCAAATAAGCAAACGACGTTCGCCGATATCGCCGAAAGGGCCGGAGTGTGTAAGGCCACCGTATCGCTCGCGCTGCACAACAATTCTAGAATACCCGAGAAAACGAGAAAACGCATCAAAGAGATCGCCCACGAAATGGGGTATCACTTGAACCCTCTGGTGGCCGCCAACATGGCCCAGATTCGGCGTTCGAAGGAGTGGAAAGGGTCCTCTCCCACCATCGGGTTTCTAAGCACCTTCTACGACGAGAAGCGGAAAGATAAAAGGGTCGAGTGGCATATTCAAAGCCGATTCCTCAAAGGGGCTGAGCGACGGGCAACCGAACTGGGGTTCGACTTCGATTTTCTGGAATTCGACCTGTCCGCTTACTCCAACGAGCGGATACAGCAAGTCTTGATTAGCCGAAATGTGTCGGGTCTGATTCTAGGTCCTCTCCGGTTTTCCAATGCAAAGCTAAATTTGGACTGGTCCAAGTTCGCCGTATCGTCGGTCGGATTCCCCGACTCGATCGGGAACATCCCTAGCGTCTTCTACGACAACTTTCGATGCATGCAAGACGTTCTCGACTACCTCACTCATCGAGGGTATCGAAGAATTGGATTCATCACCGATTCAGAGAACGAGCTTCGCGGAGGCCATCTTTGGAATGCGGGGCTACTAGAATACCAAAATCGTGAAATAGTGCCTGAAAATCGCGTTCCCATATTGCGAGTTCCCAAACCAGAACTCCTATTTGCACAGTCTGACTTCGAGTCCATGCACTCATGGTACCTCCAGAACCAGCCCGACGTGATCATCGCTTTCCGCTCTAAGATTTTGGCCTATTTTCAAAGCCTCAATTACAAAGTTCCCAAAGATTTCGGATACATGGTTTTAAATTGGTCCTCTCGAACGGACGGTTGTTCGGGCTATCGCCAATGCCACGAGGAAATTGCCGAAGTCGCCGTCAATATCGTTTCCGAACGGCTCTACAACAATGACCGCGGAGAGCTTACCAAACCCAGAACCACCCTCTTGAGAGGCGACTTCATCGAAGGCTTCACAATAAAGTAGAGTGTGTTAGCAATCGTTTTGACGATCTTCCGCAAAAATTTGATCGATTTGCGAGAGTGCTGACGTTTACATTGATCGCCATTTGACTCTACTCCGATGGCAACAATCGCAATACTAGGTACCCTCGACTCCAAGGCGGAAGAACATTCCTTTGTCGCAGATCGCATCCGTGAACGGGGACACAATGTAGCACTCATTGACGTAGGTACTGGTGACGAACCTCAATTCACTCCCGACTACTCAAGATACGAAGTAGCCGCTGCAACCGGTGTCGATCTCAGACCTCTCATAGAACGCCACGACCGGGGGGAATGTGTCGTAGCCATGTCGGAGGCGGCTCCGATCTTCCTCGCGCAGCTGGTCGAATCAGGAACGATCGACGGCGTCGTTTCCCTGGGCGGGGGGGGCGGTACCGCTATCGGCACCGCGTCCATGCGGGCCTTGCCCATTGGCTTTCCCAAACTCATGGTCTCCACGGTAGCCAGCGGAAATACCGCTCACTACGTAGGCACCAAAGATATCGTCATGATGCCTAGCATCGTCGACGTGAGCGGACTCAATCGCATCTCTCGAACCATTTTCACTCGAGCTGCCGGAGCCATCTGCGGAATGGTCGAAGCCAAGATCGACGAGGAAGGCGGCAAGCCGCTCATCGTCGCCAGCATGTTTGGCAATACCACCACCTGTGTAAACGAAGCCAAAGCCATACTGGAAGAAGCCGGTTATGAAGTGCTCGTCTTTCACTCCACCGGAGCAGGAGGACAAGCCATGGAGAGCCTGATTGAGAGCGGAATGGTATCGGGCGTGCTCGATGTCACTACAACGGAGTGGGCAGATGAAGTGGTCGGGGCAACCTTGTCCGCGGGTCCCACTCGCATGGATGCGATGACCAAGGCTAAAGTACCGGCAGTGGTCGCCCCCGGCTGTGTCGACATGGCAAACTTCGGGGCCCGCGAAACCGTGCCCCCTGAATTTGAGGGACGGAACTTCTATATTCACAATCCACAGGTTACCTTAATGCGCACCAATGCGGAGGAGTGTGGAGAGATCGGGAAAGTCATCGCCACCAAGGCCAACGCAAACACCGCCCCTGTCGCTATTCTCAATCCACTCAAGGCGGTCAGCGAAATTAATGGAGAGGGCAAGGCCTTCTACGACCCCGAGGCAGACAAAGCGCTATTCGAGGCCATCCACTCATACGCCAAAGTGGAAGTCACCGACTTTAACGAGGAGATCAACAGTTCCGTTTTCGCCCGAGCCTGCGCCGAAAAGCTTCTGGAACTGATACAACAGGCTAAACCTTGATTTACAAAGCATGCGAAGTCCATCGGCACTAAGCCTAGGAATTCAGGATCCAAAAATATATCCTGAGTCTCAATACATCTCTAACCCAAATCCAGCTGCTCACGATATTGAGCTCTCAAATCTCGAGGAGAGACACCTTTTACTTCTTTGAATCGGCGATTAAAATTAGACAGGTTGTTGAATCCTGAACTGAAACAAACCTCCGAAATGCTGGCATCCGTTTCGATAATTCTCCGACACGCCAATCCGATCCGTAATTCGTTCACATAAGAGATAAACGCTTTCCCCGTGTTCTTTTTAAAGAAGCGGGAAAACGACTTCGCACTCATCCGGGCCTCTCTGGCCACATCATCCAGCCGAATCGTAGACTCGAGATTTTTCAAGATCCAGCTCTTGATCTTGTCAATTCGATCAACATTGATCGGATTTAGGGATGGGGAGTAGATCGGACTCACCAGAGGTAGGCAGTCCGATTCAGGCGCAGAAGCCAGCGCGTCCAGTATAAGGATAAATTGCGCTAATCGCTGCGCATCGTTTTGGTCGGCCATCTCGCGCATCAAACCATCGACGCGATCACGAGTTTTTCCGAAAAACTCATAGGACCTCCCAGTCGATTCGAGAAACGTTCGAATCCGGGACATTTCCAACTTCGACAAAAAGCTCTTCCCAAGCGAATCCTCCGAAAACTGCAGTACTAGCATCGCCGGCTTTTCAGGGTCACCTTCGCTTGGTTCGTTAGGATGAAACGCATGGGGTACATTTGATCCATTCAGAATCAGCGTCCCCGGCTTCAGCTCACCGATGTAGTCGCCAGTAATGTGGTACCCTGTGTTCTTTAGCGTAAGCAACAGGTCGATCTCAGGGTGATAGTGCCAAGCCGTCCATATATCGGTATCTACCTTAAAGGAGAGGAATTGTGAATCGCATGCCGTAATGATCTCACGCTGGGCATCCCGGTCACTGCTCTTGAACGCGGTCTTCATAACATTTGGCTTCGTCCCTTATACTAATTCATTTAGAACCAATGCGGTGTCTAATTTTTCGATATTATGTGGAAATAGTATTATAAAAAGTCCAGAATCCAGTATACGGCAATCCGATAATTCGCTATATCTTGAAGTTGATCTACTACGATTAAACTCAGCCCCAAGAATGCGCCGAAAAACTCTCATCTACTTCGTTATTTTTACCCTTTTCGGTATTTCCCTGACAACCAACGCAACGGAACTCAGCTCAGATGATGTTGAGTTTTTCGAATCGAACGTCCGCCCGCTTTTAGTCGACAATTGCTACAAATGCCACTCGGCAGATTCTGAGAGAATTCGAGGGGGATTCCTAATTGACTCACAACCGGCAATCTTGAGAGGGGGCGACAGCGGTCCCGCAATTGTCCCGGGAGACTCAGCGAACAGCCGTATCGTGTCTATGATTCAAAGGCATCCGGACTACGAAGCGATGCCCCCTAAATCGAAGTTAGAGCCCGACGAAATTGAAACCTTAATCGCTTGGATCGATCGCGGCGCTCCCGACCCTCGTACAGAAGAATCATCTCCAAAGTCCTCTCTATCCGATTTCAATCTGGACGAAAGGAAAAGCTGGTGGTCCCTTCAACCGGTTAAGAAGCCAGCCGTCCCCAAAGTTGCGAATGAGAACTGGCCCGAAAACGACTACGATCGATTTGTACTCTCCAAACTCGAAGAGGCAGATTTGGAACCGGCAGAACCTGCTGAACGCCATACCTTACTACGTCGCATAAGCTTCGATCTAACGGGCCTGGCCCCCAAGGTAGACGAATTAGAAGCATTTCTCTCCGACGAGTCCCCTAGCGCCTTTGCGGCGGCAGTTGACCGACTTCTCGAATCACCTCACTTTGGAGAAAAATGGGGCCGACATTGGCTTGATCTCGTACGCTATGCGGAAACCAAGGCCTTCGAGCAGGATTATACCATGGCCTACGCGTATCGATATCGTGACTACCTCATTCGGGCATTCAATGATGACCTTCCCTACGACCAGTTTGTCAGGGAAGCGCTTGCGGGAGACCTCTTTCCCAAACCGCGGTTCTCGCCCGATGACGAAATCAACGAGTCGATTATGGGACCCGGCTTCTTGTACCTCACCGACGGGCAACATGGTCCTCCCGATCTCCACGAAGACGAAGCCCGTATCTTTAGCGGGATGATCGATGTGACCAGTAAAGCATTTCTCGGTTCTACGCTGAAGTGCGCTCGCTGCCACGACCATAAATTTGACGCGATCACTACCGCCGACTACTATTCTTTTTATGGAATGCTCCGCAGTTCCCGTCTCAGCTACGCCAACACGAATGCTAAAAAACAGGAAGCTAAACTCAAGTCCGATCAATCCAAAATCCGGCAAGCCAGGAGCCAAATCACAAAGCTTGTATACAACACCTCATTACAAGACATAGAGCTCATACCTGAATATCTTCAAGCGCAGCGAAGTCTTCTCGAGAATGACCTTCTCAATTCGATTTTCGAATCTGTTAGTTCCGAGAAACCGAAAGACAAAAAAGACAAAGGACTCGATTTAGGCGCTCTCAAAAATCGACTTTCAGACATTTACAAATTAGAGGCAGAGCAAGGCGGACTAGATGACGAAGTTTTATGGAGCTGGCTTTCTCTCGCCCTTTCCGCCGACCGGCTGGAAAAATGGCCCGAGCTCGAGCCCCTATTTAGCCAATCAGCGGAAAGAACCACCAACTCGGGCAACAATCAAACGAGTGTTGAACTGAGCCAGTCATTTGCTCAAGTGGCACGCTCCCTAGAAAATTGGATAACTCAGGAATCCGCTTTTGAATCACAACCTGAATCGCCGGGAGAAATGATCTTCAACCACTCAGGGACCCAAGCGGTTAAAAGCCTCGTTGGCGAATATCCCGTTGCGGGTGTCCTGGCTCCTCGAATCAGCGGTGCGATTCGCTCACCCGATTTTATAATAGATGGCAAGCCCATCGAGCTCCAAGCAAAGGGCTACTCGGGTACGGTCCGGCTCGTCATTCGCAACTACGAACTCACTGGGCGAGGCCCCACAACGGCCAAACTCTACTATGCCGTCGATGGTGATCATTGGCAGGATATCCGTTTCGAGACCTACCTGTGGGAAGGGGAAACAGCCTACCTTGAAGTGATGCAGAATGGCAAGTCCACCAACGCGATTCATCCGACGAGGGACACGCTCACCCCACCCGACGACAATGCTTACATCGCCGTCCGCTTTAACCAGGGTATTCATTGGGCCAAATACTGGGAGACTGAAACTTCGGAAGAAAATCAATCGAAACGAGATCAGGCGATAGCGAAGAAAATTAGAGCCGTTTGGCAAAGTGCCAGTCGGTCAAGTTTGGATAGCGCCGAAGTCGAATTGCTCAGCGCATTGTTCGCAACTGGTATTCTTAGTTCCGATACAAACCGCGATCCCAAGCTAGCTAAAGCGATGTCCAAATACCAAGCATTGGCGTTGTCGATCCCACAGCCCGTTTACGCGCGAAGCCTTACCGATGGTGACTCTCACGAAGAGCCCGTCTACATCCGTGGAAGTCATAAAAACATTAGCACTGAACCAAATCCACGACGTTTTCTGGATGGACTTGGCGGCACTCTCATCACGAGTGAGGGAAGCGGGCGACTTGAATGGGCTGAACATGTGGCCAGCAAGGACAACCCCCTCACCGCACGAGTAGTCGTTAATCGCCTCTGGAAACAGATTTTTGGAAACGGGATTGTCGAGACGACAAATGACTTTGGGCAAATGGGAAGTCTGCCGAGTCATCCGCAATTACTCGACTATCTTGCCAGTGATTTGATGGAAAATGGCTGGTCGCTCAAACATGTGATTCGAAAAATGGTTCTCTCCCAGACTTACCAAATGTCATCCGTTCCGAGCCCCCAAGCAGCCACCATAGACCCTAAGAACCGATTGCTTCAGCACATGCCCATTCGTCGGCTTGAGGCAGAGGCAATACGCGATCATATTCTCGCGTGTAGCGATCGACTCGATACGACCCTGTTCGGCCCCAGCGTTCCCGCCTACGTGAAGGACCACCCCGACAGCCGTGCAAAGCCAAAAACGGGGCCACTCGATGGTAACGGACGACGCTCCATCTACCTAGAGATGAGACGCAATTTTCTGCCTTCTTTTCTAAGAGCTTTCGACATGCCCAACGCCACGGAGGCAATCGGCAAGCGACTCGTCACGAACGTTCCAGCCCAATCACTGGCCTTGATGAACGATCCCTTCGTCCATGGTCAGGCTAAACTTTGGGCTGAAAATTTGCTAGAATCTGATCTTCCTATCGACGACCGTATCGACCGTATCCATTTAACCGCATTCAGTCGAACGGCACGCGATTCAGAGTGCGATTGGGCCAAAAGAGTGATCACCGAGCTCGCATCAGAACACGGATGCTCAGAAGAGGATCCTCAAGTCTGGACGGATCTCTGTCATCTAATCTACAACCGTAAGGAATTTATTTATGTATTTTAAAAGTAGCGGCCGAACTCCGAGCGGCCACAAGGAACTTAAAGAAATGGGCGCTCGGAGATCGCCCGCTACCTCCAATACGGAATGATCACTCGGCGGGAATTTCTCCAGAAAAGCGCTATGGGATTTGGCACACTCGCCCTATCCGGCACGATGCAGCAGGATCTCTTAGGCTCAACAATGCCTTTGTATCCGAAAGCTCCTCACTTTGCACCCAAGGCGCGTAGCGTTATTTTCCTTTATATGGACGGTGGCGTCTCCCAAGTCGACAGTTTCGACCCTAAGCCCCAATTGGCCAAGGAAAATGGCGAGAAGCCAAAATTCAAAGTAGACCCAACCGTATTTAACAACAACGGCAACATTCTGAAAAGCCCCTGGGAGTTCAACCACTACGGAGAGAATGGCCTCCCCATTAGCGACCTTTTCCCCCATATCGCGTCCTGTGCAGATGATCTTTGTATCATTCGTTCCATGACTGCATTCTCGCCTAACCATCCCAACGCCAACTACGCTCTGCACAGCGGGCACATTTTGTCTGGACGCCCTAGTATGGGCGCATGGGCCTCCTATGGCCTCGGTACTTTGAGTCAAAACCTTCCCAGCTATGTTGTCATCCACGGCGGGCAAGTCCCTTCCGGAGGCATGCAGTGCTTTGGCAGCGGTTTTCTACCGGCCAATCACCAAGGCTCGATATTCCTCTCCCAGCATCCCGTCCTGAACAACACTTCCTTCCAGGAATCTAGTGCGAATCTACAGAAGAAGAAACTAGAGTATCTCGGCGAGATGGACGGTGCGCTTGAAGCAAGGCTATCGCATTCCGAGGCAATCGAATCAGCGATTCAGAATTACGAGCTTGCCTACCGGATGCAGATGGAGGTCCCAGACGTTACCAATATTTCCAACGAAAGCGAGGTGACTAAAAAACTCTACGGAATTGATGCCCCCTACGAAAACACCCGCTCTTACGCCGCCCAATGCCTCATGGCGCGAAGGCTCGTTGAGCGAGGCGTTCGCTTTGTAGAGTTGACTATCAATCCCGGGAATGGGGATCGCTGGGACCAGCATAGCAGGCTCGTCGATGGCCATCAAAAGAATGCGATGGCCGTTGATCAGCCAATTGCGGCGCTCATCAAAGACCTCAAGTCACGTGGCCTTCTCGATAGTACGCTGCTCGTATTCAGTGGTGAATTTGGCCGGACGCCTTTTGCTCAAGGCACCAATGGCCGTGACCACAATCCACAAGGATTCAGCATGTGGATGGCCGGTGGCGGAATAAAGGGGGGAACGATTTATGGAGCTACCGATGAGTACGGCTACCGCGTGGTGGAGAATAAACTAACGGTGCACGACATGCATGCCAATATGCTCCATTTGCTCGGAATCGACCACACTCGCCTCACCTATCGCTTTAGCGGACGCGATATCCGTTTGACTGATGTCCATGGCGAGATCATTCCCGAGATTCTAGCCTAGTTTCACCCTATGAACATGAAATCTATTTTCATCCTGACGCTCTCCCTCAGCTTTTCCTTCACACTGTCTGCCCAAACGACTTTCGATTACGATACTGATATCGCTCCCGTTCTTGAGAAATACTGCGTTAAGTGCCATGGCCCAGAAAAGCAGAAGAGCGGGTATCGCTTAGACTCTTACGAAGCGCTGATGACTCCAGGCGACAGTGAGGAAGTCGCCATAGATGCGGGCTTCCCAATGACGAGTCCACTGATCGAATACCTCCTCCTTCCTCCAGAGGATGAATACGCCATGCCGCCAGAGGGTGAGGACGCGCCCAGCGGGGATGAAATTCTAACCATTGCTCGCTGGATACACGGAGGAGCCAAAAGCGAGTCGGCAGGCCAAGGAAAGCTCTCGCTCGAAAAGCTCTTGGATGAGAGCGCCTTTTCCGCCGTCGAACGGCTCCGAGCCAAAGGCGCCGTCATCGACAAGCTAGCAGAAAACTCATCCAACCTTGTGGTCGATCTCCAAAGTCTTGCTCCCAAAATTGACGCTTCTGCCATTGAGGACCTGAAAAGCGTGGGCCCTTACGTACATGAATTCCGAGCCGCGTTGCTTCCTGATTCTGCCAAGGTTTCTGAGTGGATTGCAACCTTTGAGAATGCCACTCGGCTTGATCTAAGCCATGGCAAATTTGGAGATGAAATTGTCGCCTCCCTAAACCGACTCGGTGGCATCAAGTATCTGAATCTATTTGGGACGCAACTTACGGATTCGGGACTCAAAGATCTGCAAGTGCCGCAAACCGGTCAGTTATTCTTGGGCAACACGAAAGTAAGAAACGCCGCCTTGATGAAAGCACGGGCTGATAAGCCAAACCTGACGATCTACGGGAATCCAGACGTCAACAAAACTCTCGGCATTACCCAAAAGGCCTGGAGCAACTCCAGCACGTTCAATCCCATTCCAAAAGTCGCCCCAGGGCGTCAAGCAAGTGACCAGGGCATTCGGCATTCGTTTCTCATATGTGGAAAGCTAACCGCAATCTTCAATGAGGAAAGCGAAGTGGTTTGGCTCGGGCCGAGTGGCTCCCGCGATGGCATGGTATTGGAAAACGGGAACGTTCTCCTTTCGATTAAAAACGAGGCTAGAGAATTCGAGAAGGGGGGTCACAAAGTGGTCTGGTCCTACAAGTTGGATCCCCGTAACAAAGAATTGGGCACTGTCAATCGCCTCCCTTCTGGAAACACGCTCGTCATTGAGCGTGGAGAACTTCCAAGGCTTCTAGAAATTGACCCACAAGGGAAAATCGTCGTTGAAGTTCCCCTGCAACCTGAAACGGACAATGGCCATATGCAAACTCGCATGGCGCGAAGGCTTTCCAATGGAAACTATCTCGTCCCTCATCTCCTGGCTTTCAAGGTAAAGGAGTATACTCCCTCGGGTAAGATTGTGAATACGATCAAAACCGACCTCCCGGAACTGGGTGGGAGAGAGGCCGAAAACTGGCCTTTCACCGCGATTCGACTACCGAGCGGGAACACGCTCGTCAATTTGACCCATGGAAACCAATCCGTCGAGTTCGCGCCCGATGGATCGGTGGCCTGGGTTTGCAACAACGACGATGCCGGTGGACGCTTTGCGGATCCTTGCGGCGGGCAAAGACTTCCCAACGGAAATACCGTGATCGGTAGCTACGGTCAAAAGGATCCAGAGAAAGTGAAAATCTTCGAGGTGAGCGAAAAGAAAGAAGTGGTGTGGGAATTTTTCCACCCAGATGCCAAAGCCCACGAAGTTCACATTCTCACGACGAATGGGAAACCGGTATCCCCTATCTATCGCTAGGAGCGTATCTAAAAATTCATACGCGTGGGGCCGAACCGCAATCGCTCACGCCTAATCAAGGGATATCGGGTCAAGCTCCCTGTCATTCATGGTAGCGGGCGATCTCCGAGCGCCCATTTAGAGTAGAACAGGCATCCTGCCTGTTCATTATTAATTGTAACAAGCTGTCTGTTCGACCCCACTAAGGATTGATTAGAAACCTGCTCTCCGCTTTCATTGTGGACGCTCGGAGATCGCCCGCTACCTGATTCAGCAACTACGGCAAAGGTACGGAAAATATCACCGTAAAGACAAACTCGGAGCCGAGGGAAAACAGGAGTGAGAGCTGGGCAACGGGCAGCAGCTTCTGCTTGTTCCATTCTGCAAGATTGATTCCGATAAGGAAAATCGCGGGAATCGTCGCATACACATAGGAAACGCCCAATTGTAGGCAGATAATATAGGTGAGCAGTATTGCGACTATGAGGATGGCCAACCTACTGTTCCCATAATCTGTATCTGAAATTTTGATGCGATTGCGCCCATACTTCAGAAAGACCAAAGCGGCTAAGCAAAGCACAATCCCAATCACCCAATTGGGGAAGTGGGGCAATCCCGATGGAGGGCTCACCGCAAATCGCTTGAGCGACTCTTTTTTAACCTTCAAGTACTGATCTAATTCTTCCCCTACTCGATAGTCAGGGGTAATGGAAAGCTTCTTCAATTCGGCTACCACAGTCGGATCCTGCCTCGCTTCGTCGAGTATTTCCTGCAGTTTGTCGACAGCAACCTGCGGCGTTCCTTTGGGAGCAAACCAGTAGTACGAGTTTCCATTGTCGATCGCAAAACCTTGCTCCGTTGCGGTCGGAACTTCAGGGACTCCTTGGTTTCTCTCGGCTGTGAGAATCGCAATCGCCTTAATGTTCTGATCCTTAGGCGTACCTTCGGGCGAACGATAGCCCACAAACTCTCCCACTGAAAAGATCCCCACGTCCAAATGTCCGCCCAAGATGTGGGAGTACCGCTTTTGTCCTCCCCCCGTGGAAATGTAGTTGAACCTGCTGCCGGGACTCGTCTCTTCGAGCTCTTTCGCATAGAAGTAAGCAGGTGAGCCGATGTCCGCTCCGAAACGGACGCTATTCGGATTGTCCTTGGCCGCTTCGAGAAGGGAGCGGAGTCCTTGGTAGGGAGAGTCTTCGCGAACAATCAGAACCAGGGACATCGTACCCAACTGGGCAACCGGAGTCAGCTCTTCGTATCCAAAATTCGCGATACCCGCAAGTTGAGCCGCAATCAGCGCGTCGTTGTTGCACAAGAGTCGGTAGCCGTCGGGCCGGGAACCCATGACATATCTTCCTCCAATGGTAGATCCGCCTCCAGGCTGGTTTAGGATGACAAGAGGTTGAGTATACTTCTCGTTGGCGGCGATCGACTTTTCAATGATCCGAACAAACGTATCAGTACCGCCTCCCGCGCTGTAAGGAACCACAACCTGGATCGGCTGGTTGGGGAATTGGAATGAACCGTCGCCGCTTTTCCAATTCAAGACCTTCCACCCAAGAAGCCCGCAGATGAGAATCGAGCTCACGATCGAAAAAAGTGTTCTGCTAGAGCTCATTCGGAGACGAGGGGTTCGTGGTGGGAGCCAGGGCCCTTTTTCTTGAGCATGGGAAGGATGAGCATCGCCAATGAGACGGCTAGAAAGGCAATCGAAATGGGGCGCGTCACAATCGGGAGCCAGGAGCCGTTCGTCGCCATCAGCCCCGCAGAGAGATTGTCCTCTGCGATCGGGCCCAAGACAAAGCCAATGACGAAAGGAGCCAGAGGTATCTTCTTCGATTCGAGAAAGAAACCCAGCCCTCCAAACGCGAGCATAACCCAAACGTCGAAAATGCGGTTCGAGAGCGCGAACGAACCGATTACACAGAACACCAATATGACCGGTAAAAGATAGGAACTGGGGATCCGCGAAATCCTAGCGAGCCACCGCATGGAAAAGCCCATGATCATGGCCATGGCGATATTGGCCAAGAACATCGCCCCCATAATGGTGTAGACCATCTCCGGATGCTCTCCAAAAAGGCGCGGCCCGGGTTGCAGTCCATGGACGACAAGCGCCCCCAGTAGGACCGCTTCCACCACAGAACCGGGAAGCCCCATCGCCACCAAGGGAATGAGCGCTCCCCCGATCGTCGCATTGTTAGCGGCTTCCGCAGAAACTACCCCTTCATCGTGGCCCGTGCCAAACTTCTCCGGTGTCTTGGAGGAATTCTTGGCAACCGTGTACGCCGCGACCGAACCAATGTTCGCCCCAATCCCCGGAAGAAGTCCTATCCAAGTTCCAATGACAGAGGAACGAATCATATTGAAACCCTGTCGGCGAAAGTCCGCCAGTTTCAAGGAAAGCCCCTTGGTTTCGATCTCCTTCGTTTGGGATTTCTTTTTCAAATCAATGATGTCTCTGAAAATCTGGTTGATAGCGAACAGCCCAATCAAGACCGGGAGCAGCTTGAAGCCGTCATTCAAAGCGTTGATGCCAAAGGTAAGTCGAGACTGCCCCGTCGCTGCCGCGATGCCCGGCATGGAGAGAAGTATGCCGAGGAATCCGGACAGCAGCGATTTCGACAGCGACTTGCCACCTATGCTAGCGATTAGGACCAAGGCCATCAGAACCAGCGTAAAATACTCAAAGGGCCCAAACTTGGTAGAGAGAGTCGCAATGGGTTTCGCCAGGAGAACCAGGAATCCCCACGAAATCACTCCTCCTACAAAGGATGCCATAACCGCCAGCCCGAGCGCCTTTTCTGGCTGCCCCTTTTGAGCCATCGGGTAACCATCGAAGGTTGTCACGATCGATGCGGGAGTTCCTGGCATGCGAAGAAGCGTCGCCGTGACCATTCCACCACTAATCGCGCCGACATAGATGCTGATCAGCAAAGTGAGGGCGTACTGGGGGTTTGCGCCATAGGTAAGTGGTAATACAAGAGCAATCAGCATCGTCCCTGTTAGACCGGGTATTGCTCCCACAAATACGCCTAGTGAAGTACCGAGAAGTATCAGGATAAGACCGGTAGGAGTAAAGAGCAGTTGAATGGCTTCTTGCATTAATTGGGTTTTAGGGTCGCCTTCGAGTTGGGCATTGAAGGGAGAGCATTGTCAAGAATTCGCAGGCTATTCCAACACTTTCGGTGAATCGAACCCAATGCAATCCTTCGATGAGAATACTGAGCGGTGTCTCCTATTCAGCACTTGGGCCCCATCGGTGGCTTCAATCCCCTGTTTCTCCATTTTCTCTGACAATTCAGCGGCCCTAAAATCTCTCCAATGCCAGGAATGCGGCAATTGTTGGGCTGGGCCCGAAAAAACTCCTTCTCAAAGATAGACACTCTCCAATATTTTAATTGAAGCAACCACTGCAAAGTAGAATAGTAGTCCTTCACTTCCATCAATCGCTATGAAATACCTAAAAACAATCGCCGCAATCGCCCTAATTTCCCTAGTAGCGTGTAGTGGACCAGACGATACTAGTACCTCTAGCGTCAAGAAAACAAAGCTTTGTTTCATCACTAATGTGTCCGCAGACTTCTGGACCTACGCGGAAGCAGGAGCGAAAGCCGCCGAAAGGGATTTCGGAGACATTGAAGCGTTGTTTCGCACCGGCGACGGGACCACGACCAAACAAAAGCAGATTGTCGATGATCTATTGGTAAGCGGAGTGAAAGGCGTAGCCATAAGCCCTACGAGCGCGAAGAATCAAATACGGATGATCAATGAATGGGCAACCGATACCCCTTTGATCACCGTCGACAGCGATTCTCCAGATTCTGACCGAATTTGCTACTTGGGAACTGACAACATAGAAGCGGGACGGCAATGCGGCGAACTGGTCAAGGAAGCACTCCCAAATGGAGGAAAAATAATGGTGTTTGTCGGAATTAAAGACATGCAAAACTCAATTGAGCGATTCCAGGGGCTAAAAGAAGCCGTAGCGGGATCCGGAATCGAAGTAGTCGATCTGCGCACTGATGGGGGGGACGCCTCTAAAGCGAGAGCCAATGCGGAAGACGCGCTCACCGCCCATCCTGATCTTGCCGGAATGGTCGGTCTATGGGGATACAACCCACCCGCATGCCTAGAGGCCGTTCGGGCCGCAGGCTTGATCGGGAAAGTCCAGATCATCGCATTCGACGAATCGCCAAAAACCCTTGAAGGGATCGATGCCGGAGAGATACACGGCACGGTTATTCAAAACCCCTATCAATTCGGCTACGACTCAATGGCCTTGCTTCGCGAGTTGGTGCTCGAAGGGAAATCGCCGAATGAAGCCGGCATTCCTGAGAACAAAATCATTCACGTAGCCACTCGAGTGCTCCGTAAAGGCGAAGGGCTTAAATACAAAGCCCAATGTGACACTTGGAAAGCATCGATCGCCCACTAAGGTGGGGATGCTTATCTTTAAGCAGCCGCAACGAACCAGATCGAATTCGACCGCTTAAGGATAAGAGGCCCTACCATTGACTAAAGAACCAGCCTCACCCAATTTATTTGTTAAGCATTCAACTTTCACCCTTCAGCCTTAACAATTGCCCCCTATCCTCCAACTATCCCAAATTTCGAAATCCTTCGGATTCGTCCAGGCGCTTTCGAAAGTAGATTTTGAGATAGCGGCAGGAGAAATCGTCGGCCTGATTGGAGAAAACGGGGCCGGCAAATCAACCCTTATGAAAATCCTCGGTGGTGTTCACCCGCCGAGCACTGGCCAAATACGATTCGATAAGGCCCCCGTAACCATTCAAGGAGCGAAAGCGGCGGAGCAGCTCGGCATCAGCTTCGTTCATCAAGAACTCAACCTGCTCGACAACATAGATATCGCAGGGAACATCTTCCTGGCTCGCGAACCCAGACGCTTCGGTTGCATAGACCAGAGGGCGCTACATAAAATGGCCCTGCCCATTCTCGAAGCGCTCGGGCTCCATCTGGATCCACGAACTTCCGTCTCTCGATTGACCAATGGCCAGCAACAACTGGTGGAAATCGCCAAGGCATTGTCGATGGATGCCAAACTTCTGATTCTGGACGAGCCCACTTCAAGCCTTTCTATCCAAGAAGCCGATACTCTTTTAAAATTGGTGAAAAAAATGAAGGGCCAAGGCATGGCGATCATTTTCATTTCGCATCGATTGTCGGAGGTCGAGAAAATCGCCGATCGAGTGGTCGGTCTTCGCGACGGAGAAAACGCGGGTGAACTGAACGCTGAAGAGATTAGTCGGGATCGGATGATCTCTATGATGATTGGCCGTGACTTGAGCGAAGTGTATCCAGAAAGCAATCCAGTTAATACCGAAACTGTCTTTTCAGTTGAAAACTTCAGCACTCGAAGATGGCCCAAGGGCAATGCCAGTTTTTCGGTCCGAGCCGGAGAAATCCTTGGCATGGCAGGTCTCGTAGGAGCCGGTCGATCAGAGCTTGCTCAAGCATTGTTTGGCGTCGATTCCTCGCCCTCCGGGACGATGTCCGTAAACGGGCAACCGCTTACCCGAGGAAAAGTGAAAAATACAATCGCTAATGGCGTCTTCCTGGCTCCCGAGGATCGTAAGGCAAGCGGATTGATTCTGGAGATGACTATCCGTGAGAATATGACCCTAAATTCGCTTAGCCAGTTTAGCAGACGCTCTCGCATCGATTTCAAGTCCGAGCGGATTCAAACAGATAAATGGCTACGGGAATTCGGCGTCAAGGCTCCGAATGCTGAACTACCCGTGTCCAGTCTTAGCGGTGGGAATCAGCAAAAGGTCGTCCTATCAAAATGGATGACCCTTGCCCCCAAGGTAATGATCTTCGACGAACCCACACGCGGAATTGACATGGGGGCCAGGCAAGAGATTTATCAGGCGATCGTCCGTCTAGCCGAGACAGGATGCGCTATTCTGATGATCTCCAGCGACATGGAAGAACTTCTTGGCATGAGCCATCGGATTGCCGTCATGCACGAGGGGACTTTATCAGGCATCCTCAATAGAAATGAATTTTCAGAGAAAGCCATCATGACACTGGCCGTACAGCAGAGCCTCGCAACGAGCGCTTCCTAAAACGAAATGAACACACCCCTTTCACGCTTTTTCAACCGATACCGTAAAGAAGGCTGTCTCGCCGTAGTGCTTCTTTTTGTCGCATTCTGGACAATCTTCTTCTCCCGCAATACGGAAGCGAACAGCTTCATACAGTCCCTGATCGAATCACGATTCCTATCTCTAAGAAATTTGGAGAACCTCTCTCGCCAAGTGGGCATGTATGGAATTTTCAGCCTCGGGATGGGGCTGGTCATCATCTCCGGCGGGATCGATCTATCGGTCGGTTCATTGATGGCTCTCTTCGGGACGGTCTTTTTCTTTTTCCTCACAGGATCGCACGCCTGGATTCCCGGCATGCCGTGGGCTCCCGCAATTTTGGTGCTTATTCTTTTTTCCGTAATGGTCGGAGTCTTACACGGCTGGCTTATCGCGAAAATACGGATGCCTGCTTTCGTTGTTACGTTGTGCGGATTACTGGGATACCGAGGCCTCGCCCAGACCATGACGCACGACACGGCAATCGGCTACTACGATGCCAAATTCAATGTCGAGGGGCTCGAAAGTCTCTTGACCGGTGAAATCTTCGGGCTACCAGCGGCCTTTATCACCTTTATCGCAATCTGCCTAATCGTCTACTACCTGCTTCACCTATCTGTATTCGGTCGCTACCTACTCGCCCTGGGTCGAAACGAACAAGCCGCACGCTACTCGGGAATCAATACGGTTCTCATCATGGCCTTTGCCTACATCATTTGCAGCGTGCTAGCCGCCGTTTCTGCCCTCTTCTTCGCCCTCTACACTGCCGATGTGGTTCCTTCGATTCATGGCAACTTCTTCGAGCTCTACGCAATCGCCGGAGCCGTGCTCGGAGGTTGCAGTCTCCGCGGTGGCGAAGGGACCGTCATTGGGATTGTTCTCGGAACGACCGTGCTACTCGTTCTCCAGAATATGGTCAACCTTCTCGGATATGATAGTTCGTTCAGCAAAGTCATCACCGCCCTCGTCATTCTCGGCGGGGTCCTCGTTGACCGCTTCGACATTTGGAGACTTCTCTCCCGGCCGAAAAATGCGGCGGCGGCTTAAAGGGAGGAAGGAGAAGTCGCTTGACCTCGGCAAGTCAGTCTACCGTTCTCCACGAGCATCAAATCACTCCGACTCCGGTCCCTACCACAATTCATTCGTGGGGCTAACGCTTGCGCTACACCGCGTAGTTAGAGTCGCGAATGGGCCAATGCGGCATAGCGCAAGCGCTAGCCCTACGTTCGGGATGTGTAGGAGCGGTTTTACATCGCGATCCCAAGACAAATTCATTCCATTAGACTTCCGTTATCTTATCAACTAACCCATAAAGGTAGAGATCGACGGCCCAGCGATCCGCCACTCCAACCGACACGAGACGTCGGCCCCAAACACAAATCAGCACCCCAATGAAAATTCCAACCAAATCTCTCTTCCCCCTTCTTGCTTCATCCCTCTTCCTCCTCAATTTGGCAACCGCGGCCCCTCCCAACGTGGTGGTCATCTTCGCCGACGACCTTGGCTACGGCGATCTAAGTTGCTACGGCGCCACCAAGATCAATACACCCCATATCGACCAACTCGCTGCAGAAGGTCGCCGATTCACCGATGCCCATTCCGCATCAGCGGTGTGCACGCCTTCGCGGTACAACCTGATCACCGGTGAATACGCCTTTCGGGGGAACCACTGGACACCCGTTTTCCTAAAGGTCGGGTTAATCATCGATTCAAATCAGACGACTGTCGCCGATGTGATGAAACGCGCAGGTTACAAGACGTCCATCATAGGCAAGTGGCACCTTGGATTCGGCGAAGACACCCCCAACTGGAACGGCGACCTAAAACCCGGTCCCTTGGAACTTGGATTTGACTACTACTTTGGCGTGCCGGTTGTGAACAGCCACCCGCCTTTTGTGTATGTCGAAAACCATCGGGTGGTTGGACTGGTTCCAGAAGATCCGTTCGTCTACGGCCAAAGGGCCAATACAGAAGTCTTTCCGGAAAAGAGAAAACTCGACGACATCGGTGGGGCTGATGCGGCTCACGCTCTTTACAAAGATCGCGAAGTGGGAACCAAGC
The DNA here is from genome assembly GCA_937942145.1 of uncultured Opitutaceae bacterium. GTDB lineage: Bacteria > Verrucomicrobiota > Verrucomicrobiia > Opitutales > Opitutaceae > Pelagisphaera. The sequence goes on from CALDFV010000186.1 coordinate 21,037, forward strand.
TCACGGAAAAATCGGTGAAGTGGATACGTGAACACAAAGCGGATCCGTTTTTCCTCATTCTTTCTACCACCAACATTCACCATCCCTTCACTCCCGCTCCCCGCTTTCAAGGGACCAGCGAGGCAGGTCGCTATGGTGACTTCGTACACGAACTCGACTGGATGGTCGGCGAAGTAATGAATACTTTGAAAGAAGAAGGCCTAGACGAAAAGACTATGGTTTTATTTACCAGCGACAACGGTGGCATGTTCAACGTGGGGGGGCAGGATGCCTGGAAGGCGGGGCATCGCCTCAATGGAGAGTTGCTGGGTTTCAAGTTCGGGGCGTGGGAAGGCGGCCATCGCGTTCCGTTCATCGCCCGCTGGCCAGGTAAGATCCCCGCGGGAACTGTTTCCGACCAATTGATCAGTAATGTAGACCTGATCGCCACTATGGCAGCCTTGGTCAATCAACCCCTCAACAACCAGGAGGGGCCAGATAGTTTCAACATTCTCCCTGCCTTAATTGATTCCCCAGAAAAGCAAATACGCGACCACCTCATATTGAGCCCCAATAAAAAGACGAATCTAACCATCCGAAAGGACAAGTGGGTTTATATCGATGCTCAAGGAAGTGGTGGCTTTCGGGGAAAGCTGGAGACGGACTACGAGCGAGGAGGTCCAGGCGCCTTGTTGTTGACCCAACACGTCAACAGCGATATCCAAGATGGAAAACTGAAGTCTAATGCCCCGCCCGCACAGCTTTACGATCTGGAAGCCGACCTAATCCAAACTCAAAATCTTTATCACCAACACCCCGAAATTGCCCGAGAAATGAAAGCCCTTCTCGAACGCTACAAGAAAGCCCCCCGAACCGCCCCCGAACGAAACTGAATTTTTCCCCAATCAAGGTAGGGATCGACGGCCCGACGATCCGCATTGCCTAGCATCATCCACCGCCGCGGACCGCCGGACCGTCGGTCCCTACGTCAAGCAACACTATCATGAAACACCTTTCCAAAGTCCTCTCCCTTCTTCTTGCATCTTACTTCTTTATTCTCGTTTCAGCCACCGCCCAGCGCCCTCCCAACGTCGTGATCATTTTCGCCGACGACGTCGGCTATGGTGATACCAGCTGTTATGGGGCGACCAAGGTTCGGACCCCCCACATCGACCGGCTAGCCTCAGAGGGACGCCGCTTTACCGATGCTCACGCGGCCTCTGCGGTCTGTACGCCCTCCCGCTACTGCTTGCTAACCGGCGAATACGCCTTTCGAGGAGATCACTGGACACCGGTATTCCTGAAAGTTGGACTGATCGTCGATCCCGAGCAAACGACCGTAGCAGATGTAATGAAACGTTCGGGATACAATACGGCCTGCATCGGTAAGTGGCATCTGGGCTTCGGCGAAGAAACACCCGACTGGAATGGGGAGCTCAAGCCCGGGCCGCTCGAGCTAGGATTCGACTACTACTTCGGAATGCCGGTGGTAAATAGCCATCCGCCCTTCGTCTACGTCGAGAATCATCACGTAGTGGGACTCGACCCGAGCGACCCTCTTGTCTATGACGAAGTAGCGGATACACCGATACATCTGGAAAAGATGGGCATCAACCAGATCGGCGGGGCAAAGGCCGCTCATGCCCTCTACGATGACACTTATGTCGGCACAACCCTCGCGGGTAAAGCGGTGTCCTGGATCAAGGAAAACAAAGACGACCCGTTTTTCCTCTACTTCGCCACCACCAATATCCACCATCCCTTTACACCCCACCCTCAATTCCAAGGCACCAGCGAGGCGGGTCGTTATGGCGACTTCATTCATGAGCTGGACTGGATCGTAGGCGAAGTGACTCGAACGCTAGAAGACGAAGGCTTGGCCGACAATACACTGGTCATCTTTACCAGCGACAACGGGGGAATGATTAATCTCGGTGGGCAGGACGCCTGGAAGCGAGGTCACAATCAAAACGGCGATCTGCTTGGATTCAAGTTCGACGCATGGGAAGGGGGCCACCGCGTTCCCTTCATCGCCCGCTGGCCAGGAAAAATCCCCGCTGGAACCGTATCGGATCAGTTGGTTTCCAACGTCGACCTTATCGCAACACTGGCGGCGCTGACTGACCAGGAGCTCAATGACAGCGAAGGACCCGATAGTTTCAATATTCTACCCGCACTAACCAGTAACCCCAAAACACAAATACGTGATCATCTAGTTTTGGCCGCTTTTCGGAAAACGCATCTTTCCCTAAGAGACGGTGACTGGATGTATATCCCCGCCCAAGCGGGAGGGGGCTTCAGCAGTCCAGAACTCGGAACACATGGCTTTGGCGGGTTTCCTGCTGTCGATTTTGCCGGACAGAAAAACAGCGATATGGAAAACGGAAATATAAAACCCGAAGCCCCCAAGGAGCAGCTTTACAATTTGAGAAAGGACTTTCGCCAAACCAACAACGTCATTCGCGATCACCCCGAAATCGCCGAAGCCATGAAACGGCGCTTAGACGAAATTCGTGAAGCAAACGGAACACGTCTATGAGGGCCAAATCGTTCAAAATCCTGACCGGATTTGCACTATTTTGTATCTGCATATCAACTTCCTCACTTTCAGCAGGAAAACCACCCAATGTCATTCTCATCCTCACTGACGACTTGGGCTATGGCGATCTTAGCTGTTATGGTTCGGAGTTCATCGATACGCCGCGTATCGACAAAATGGCGTCGCAAGGCGTACGGGCTACGGGTTACCGGACCGCCGCCAACATTTGCACGCCTTCACGGGCCGCGCTTTTGACCGGTTCCTACCCGCAACGAGTAGGGATTCCCAACGGCATCAGTCCGGCTCGGCCCGAGCATCGGCATTTAGGCCTGCACCCAAACGAAGTTACCATTCCCGAACTATTGAAGAATAAAGACTACGCTACGGGTATGATCGGCAAATGGCATCTTGGATTCGACGAAGTTTTCCACCCACTCATTCAAGGATTCGACAGCTACTACGGCATGCCGTCCAATTTTAATCACGACAAGCGTTTCTTCAACGATCGAGAGGTGATTGAAGAAGTGACCGATCTGTCCTTGCTGACATCCAACTACACGGAAAAGGCTGTTGAGTTTATTACAAATAATCAGCACCGTTCCTTCTTCCTCTATCTTGCTCACAACTATCCCCATGTTCCCCTAAAGCCCAATCCAGCCTACGCCGGAAAATCGCGAGGGGGCGACTACGGCGATATCATTGAGGAACTCGATGCGAGTACAGGGGTTATTCTGGATACATTGAAGGAATTGGGAATCGCTGAGAACACCCTTGTCATTTTCACGAGCGACAATGGGCCGCTTACTCGCTACGCCGGCGAATACGATTCCTCAGGACCCTTTCGTGGCAGTAAGTTCAATACCTTCGAAGGGGGTCATCGCGTTCCGGCCGTCTTTCATTGGCCCAGTCACCTACCGGCAGGTCTCGTGTGTGATACGCCCATCAGCTCAATGGACATTCTGCCCACGATCGCTGCGATTACGGGAATTCAAGTTCCAAACGATCGGGTCCTGGACGGAAGAAACGTCTGGCAAATCTTGACGGGAGAATCAGCTAACCCGCCCCGGGAAATCGACTACTACTACAACGACAACAACCTCCAAGCCATACGCAAGGACCAGTGGAAGCTTCATCTACCTAGAACGGCTGAGGACATTCCCTGGTGGCAAAAGGCTGGCAAGGAAACCTTCCTGGAATTGGACAAACCCTTTCTCGTCGATCTCTCCAACGATATTGGGGAATCGCGTAGCGTCGCCGATTCCAATCCCGAAGTAGTGACGGCACTACTACAGGAAGCTGTGGAAACGCGCCAGTCGCTCGGAAGCGCCCATTCCCACGGAGCCGATCAACGCGAGATTGGAGACTCGAGAACTTTGGCCACGCAATCCCGCACATCCCCATCCCCGCCACCTGTGGTGAGCCTGTCGTACCGAGCCGATGGCGACACAAAACAACCAAACTTCATTCTGATCTTTGCAGACGACCAAGGCTATCAAGACATCGGTGTATTCGGCTCTCCTAACATAAATACGCCAAACCTCGACCGCATGGCCGATGAGGGCATGCGTTTCACTGATTACTACGCCCAAACGGTCTGCGGTCCCTCCCGTGCTGCCTTGATGACCGGGAGCTATCCGCTTCGCGTAGCCACAAAGGGAAATCGGGTCGATGTTCATCCTTACCTTCATTCGAAAGAAGTAACCATTGCCGAGGTGCTGAAACCTTTAGGCTACGCCACGGCCGCATTCGGGAAATGGGACCTCGCCGGACATTCCCAGGACCCCAAACGCTACGCCCCCGAACTGATGCCCACTCACCAGGGGTTTGACTACTTCTTCGGCACACCCAGCAGCAACGATTCACGGGCTAATCTCGTTCGCAACGAAAGCATCCTCGAGATGGAGACTGACATGAGTCAGCTCACTCGCCGCTACACTGATGAAGCCATCGGATTTATTAAGCGCAGCAAGGACACTCCCTTCTTTATCTACATGCCCCACACGATGCCGCACATCCGTTTGGAAAGATCAAAACCATTCGAAGGCAAATCTAAAGGAGGAATCTATGGAGATGTAATTGAAGAGATCGATTGGAATGTTGGCCGCATTTTTGAAACGCTAAAAGAAGAAGGATTGGATGAATCCACCTATGTTTTCTATATGAGTGATAATGGCCCCTGGTATCTCGGTCATAGCGAAGGCCACATTAAACGGATTGGTCCGGATGCCGAAGCCCATGGCGGTTCTGCCCTCCCCTTGAGAGGCGCCAAAACCTCTACCTGGGAAGGGGGGTTGCGCGTGCCTTGCATTATGTGGGCTCCCGGCAAAATTCCTGCAGGGGCCGTTTGTACGGAAATAGCCTCGACCCTAGACATGCTTCCTACGATCGCGAAGCTCGCAGGCGGCAACGCACCCACTGACCGAGTCATCGATGGGCATGATATTCGCGACCTCATTCATGGCGTTGAGGGGGCAAAAAGTCCAACGGATGCCTATTACTACTACCAACGCACCCAACTTCAGGCTGTCCGGTCCGGCCCATGGAAGCTCCACGTCGCGAGAACAAGGGATACGTTTTGGGCGCGTTACAGCAAACCGGAAGACGTCTTCGATATCACGAGTCCTCTACTCTTCAATTTGGAAACCGATATCGACGAAAGCAGGGACGTTTCCTCTCGATATCCAGGTGTAGTTGATAGACTCTTACACTTAGCGGAAGGTGCCCGCAATGATATCGGCGATATCGATCGGATCGGAGCCAACGCCCGCTTCTTCGATGACGAACCTAAACGACCCGACATCGCCAGATGAGGACCTATTCGGCCCTAAATCGCAGACCAACTGGACGAGAGAACGAATGAGAAATTTCACCATACCTCTAATTATTGTTGGAGTGAGCCTAAGCGTTAGCCTATTGGCTACTCAGCCGAATTTCATAGTCATTTTCACAGACGATCAGGGCTATGGAGACCTGAGTTGCTTTGGAGGTGAACACGTGGATACGCCTCGAATTGACCAGATGGCGGCGGAGGGAATGAAGCTGACCAGTTTTTATGTCGCCGCACCGGTTTGCACCCCTTCGCGGGCGGCGCTCATGACCGGGAGTTATGCCCAGCGTGTCGATATGGGGCTAGGCTCTCGATTTGGGGTACTCCTCTCAGCCGATTCAAAGGGACTCAACCCAGATGAAATTACGATCGCGGAGGTACTGAAGGGCGCCGGCTACCGAACGGGGATATTCGGGAAATGGCATCTCGGCGATCAACCGCCCTTTCTTCCGACCCGCCAAGGATTCAACGAGTTTTTCGGTATCCCCTACAGCCACGACATCCACCCCTATCATCCGAGACAAGACCATTTCCAGTTCCCGGCACTGCCTCTTCTGGACCAAGAATCGGTCATCGAAATGGACCCGGATGCGGACTTCCTCACGCAGCGGGTTACGGAACGGGCGGTTCGATTTATTGAAGAAAATAGAGACAATCCCTTCTTCCTATACCTGCCTCAACCCATCCCTCACCGGCCCCTCCACGTTTCGCCATCCTACATGCAGGGAGTGGGATCGGAAATCACGGACAAGTTGAAAGACGAAAGGGAGTCCGTCGATTACAAGACAAGGGACCTGCTTTTTAAACAAGCCATCGCAGAGATCGACTCGTCTGTCGGGATGATTTTGGATACATTGAAAAAGGAAGGCATCGACGAAGACACCTTTGTGATTTTCACCTCCGACAATGGGCCCGCCGTGGGAAGTGCCGGACCGCTTCGGGGCAGAAAAGGCAGTACCTACGAAGGCGGGATGCGGGAAGCCACTGTCGTTCGCTGGCCGGGAAAGATTCCTGCAGGCACAACGAATGCTGAACTCATGACCGCCATGGATCTATTCCCCACATTCGCAAAACTAGCGGGAGCTCGGATTCCTTCCGATCGCGTAATCGATGGTAAAGACATCTGGCCGGTACTCGCTCACAACCAGAAGTCTCCGCACGAGGCCTTCTTCTATCACCGAGGCGAAACGCTCCTCGCCGTGCGATCGGGCAACTGGAAATTGCACATCAACGAGGGAAAGACCTCAGAACTTTATGACTTGAAGAACGATATTGGCGAATCCAACAACGTTCTTAATAGGCATCCGCAGATCGCTAAGCGCCTCATGGGCCACATAGATTCGTTCGCTGCCGACCTCGCCGCAAACAGCCGGCCGGCTGCATTCGTGGAGAATCCCATCCCTCTAAATAAATAGCTTCGACCAAAGTCTTCCCGGGAACGCCGCGCCCGGGGTCTGATTGGATAGGAACTACTGTTGGCTGAACTGGGGCGCGGCGTTCCCAAGGTCTGCTTCTCTTGCTGTATTCAACGAGAATCCCGTTGCCCTTGGGACGTTAGTTGCCCATCATCTCTCGCTATGAACCCCAAGTCTACCTTAACTCTGTTGAGCGCTTTGGCGATCGCGACAACAACTGCTTTTGCGGCGGATCGTCCGCATATCATCCTAATGCTGGCCGATGATCTGGGTAGCCGCGACATGAGCCATCGAGGCAGTAATATCTCAACACCGCACATCGACCAACTTGCCAGCCGAGGCGTAGTGATCGACCCCTTTTATGTCCAGTCCGTCTGTTCCCCGACTCGAGCAGCACTAATGACCGGTCGCTATCCCATTCGACTAGGAATGCAGTGTAGCGTGGTGCGACCCTGGGCCAGCCACGGGTTGCCACTTGACGAAAGGACTCTTCCACAGGCCTTAAAGGAAAGTGGATACACAACTGCCGTCGTCGGAAAATGGCATCTGGGGCACGCCATACCCGAATATCTTCCATTGCAACGCGGTTTCGACAAACAATACGGGCACTATAACGGGGCGCTCGACTATTACACTCACAAGCGTGAAGGGGGTCACGACTGGCACCAGAACGATCAGCCGAACTATGACGAAGGCTACACCACTGACTTGATCGGAAGAGAAGCATCTCGAATTATTAAGGAACACGACCCTGGTACGCCGCTGTTTCTCTACGTGCCGTTTAACGCTCCTCATTCTCCCTACCAAGCGCCCGATGAGCATTTAGAACGGAATAAACACATCAAAGACAAGATAAGGCAGACCCACGCGGGAATGGTCACCAGCATGGACGATGCCATTGGCCAGATTGTTGATGCGGCCAGCCAGCGCCTTCCAAGAGAGGATACGCTGATCTTCTTCTGTTCTGACAACGGGGGCATTCTGCGAGCGGGCTCCAATGGCGATCTGCGCGGAGAGAAATCCCACGTTTATGAAGGTGGCGTCCGGGCTCCAGCAATCATGGTCTGGGAAGGGACCATCAAGGAAGGCTCCGTAGTTAAGGAACCGCTACATATTACGGATCTCTATCCCACTCTACTGGGATTAACCGGAACCTCCCTTAAGCAGGAAAAGTCCCTGGACGGAAAAGACGCCTGGGCGACGATTACCCGAGGAAGGCGTTCTCCTCACGAATACATCCTAATCGACTCCACCCCATTTCGAGGTGCCCTTCGTATGGGCGACTGGAAGCTGATACGCAATGGAACCGCCAACGCGAACGTCCCCACCTCACTAGGGGAAGACAAATGGGAATTGTACAATTTAAAAACCGACCCCTACGAGAAAAACGATTTGCATCAGAAAAGCCCTCGAGATTTCCAGCGACTGAAAACGAAATTCCAGGAACTGTCTGGCCAAGCGGTACCCCCGCATATTCCTCCCTCAGGACTGCCCGCAGATTTTGAGGTGCCTAAAATTTGGGGACATTTTGAATGAAGCTTAAAAGGCAAAGATTGAATTGGCACTAGGCCAAAACGTAGGAGCGGTTTTACACCGCGATTTCTAAGAAAGTGCCTTATATGTATCAAATACTAAGCGGGGAGGTAGGACTGCTTATCCGTTCGACTGAGCTCGCGGCCGAAGCCCTAAGCAGCTGAAAAAGGATGAAACAATGCGGCTGACTTGGGATAGTCAGCCCTACCTTTCGACTTATGGGACACCCTCTGAGGTGATAATATCTTAACGCTAGTCCAATCGCGGTATAAAACCGCTCCTACACCATGAACAACTTCAAAAATGGAGCTTATTTTTTAATATCCGAAATCGTCCTTCGCTCTGCCTCCACTTCCTCAAACCAAGTCTCAAGTTGCCCTAGCATATTGCTCACTCTATCTGGAAACTTTGCGGCTAAGTCATTCTCCTCTCCTGGATCGATTGACAAATCGTAGAGTTCAGGGGTTTCGGGCGGGGGAAGGTTCACCCTGGGAACCGGAAGCAGTTCGGAAACTGAAAGCGGGTCCTTTTTGTGCCGCTGATCCGCCTCTACAAAGGCCTGGGTTCTGCGTTCATCCTCTTCGCTCACATAAAGCTCTTTGCTAAAGAAGCGTGTGCCCTTGATCATCGGTCTCACCAATTTCCAGTTCCCGTCTCGCATCGCGGCATTGGTACCAATATTCGGCTCGTAGAAATTCCATTGCCAAAACCGCCTGGGCTCAAGGTTGACCTCCCCTCCCAAAAGTTTCGGCGAGAGATCATGACCATCGAATGCGGGCCCATAGACCCGACTAGCTCCTGTCAACGTGATGAGGGTTGGGAGCCAGTCGGTAAAGTGAGTCAGGTCATCATTCACGGCCCCTGCCGCTATTCGCCCAGGGAAGCGAACGATCATGGGAACGCGAATACCGCCTTCATAGATCCAGCCTTTGCTGCCCCGCATCCCGCAATTAAAACGTTCGTTGAAAGTGTCCTCCCCCGGTTCCAACATGTAGGGAGGATTGAAAAACGCCGGACCATTGTCGCTGGTAAAGAGTACGATGGTGTTTTCCGCCAGGCGCTTGTCCTCGAGAGATTGGAGGATACGTCCAATCCCTTGATCCATGATCTCAATCATCGCATAAGTAGTGGCGGTCACTCTATTCAGCCCCAGTGATCGGTATTTTTCAACGGCCTCCTCAGGCGCTTGAAAAGGAGAGTGCGGTGCGGTGTAGGCCATCTGAAGAAAGAATGGAGAATCCTGGTGTCTCTCAATGAATGAGAGCCCTTCTTCAGTCAGGACGTCGGTCATGTACCGCCCATCAGACTGACGATAGCCTTCATTAACTCGCAGTGTGTAGTCGTAGTAGTCGGACCAGCCGCCGCAAAAACCGACGAACTCCTGAAAACCACGGGCATTTGGCTCAAACCGATTGTCGAGAGCTCCGTTGTGCCACTTGCCCACCAAACCGGTCGCGTATCCGGAATGCTGAAACATGTCTGCCATCGTAACCTCTCGCAACGCGATGCGGTCCAAACCATGAAGCTCATGCTGGGTTATGGCCCCCGTACGATGAGGAACGCGACCGGTCATTAGTGATGCCCGAGCCGGAGAACAAATCGGCGAAGCGGAGTAGTGCTGACGGAAACACATGCCCTCATTCATCAACGAATCAAGATTGGGCGTCTGGACGGCTGGATTGAAAGCCCCAAAATCACCGTAGCCCATGTCGTCGGCGACGATGAGAATCACGTTTGGCTTTGGGACACTCATATTCAACAGGGCGCTATTAGCAATTTATAGATCCTATGCGGTTTCAATCTCGTTCGAATGAAACAAACAAAACCGGCTCCACCAGCGATTGACCACTGGTGTATTCTAGTTTGTCCGGATCTGAGGGAATCGTCTTCATTTCCTGGATGCGCTTAACAATTTCCATTCCATCAATCACCCTTCCAAACGCTGCGAATCCCTGACCATCGGGATTGCGCTCACCGCCATAGTCCAAACTGGGCTGATCGTTGATGCAGATAAATAACTCCGAGGTCCCTGAGTCGGGCTCGCTACGAGCCATGGACAAGGTTCCATGAAGATGCTTGAGCCCCGTTTCACTCGTCCTTTCCAAGACAATGGGATCAAACGATACAGCCCCTTCCTTCCCCGCCAATCCTCCTTGGATCACTTCAATTTTCACCGTATTCTGTTCTTGGTTATCCATACGAACCACCCGATAAAAACTGCCACCCTCAAAATGCCCTCCTTCGACATACTTTAGGAAGTTCGCGACCGTCAATGGGGCCTTATCAGGAAAGAGCTCAAAACGGATCTCTCCCGCCGTAGTCACAAGATTTACATTTATCGGTTTCGCATAGGCAAAATTTGCTAAGTTCAAAACCAAGGCCGTGAAGGCAACTTTACTAGCGATACGAAAATGGGTCATTTCACAACTACACCGTCTGGAAAACTAAACGGTCTTTGCCAAGACTACGCAAACTATCTCGTCCGGAAACTCTCCGAATCAATCAGGTCTAGAAGCAAGTCCTTGAAACCTTCCTCGGTCTCAACATTCGCATCAACAATCTTCCCAATGAGCTTCCGGTCACTGTAGTTCATGGAACGGCCGGTGGCATAGGTGAGGAGCTTTTCAGAAAGGCATTCGGCGAAGGGTGTTATGTCGTTCACAAGATAGGTTTTAAGGTCTCTGATATCTCGCAGGATAGTGCCGTCGGGTAAAACACCGTCCGTCTCGACGGGAAGGCCTTTGTTTGACTTGTCTTTGGATTTTCCCGACAGATTTGGATAGTGGGTACGCCAACGGCCGATCGGATCGAATGACTCAAAAACAAATCCTATCGGATCGATTTTCTTGTGGCACCCCGCGCACGAGTCATCTGACATATGGGCCGCAAGCATCTCACGGGGGGTTTCCGCCTTGGAAGTATCAGGGGTTAAAGCGGGAACCGCATCGGGCGGATCCCGAGGCGGATCCCCTAGAATATTCTCTAACATCCATACGCCGCGAACAACCGGTTGGGTATCAACTCCGTTCGCCGTTGCGGTCATGATCCCCGCCATCCCAAGGATTCCTCCGTACCGACCCCCCTTTTCAAACTCCACCCTCTGAAGATCCTTCCGGTCTCTGTTCTTTCTCATCGGAAGCTCGTATACATAAGTGCCGATCGATTCATTCGTGTATGTAAAACCGGGATCGATAAAGTCTACTATGGGTCGATTAGAAGCCAACATCTCTGTGAAGAAGAGGTTGGGCTCGGTTATGAGCGATCTCTTTTCATCATCCCCGTACTTGAACTTCCTTGGCTCTGGGAAGAGTGTTTTGTCGGGAGTAAGTTGATCTAACGCTGCCAAGTCCAGCCATTGGTCGAGAAAGCTCTCAACAAAAGTGTCCAATTCCTTTTTACTCAGCAATCGGATCGCTTGGTCACGCAACTTCGACGAATCTAAAAGCGCTCCATTCCGAGCCAGTTTGTAGAGTTCAGCATCAGGAGGGCGTGAAGTTAGAAAATAGGACAACCGCGATGCTAAATCAAAAGAATCCAGAGGTCCTGATTCAAAATCTCGGTACAAAAAATAAGGCGATGTCAAAGCCGTTCGAAAGGCAAAATGCAATCCTTCCTCCAGCCTGCCAGATGGTTTACGCTCCGCTTCGACCATAGCTACGTATTCATCAATCACTGACTTTTTAACCGGGCGACGAAATACTCTGGGAAGAAACTCCTGCAAAAACTCTTCTACAGCAGCCTGATCCGTTCTGCCCCTCAGGGATGCCGTCAGCTGACTTGATTTACCTTTCCAGTATAGATCGTCCGCACCGTCAGCTAACTCAATGGGACCGAATGCTATTGCTTTGTGGACGTCAAGGGCAGGGCCTTCCTCGAAATGCTTGTACTGCAGGACTTCGGTCGTCAGGCGAAGATTCTTTGTCACGAGCTTGACCAGCTCATCCAATGACTCTTCTTCAGGAGGTTCTGGAAGCAGGTCTGATTTCATCAGAGTTTTCAATCGCTCCCAGCCAATACGACCTCGTTCGACCACCCCATCGGCTTGCTTATAGGCTGCGGCAAGGAGCGGTTCCTCGAGAAAGAGCTTTTTCACATGAGCTGGGAGTTTCTCCCTATCCTCTGCCAACAAAGAATTTCCGTACCGTAGCGCAATGGTCTCCCCTTTTTCGAGGAGCGCCTCCATCGAATATTCCCTGCTGGAGGATTCTAAGATCTCGAATTCACCCAACAACCGAATCGAGTCTATTCGTTGACCCGGAGCTTCAACCGCATCAACCGCATGAACGCTGCAAATAATCGAATCCCCTTCAGTCGGATTAAAGGCTGAAAGCTCCAAATTGACGCGATAAATGCCGGTAGTGCTCGCCTCGAATTTACTTGGCCAACTCGCGCTAGCCGATATGGCCTCCGAACTCGAAACCAATCTCATCACATCATCGACAAGAAGGCCCGATGAGTAGGCATATGTGAAATCAGCCGCAGTCAAGTAAGACTCGGATGGCTCAATCGGCTTTCGCAATGGGGGAAAAAGCTTTTCAGCCAAGTCAGTCGCAACTTCTGAATACGACTGCATCAGCGCACCCGACAAGGGGAGCGCTTCGCTTTGATTATCGAAACCATGAGATTCGCTGTCGATCGGAAAGCTATCTGGAAGTACGTATCCAATATCCAGTAAGGAGTTGATACTATTGACGTACTCTCTCCGATTGAGTCGCCGGATCACGGTACCACCAATAGGCGAATGTTTAGATAGCGATGCGTCTAGCCAGCCGATGAGTCGGTCTCTTTCTTCAGTGGATGGCTGACGTTTCTTCTTGGGAGGCATCTCACCCGACTTAAGCATTCTGAGGGCACGCTCCCAAATATCGAGCCTCTCCTTTTGCTGCCAGTCGATCGCTAGCTCCTCAAGACTGACCTCTCCTTTTCTTTCGATGTCATCGTGGCAATCGAGGCAGTAGGACTCTAGCAAAGCGTATTCAGTTTTGGGTATCGGCTCGTTCGCATGAGCGATCACTGGAACTAAGAGGATAAAAATCGCCCAATAGATACTGGGAATCTGGTAGGGCGGCTTATCCCTAAGCAGCCGCTTCTTTCGCCTATTCTCCGGCTGCTTAGGGATAAGCAGCCCTACCACTAATTCGATTGCCCGGATCACGCAGTTAACCTGTCTAAACCAAGTACTGGTTCATGTTCCGGTTGGCATTGGAAAACTGGTCCTGCTCGATTCCCATCTGCTGGAGCATTGTAATATAAAGATCGCCTAGCAATGGCGCATCTGAACGATCCCGATCGATAGCGATATGAGACCCGTGCCTCAAACCGCCGCCGGCTAAAAACACAGGGAGATTCGCGTTTGAGTGGCGGCTAGCGTCACCCATGCCAGCACCCCAAAGAACTAAGGTTGAATCGAGTAGTGGTACGCCATTGGCATCCGTCTTCGTCTTCAGCTGGTCCAAGAAACCCGACAGCAGACGCATGTGTTCACTCTCGACCTTGATCAAGTCCGCAATAAGCCCAGGATTGTTACCGTGATGCGAGAGAGCGTGGTAACCGGCCGAAAGGACCTCGCCATTGATCGTAAACACTTCACCCAATCCAGGCAGGAACATCGTAATCACTCGGGTCGAATCCGTTTCCAGAGCCAAGGCCATCAGATCATACATGAGAGCCTGGTTTTCCAGCATTAGAGTGGGAGCGATGGGATCGAATTCAGGGAGTTGATAATCAACCCGAGGTCTCGGTTCATTCAAGCCCTTCAATTGGCGCTCCATTCGATTTTCGAGATCGCGCACGGATTGGAAATACTCGTCCAGCTTAGCGCGGTCCTTAGCGCTCACCGTATTTTGCAGATGCCTCGCTTCGCCCGTCACTTTGTCTAACGAACTTTTACCGCTCTTAATCAAGTACTCCGTTCGCTCAACATCGTCCGGAAGTCCGAAGAGGGTCTGATAAACGACGCTGGGCCTTTCAATCATCGGCAGTGGGACCCCTTGCCGGTTGTAAACCATCTTCTGACGAAAGCTGCCGCGCCCCGCGCTCAGCTGAAGTGATGCGATACGGCTCTTAGCTCCCAATTGCTCCGCTGCGATCTGGTCAAGCGTGACATCCCCAACTTTATTTCCGCAAAGGAAATTATCCCAGTTATTGTGTCCGTTTCCAGACCGGTGGTCCAATCCCGAGAAAAGCGTAAACTCCTCTTTGTGCCTCATCAACGGCTTCAAGAGTGGAGTTACGCCAAAATTCGAACCCGTCTCACCTGGAAAAAACGAAGGAGCATGCAGACCGAGGTTGGCTCCCACACAAACGAGTCTTTTCGCCTTCCCCGAAGCGCCGAGCGTCTTTTGAACCGCAGACGCTAATGGAACTGACTCCAGAGCCGGAAGGGCGAGGGTCATTCCGACCGCTCTTAAAAAATGACGTCTAGAAAGGTTGAGCTTCATGGGGAGTTGAGAATTTCGAGATTACCACTAATTACGCAAAAAACCTAAACTCTGGACTCAAATCGATTCCACCCAATTCCAATCGGACACCGTTGTTCCTGAATTAGTAACGGCTCACGTTCCAATCAGTGAGCTAACAGAGGCTAGAACTTTCCGATTTCCACCTTCTGGCCACGAACCGCATAAAGGTGACTGAAAAAACCGTTTTCCCAGGTCTCCTCGATCGACAATCTGCCATGGAGCGTAATGGGTACATTGTCCACCGCCAGAGCGCCAGGGCCAGACATCTTAACATAGATGAACTCATTATAGGAGGGCATAACCCCATAGCAGCAGGCCATGGTATTGGCGACCAAGAGAAACTCCTGCACGACCTGGCCGTCAGACTTAATCGGCATCATGTAGCCGGTTATCGAAATACTCTTCTTATCGAGCTTGTACACCTCCTCCGGGAGGAAGCTCATAAGATAGGCCTTATCCGCTCGAACCACTTTGTCTCCCGATTCGGGTACCTCTGGCTGGTATTCAAACGCGCTTAAATCAGCCAGGCTCAAGGTAAGATCCTCAGCGACGGCGAGGGGAGTGATGATCCCGCAAACCGAAAGCGCCAAAACAGTAAAAAATCTTCTTTTCATAACAAACGTAGATTCAACGACCTCAAGACTCTAGTGAAGTTTCCTGAGAACTCAATGCTTCCCTTCCGGGAAGTTAAACTCCACTTGGGAAAACGGCTGGCGGAACACGACGATTTCATCGATTCGGACAGGAAAACGACTCTTGCCGCTTAAACCATCCACTTTTGCCGTGAACTGAGCGGTATCCCCTACGGTTTCTCCTGTGGCTGAATTAGCCGTAGCCTGAAAAACGGCCTCTATGCCGTCCATCGTCACTTCGATCGTCTCTTGCTCGATCCTCACAAATCGCTCCGCTCCGCCATCAAGAATGTAGAAGATCCAATCTCCCGGTCGCTCACCAGGGACCAGCTCAAGTTGAGCGATGTGGTTTCCCAGCATGACCAAGCTACCCCCATGAGGAGCCGCGTGGTAGTGACCGCCATTTGAGACTCCACTCGGTTCGCTCGGCTGGGGACATCCTGTCCCTAGTAGCAATGAGCCTAGTAGGGCAAACAATACCCCCACATTCTTGATAGCTTTTTTGTCATTCATGATAGATTCTTAGACACATCTGTGCGATAAGCTTTTAGTGACGGCAGCAAACCCGAAAGGACCCCGATACCCAGCATTCCCAAAGGAGCCCAAATCATAGCCGCGTTGCCAGTAAAAGGGTTTAACAAGACTCCAGTTTCCCGTTGTACGACTTCACCAATTGCGAATCCAAGAACCGCATACACCACAAATCCGGCCACCACCCCTGCCAAGGTCATTCCAACCGCTTCGAGTAGTGATATGGTAAATACCGTAAACCGCTTTGCGCCCAATGCTCTTAGCACGGCGATGTCTCGCTTGCGTTCGTTCATCGTATTATAGAGAATTGCGAGGATGGAGCCTCCAGCGATAATCGCAACGAGTGCGGCTACGGCTTGTAGAATCTTGTCGAACCAGCTAATCTTGTCGAAAAATTGCACGATGGTGCGATTTGCCGGCCATGCCAGAGTCAAGCGATTGCCTTGCTTATTATAGAGCATGTCCAACTGGAAGCCCGCCATATTCGCGCCTTGCTTGAACTTCAGCAAAGCCGCGCTTATGTCGGTAGCTGCCTTAGGGTTGTGGCCACTCATCGTCTGGATTCCACTAATCGGTATCCAAATAACTTTGTCTGCTGGGGTACCGGTTGGCTTGAGAATTCCGGTAACGGTATAGATCTCCTCGTGTTTCGCGCTCTCATTGTAGATCAACCCGTGATAAGGATGAAACGTATCCCCCACTTCCATCCCCAGTCTGCGGGCTGCCAAATTGCCGACGACCGCATTCATCGACTTTTCTTCAAAGAGCGTTCCCCCTTCCTCTAGCTCGAAATCACGGTCCTCGGCATAGCTGTGTTTTGACAGGTAGTCAGAAACGGTACCCACTAAGCGATATCCACGATAGTTATCGCCTACTGCGATAGGATAGGCTGCTTCGATCGCGGGATATTTAGTCACCTGCTCAAAGTCCTCCCACTTCATCAAGCCCGGAGATTCGTCGAGGTGGTAGAGGGCATTCAGCACAATTTGCAGTTTCGAGCCGCGTGGACCCAGCACCGCATCAAAACCGCCATTCGCCCCGGCAAAGGATTGTTCCGCCTCTTTCTTAAATGCCCAAACCAGCATCAGCAAACTGCAGGCCAGCGCGACCGCCAGAATAGTGATGATACTGGAAACTCGGCGCTCCCGCACGCCCCTAAATGCCATCGCAACCGGACTCATTCAATACCTCCCCCTTTGCTGCTCAAACAGACGGCTTGGTTCAATTCAGCCAAATCAATGACTCGCCCGAATTTCGATACCAATTGAGGATCGTGGCTGACGAAAAGAAGGGCCGCGCCATTTTCCCGGCAAAGTGATTGAATGAGTTCCAGAGCGATTGCGGCATTAGTTGGATCCAAATTCCCTGTCGGCTCGTCCGCTAAGACCAATTTAGGCCGATTCGCCAAGGCACGCGCAATCGCGACTCGTTGCTTCTGGCCCTGCGAAAGCTGGTCGGGGCGGTAGTTTTGGCGATTGGCAAGACCGACACGGGCGAGAAGCTGGAGGGCAAACTCGCGATCTGCCCCTGCCCCAAAACTCATGCCCAACTCCACATTTTCCAAGCAGGTATAGCCATTGAGTAAATTAAAGTTCTGGAATACATAGCCTAGTGATCGAGCCCGATGGGCATCTCGAGCCGATTCCGAGAGCGAGCAAACATTCTCGCCGCTTAACAGGATCTCTCCCGAATCCGCAACCACGATCCCCGCGATCAGGTTCAACAAAGTAGACTTTCCCGAACCACTCTCCCCCTGAAGCAAGACCTGTTCTCCCGGATGCAATTCAAACCCGGCAACGTTTACGACTTCGACTAGGCCTTCCCCTTCAGAAGGGTAAGCTTTAACTAGATCGCGTATTGAGAGCAGGGCCATTTCCTAACAAGAACAAACAAGCTGACCCTTTCCCGATCGATTTCAAGTCTGTACGGGCTTGCGGATATAACTCTTTTCTTCAATCTCGAATCAATACCACGACGGCTGGTCAATTCCCATCCCATGACAGAATCCGATAGCAGCACTGTCCCGACTGCCGATCAAAAGTGCCAACGTTGCGGCGCCCCGATCGAGAACCATCCGAATTTCCCTAGAATCTGCGATGAGTGCTACAGCATCTATGGGTCTTGTTGCAATGAATGGGAGGACCCGGACAGCTCCAACGACTCGCTACGCAGCCAAGATTGCTCGCCAAACGTTCATTTCCCACGTAGCCATGAACCAAAAAACGAGATCTATCCTCCGCTCACTCGTTATCATAGCCATCGTTGCTCTCGCAGCCTACTTTCTCAATGTAGAATACCAATCCCACCTTGGGCAAAAAGCGATCGATGCGACCGGTCTTGAGGTGCTCGCCTTCCAGGACGCTCTCGTCGAATCCAGTAAAACAGGGAAGCCCGTGCTGGCCGACCTTTCGGCTATCTGGTGCCCCTCTTGTCGCCGACTCGATACAGAAGTCCTCGCCAATGAGGTGGTAAAGTCGAAGATCGAACGTGACTATATTTTCGCTCGAATTGAGTATGAAAGCGATGAGGGTACGGAATTCATGGAGAAGTACCAAGTTTCCGGGTTTCCTAACCTCCTCCTGATAGACGGCCAAGGAAACAAGCTAAAGAATCTGCCCCGCACCTTCTCACCTGAAGAATTTTTGGCCGCGCTTTAAACGCTTGTCCAATTACCCGGAAGCAGCGAGGAACCCTTAGTAAGGTGGACTCTTAACGCGTTCTTCAAATTTGAGGGCTTACAATTACGCGATAGATCGACATTTGACCAAAAATAATATTCTTTGCCGATATGACAATGCGGGGGCCTTATCTAACACCATGCGACCGTTTACAAAAAGACTGATCTCCGCCCTTCTCGTCGGATCCATTCCACTATCGGCAGATTTCGAACCTTTTCCGCCGACTCCAGAAGGGCAGCCGTATTCCAACGAAGTCGCTTTTCAGGCGCTTTCGAATTACGCGGACCTCGCTTGGGAGATGTATTCCGATTCTGTTAGGGAGGTGATTCGCTTCAACATGGCAGTCTACGCTTTTCGCAAGGACCCTGGTATCGATACATTTGAAAATGCGAAACGCCTTTGGATCGAGGCACGCAAAACTTATGGCCGTACGGAAGCATTTCGCTTTTCGGATACACCAATCGACGAACTTGAGCTTGAGATACTTATCAATGCTTGGCCAGTCGACGAGTCTTACATCGACTATACGCGAGAGGATCCAGATTCCGGGATAATTAACCAGCCCGATACTTACCCTAAAATCAACAGTGTGGCGCTTCCTAGGCTGAATGAAAAAGGAGGCGAGGCGAATGTGTCTACCGGATGGCATGTCATCGAATTCCTCCTTTGGGGTCAGGATTTTAATGATGCCGGTCCCGGTACACGTTCATGGACCGACTACACAAAGGGTAAGAATGCAGATCGTCGTATGAAATACCTGGTTACAGCGACTGAGATCCTTCGTAGCCATCTAGTACTGATTGCTGACGAGTGGAGCCCCTTCAACTATGATGGGCATCCTGGGGAGTTCTTCTTGAGACGTCCCTCTCGAATCATTCGAACTGCTATGCGAGGTATCGCCTCTCTCGCAGGAAGGGAAATCGCTAGCGAACGCTTGGCGGCTGCGCAACGCAGCCGATCCCAGGAAGACGAGCATTCCTGCTTTAGTGACACCACTCACAACGATCTCGTCGCAAATATGGAAGGGCTGGAGTCTGTACTGTTTGGTAAATACACGAGCTCCTCGGGGAAAGTGACCATAGCCGAGAAGGGAATTATTGACATCATCGCTTCCGCTGACACGTCACTGGCGGAGACAATCAAATCCCAATTTTACACTGCCAAAGAATATATAGAAGCCATACCCTTACCCTTCGATCAGGCGATCATCGCCCCCGAAGATAGCCAAGAGTATCAATCCATTCGAAAAGCTGTCGAAGCGCTCTGGGAGTTCGTCTACTCAATGTCAGATGCAGAGGAAGTCATGGGTCTCGATGTAAGGATTCGATGAAGGCTAGTACAATTCGTTGCCTAATCGCTTCGTCACTTATCACGACGCTGGGACAAGCAGACTATCGACTCCCTGGCGGTGCCACAACCGTATTCGAAGCATCTCGCGAAGCATTCACCCAACCCCTGGAAAATTTAGACCCTGGGTCCCTGGCAAAATTCTTTTCCGGTGATACTTTGTTTAATACAAATTGGGTGAGCGCTTCATCCGTCGTGACGAGTCGAGATGGACTCGGTCCGCTTTTCAATACGCGATCTTGCTCAGCCTGCCACTTCAAAGATGGAAGAGGGAGTCCTCCCGCCACCGGAGAAATTCCGAATGGACTGTTAATCAGAGTCAGCTCTTTAGGAGAACAAGCTAATGGAGCCCCCTTCCCTCATCCCGTTTACGGAAATCAACTAAGTGTCCGTTCTCTTCCAGAAAATAGACCCGAGGCAGAGGTTCTCATTTCCTACGAAGAAATTGTCGATAGCTATCCAGATGGAAATGGATTTCGTATCCAAAAACCAAGCTACTCCTTTAAGGAGTACGGATACGGACCACTGGATGATTTTCATTTTTCACCCCGTGTCGCGCCGAGCGTTTTTGGTTTGGGACTGCTAGACTCGATCCCTGATGAAGTTCTACTGAAACAATCCGATCCGGATGACGCCGACAACGATGGAATCTCAGGTCGACCCAACTGGGTATGGAGCGCTAGTAAAACTACCCAATCACTGGGAAAATTCGGCTGGAAAGCGAATAAAGCGAACCTACTAGACCAAACTGCCGCCGCCTTCCAAGGTGACATCGGAATCACCTCCAAACTCTTTCCTTCAGAAAACCACACGGACTGGCAGACCAAACTCGTAGAATCACCCAGCGGAGGAACCCCTGAAATTGGCGAACTAGATCTGCAGGACGTCGTTTTCTACCTTCAGTCCCTGGCGCCTCCAGCAAGCCGTTTCGAAACTGAGGCCGACTACCGGGAGGGATACGAACTGTTCACGCAGGCTAAATGCGCGAGTTGCCACACTCCCGAGTTTAAGACAGCAAAACAAGCACTCATACCTGCCCTGTCCGGACAAACGATTTATCCCTATACAGATCTCCTTCTTCACGATATGGGAGAAGGTTTGGCAGACAACCGTCCCGATTTTGAGGCTACAGGAAACGAATGGCGAACCCCTCCCTTATGGGGCATCGGACTGATACCCGAGGTAAATGGTCATACAAGACTGCTTCACGACGGGCGGGCGAGAAACATAGAAGAAGCAATCCTTTGGCATGGGGGTGAAGGCGAAGAAAGCAAACGGCTCTTTACGCTTATGAATGAACAAGCCCGAGCTGATTTGATTCGATTTGTTGAATCGTTGTAACTAAAACTTAAATACGCTTAAGACCGGTGTATCCAGAGCTTCGTCCAAAGGCGCTTCTGAGAACTTGTCGGATCGATTGATATCCAACTCGCCCTCCTCTAGCACTTCTATATCAAGCGAATTTACCCAGACGGATCCAGGACCTCTGAAAGTCAGTCCGTATTTGAATTTGGCCGCGTCTCTAGGCACTTCGAGAACGATACTCGTTTCCTGCTGTTCCAATGGGTCCTCCATTCTCGATTCATGGAATTCGATCGATCGATCGCCAATGTCATCTAGACTAGCCCAAAGATCACAGGTGTTTCCCTTTCCAAAAAAATCAACCGCAGCACGGATCCTGATTGTTTTTCCAGCATACTTTGTCGCTTCCAGGATTTGCACCCATTCTCTTCGCTCCTCTGAAAGAAAAACATCGCGCGCGATCGTTCCTTCGAAACCAATCTCCTCTAGGTCGTAAGCGACCTCTTCTATAAAAGGACCCGATAACCGAGTCAGTTTTACGAGTCGTTCAGATTCGCTCTGCGGATCCACTTCGCCTGTCATCGCAAACAAGAATGACGAGCCAAAAACGAGCAAGCCCAAGCCCGTCAAAACGGGCCGTCGCTCGCGACGCTTGGCGATTAGGGTGATACGCTCTTTTAAAGCTCCTGAATTACGACTGCCTAAGAGCGAGAGAGCCCCTCCTGGCGAACGCTCTTCGCCCTTGGAGAACTGCAATACTTGCAGGAGGGTGTATCCATATGCCTGAGCCGAACCTGAACAAACGCTATCGACAACCTCCAAGTCACATGCCTTTTCCATTTCTTCTTTGAACTGCTTTAAGACGAGCCAAACGAGGGGATTGTACCAATGAATATAGCACAATAGAAGAAGTGCATGTTGCAGAAAGAGGTCGCCGCGTCGGTAATGGGTGAGCTCATGCATGAAAACACAATGTAGCTCGTGCTCAGATAGTCGCTCCGCACATTTTCGGGGAACGATAATCCTTGGGTTAAAAACCCCCGCGATACCGGGTGTTTTTACATCGTCCGAAATCATCAAAGGAACATTCGCATATATCCCGATTCGGTACTTGGTATCTTTAAAAAGCTCATACAAGGGGCCCGAATCGCATCG
>CALDFV010000187.1 GCA_937942145.1 uncultured Opitutaceae bacterium
GGTAAACAACTGTTCCATTCAGAATTGCTTGGCGACTTTGCTCCCTCAACTCAAACCTTCGCTCCCCCTTTTCAATCAGCCAGACTCCATCGCCCTTTTCGGTAACACGAGCCCCTAGTTGATCAGCCTGCTTAAATATTCCCGCGGCCTTCCGAGTGGTCTTTTTACTCTTTTCAAGTGGAACAATTGGCCCGGGCTCAGAAAAAGGTTCAACTGTCTCCATCTGATTCGGTTCAACTCCTAATTCAGGAGCTACAGCGGTTTCTCCTGGCTCCGCCACCTCCGGCTGTGGAGTTTGACAGGAGCATAGAAACAAAGCCGCACTTCCCATAAAAACTAGCAAACGCTGGAGTTTGCTTTGCGCAGCTCTCATCTTTCCCAAATAAATTCAGCCTTAATCCGAGGAGACCCGATCCTCTACATCGGGCCCTACATCCGCCGCATCATCATCTTCGATGTCTTCGTCGTCTTCATCCTCGAGGTCTTCCTCCTCCTCGTGCTCGGAATCCACGAGATGATGGCTGTACTTTGGCTTTCTTTTGTTTGCTGGAAGAGGTGTCAGCATAACGTTGATATTTCTGCCAATCAGCCTTGGCTCATTATCGGGAGTCGCCATGTGGGCGATGTCCGCTATGGCTCTTCGAATCGTATCAAATCCGATTTCCGTATGGGCCATTTCCCGACCGCGGAAAGACAGCGTGAGCTTTACTTTGTTTCCCTTGTCTAAGAATTCCTCTGCCCTACGCAATTTCGTCATGAAGTCATGGACATCCACGCGGGGTCGGAATTTGACTTCTTTCGTTTTGCTCGAGCTTCCCTTCGAGTCCTTAGCCTTCTTTTGTTGCTCGTAGACGTATTTGCCAAAATCCATTATTCGACAAACCGGTGGCCTCGCCTGTCCGGCAACTTCAACCAGATCCAAGCCTGCTTCTTGAGCGATTGCCAATGCCTCTTTGGTGTCCATGAGCCCTACTTGGTTCCCATCAGGACCCACAACTCGGATTTTTGGAACGCGAATCCGGTGGTTGCGTCTTATATTTGCGAATGGATCCGGCTTTCTTGGCGGCCTCCGTTTACCTCGTGGTCTTGGCATTAACTAGTTTATGATTACTCTTGGTTTGTAGCTGATTTAAAATGCTTATCCTGCAAAAGATTCCTCATATCAACACTTTTCCTGACTAGTTCGAGCAAGCTAACTCTCGGTTATTCATCAGATGCTGAAGCTCTCGCCACAGGAACAACTTGAAGTCGCGTTGGGATTGGAAAACTTGAAACCTCCCGAAATCAATGCATCTGAATAGTCCAGGTGAGTGCCTTTGAGATAAAGCGCGCTTTTACTATCAACCAGCACCTTGGCATCGCCAAATGGAACTAAGATGTCCCCCTTCCTGGCTTCCGGAACGAATTTCATCTTGTAAGAAAGACCGTTGCAACCACCCCCAGATATGCCAACCCGCAAGAAAGAGGGCTCTTTCTCCTTTTCCAAAAGGGCTTCAACTTTCCTGCACGCGGGTTCGGTCAAATTGATTAGACGATCGTCACCCAACCGAACCCCCTCAGGCAATTCAATGTCACTCGTTGTTCTCAATGGTCGCTAAATATCGGTCGTTTTCAGGCTCACACAAGCTAATCTTGTCCACCTATCAAACCATTACCTGCCTCTTTGCCAGCTTCCCCGCAAGGTCGATGGCTCTGGAAAAGCTCCGGTGGGAAGCTACATCCGACCCCGCAATATCGTATCCGGTTCCATGATCCGGACTCGTGCGAGCAAAAGGCAATCCCAGTGTCACATTAACTGCCGTATCAAATTCTATCGTTTTTAGAGGAGCCAATCCTTGGTCATGGTAAAGCGCTACCACCACATCAAAGGCCCCATTAACCGCTCTGTGGAAAATCGTGTCAGCGGGCTGACAGTCACTCAAACCGGGAACGACCTCTCTCAACTGGGCGATGAGCGGGTTGAAAATCGCGGCCTCTTCATTTCCGATAAGCCCTTCCTCTCCCGCGTGAGGATTCAGACCACAAACCCCGATACGAGGATTTGGAATATCAAGGCGCTTCGCCAAATCGTTAGCCCGATCAATCGCCATAGATAAGCACGACTCTGTCAGGTGGTAGGGAACTGTCGCCAAAGGAATATGCCAGGTAGCTAAGACCACTTTCAAACGTTCCCCCACAAAACCCATAGTGGGAGTTCCACCCCAGTGACTGGCAAAAAACTCAGTTTGGCCTGGATGGGAGAACCCCACCTCCACGCAACGCGCCTTGGAAATCGGCCCCGTTACCACTCCGTCAAATTCGCCAACACCACATCCCCTGGCTGCTCGTTCCATTGCTTCCAATGCAATCTTAGAACTTTCATTTGTGGGTTCACCGGGAACAAAATGGGAGCTAGCTAAGCCAACCGCGAGCGAGCCCAACCCAATCTGGGATTCCGACTTCACCTCATCGATCCACTTTTGAGGACCAATTAATGTAAACTCCGCATCGTGTTTTTCACGACTAGAAAAGCACTTTCTGACCAACTCGGGTCCAACCCCGGCCGGATCGCCACAGGTAATCGCTATTCTTGGAATATTCATTAACTAAGTGACACCCTCCTCTATATATTCTCCGATCTGAAGCTTCCTTATACCGATCGACACAATCACGATTCTAACAGGTAACCATTTCCAAATTACACTGATTTTTATCTGCGCCAACTTCGATTAAGATATAATTGTTTCTGTTGATCCGCATTGGGTCAACTCAAGTAAGCACTTAGATGAAATGACGTCGCACATATGCGGTTCAGCCAAGGAAATTCATCTGGGAATCCTTTACTAAATCAAACGTTTTGAGTGTGCGAACGAACTGTAGCAATTCTGAACCCGGGTAGACCTGGCGCGGGTCAACACGGTCGATAATGTCTAACAAGATCGACTTGAACGAGAGAATCCCATCCACTCCTCTTTCTTTCAGAGCAGTAACAATCCGCGCTCTATACACCTCCTGAGTGGGAAAAGCCGGAGCGACGAGAATCTTCTTTGGCATGGCGGGTTCCCCTAATTCTCTCCAGTTCACAGGCTCGAACCATTTTTCGACTTTTTTGAGTACATTCCCCTCCACATATTTTAGCATGTCCGCTCCATTCGCAACATTGCCCAAAGCCGCCTTCTCTCCATGCCATCCTTTCACACAAATTATCGCGCTCCTGAGGTGTCTGAGTTCGCTCGAGAAGAGCAAAAACGAGGGATCGCGCTCCCCTTCGATGAATTTCATGTTCCTCGCATAAAGATCGACCCCTTCCTCCTGCAACGATCGCTTCGATTGCGAGCGCCCCTTCCGCAACGGTATCGTCACAAAACCGTTCAACTCCAGGTACTCTTTGACAATCAACTCATCCATCAACTATCTACTCAAATCCGCCTAGAGTGACGTAGCAACTCAATCAATACCTCCAACCGTACGCCACACTTCTTCAACCTTCTCTAACGGGACATCATCCTTGGTAATCGCTCGCCCAATCGACTCCAATACCACAAACCTCAGCTTTCCAGACCGCACTTTCTTATCTTTCTGCATGGCGGAGAAAAGAGCGTCCAATTTCAATGGGCTCTTCAGTTGATCCGGAAGTTTGTGAGCCTTGACCACCTTAACGACCCGATCCACATCACTTTGCTCGATGTATCCAAAATCAGCGCTCAAGCGGGCAGCAGCGACGAAGCCAACCGCTATCGCCTCACCATGTAAGTATTCCCCATAGCCCGCAACGTTCTCGATTGCGTGCCCGAACGTGTGCCCCAAATTGAGCAGAGCCCGCCCTCCCGAGCTTGTAAGTTCCTTTTCATCCGCATTGACAACATCAGCTTTCGTTTGGCAATTCCGTTCAACGACTGAGCCGAGCCGATCATCCCTAGAGTCGGTTAATGGCTGTCTCTCCAGCATCTCGAAAAGATCCGAGTCTGCCAGCATTCCGTACTTCATGACCTCGGCCATACCCGCACAGAAATCTCGGGATGGAAGCGATGCCAACAAATTCAAGTCTTCATAGACCGCAATCGGCTGGTGAAATGCTCCTACAAGATTCTTGCCCGCCGCAATATTAATCCCCGTCTTACCTCCCACCGAGCTATCAACCATCGACAGAAGTGTAGTTGGTATTTGGATAAATCGTATTCCTCGAAGCCACGATGCGGCGGCAAAACCGGTAAGGTCTCCCACAACACCGCCACCCACGGCAACGACCACTCCACCGCGATCAAGGCCATTGGAGGCAAAAAAACCTAAAACGCGTTCATATTGCGCGATGCTCTTGCTCGTTTCTCCAAATGGGATTTCGAGGATCGGCAACTCACCCAAAGCCGAATCAAAGAACCGGGACAAGGCCGCCCTAACGGAAGAATCGGTAACGACAGCTACTTTTGAGCCTGATCGAGCCAGCCCTTCGATTTCGCTTTTTAAAGCATGTTCCAGTCCTCGTCCAATGTATATCGGATAGGACTCTTTCGAAGTGGAAACCTCGATCTTTGTGGTACTAGAGAGATGGGAGTTCAAAGTTTGGATAAGTTGCGATCTAGTTGACCGAGACGAGATTCGCAAAACTCGTATCCTTCTCGCCAAGACCGAGTTGCTCAGAATAGGCCAATATTTTTAATTCCTGCGGCAGCGGAGCAAACCCATTTTTCGTTCGATATTGGTTAATGCGTTCACGCATGATTGAATCAAGAAGCACCGGATTGTCCGACAGCATCACAAGCGGTTCGGAAACGGTATACATCGAATTGAAAATCGGTCCGCCTACATACTGAAACCGCTGCAGACTCACTATGTTCAGAGCCCAAGTCTCCCGCAGCTCGGGAACTGCCCCCATTTCCGCAACGGCCACAGGCGCCGAGGCGGGGCTTCTCAGAAAGCGAGTGGTGTTGCTCGCATTCCACATCGTCGCATTCATTAGAGCTCCATTTACTCCCAAGGTCGGATGGTCTGAATAGCAAGGTAAGTTAATCCAAAAATCGACCTCATGCATCAGTGGCATCGGCAAATAGCTTTTGCGCTCGTTTGCGTCGTCACCCCGTTCGCCGATCGCATTCTCTTTTTCTATGTTGATCCAGTATTGAGCCGACTTGGCTGGGAGCGGACTGTCATAAAACCATTTGGCATTGTAGTACTCGCCGGAATCAAGCGAGCGTACGAACACCCGGTTAAAATACATCGAGCGCTCACTCAACGGAGGCAAGAATCCGGATTCCCGAAGCATGCGCCCATTGAGGCCTAAAATAAATATGTCCGAACGCTCGTAGCCGCGCTTAATGAGAGACTGTACCACCGCCTCCACAAGCGACTCCGGCGTGCTTAATCCAGGACCTGACTCGCTGTATACCTTGAGCCCAACCTTTCTCTTCACGCCGGGCGTAAAATCCACCTTTTGTGATCGTTCATAGATACCCAATAAATTCTCGACCGCTTCTGAGTAACTCGACTGGGAAAAGTTTCTTAGTTGAAAGTTGAAAACCCGATTAGATGGTTCCGACTTTTCCTGGAACTCCCCAATCAGATTCTGTCCCCTAACCTGTTCCAGCAACAAAACGACGACCAAAATCAGCAAGAGAATGAACTCACGCTTCAGGAAGTATAGAATTTTGTAGGTGTACATTGGCGATATCAAGGCTTAGAACAGACAATATAACGAGCTAAGGTTGCCAAATATTTAGAGAATCATCAAGCTTTAGGCAGCGTTGCTTGACAGCACTCATCTTGAACGCTCGGATTCGCACCTATCGAACCGCACAATTAGTTTGTAAAACGCAATCCTAAAGACCTAAAAGTTACCACCGACCTTAATAGAAACTTAGGTTGATTTCAGTCATCAAGCCCGTTCGCCGTTCTCCCGCTCGCATGTACAAGACATATTCCATCGCCAAGCGCCTTTCCTATATCGCGATCATTGCAGGCGCTCTATCGATCTTGTCTGGATGCGCAAACCGTGAAGAGCGCATCAATCGCGCTCTGAACGAGGCCGATCAAGCAAGACAGAGGAATGAAACTTCAGAAGCCCTCAAGATCCTCGGCAAAGCAGCTTTAAAAAACCCTGAAAGCGCTTCCCTCCTTGAAGCCTTGGGACACACACACCTGGAGGACAATGATCTCCAGTCCGCCATTATCACTTACTCCAAGGCGATTGAAATAGATCCCGGGCGCGAGCGCCTTTGGGTAAACATCGCCGATCTGAACATTCGTCTAGGAGAAGAGCTGGCGGCAGCTCAAGCGCTCGAAAACTACCTCGAAGGATTTCCGGAGGATTTTCTCGCCTGGAAGAACTATGCTAACCTGCAGGAAGAGCGCGGCGACCTCAATGCAGCGATTAAGGCCTACCTCGAGTGGAACCGAATTCGGCCTTCTGCAGGGCCCGCACTGAAGCTCGGGTATCTCTTTAACAAGATGGGGAATCCGCCTCAGGCCCGATCATGGATCTCCCAAGCGGCGGCTTATGTCAATGATCCCGGAGCCAAAGACGCTCTCGCTGCTCTGATCGAACTTGAAATCGATTTGCAGCAATACATGCCTGCCTCGACCTGGTTGGAGCAGTATGATTCGCGCTATGGTCCAGGAGGCGCCGATCCGAGGATTGTGAAGGCTCGGGATACAATTGGTAAGTGGAGAAAAGCCCAGCAAGACATCGCGGAGGCTGCGGCTGAGATTGAGAGAAAGCGAAAGGAGCTGGAAGATCAGGCTCTCTCAGCGCGGCTCCAGGAAGAGAAAGCACGGCGGGAACGAGAAGCCTTAATCGCTCAGCAAGCTTTGGTAGCGGGAACAAACGCCAACAACAATCCAGCCTTTTTGGATGTAAATCCGACGCCCGGCAATGCCGCCGAAAACGATCCTGAATCTATCAACAATCCAGTGCTAGAAGAGAAACCGCCCGTAGCCCTCGTAGATACGAATGACGATCCACCTCCGTCAATCGTTTCGGATGTGGACTACTTGGAAGCTGCCCGTTCTGCCGTTGACCGGGAGGACTCGATGGAGGCTATTGATCTCTACTGGAGGGCTTTAGGGCCCGGTTCCGAAAATCCCGTCATCTGGCACGAACTCGCAAACGTTTACATAGAGACCCAGAATTGGCTCGATGCCGAAGCCTGTATCCTTGAAGCCAAACGGCGCGATCCAAGGTCACCTATCATTGCAAGCGCCTACTTGACGATCGTCGCTCAAACTCAGGCCCCATCCAAAGCGGTCCGCGAGGCCGAAGCTTTAGTAAACCTCTTTCCCAGGGAGGCCTCCGTTTCACTTGCCTATGCCCGCTTGCTGAAAAAGGCCAACGCGCCAAGATCGAGAATCTCCGATGCATACGACAATTTTCTTAGTACAGCGGCACCTGGCGCGGAAGGAATCAA
>CALDFV010000188.1 GCA_937942145.1 uncultured Opitutaceae bacterium
TTCTTCGCCGGAACCGGCTAGGTTAAGTTCGGGACGCAGCTGCATGGACCATGCGGCCCCCACCGGTCAGCCCTCCCGCTTAAGCAGGCGGGCTATCTTCGGGTATCTAATTTCCGGATATAGATTGGAGACTCGGCGAACGGCGGACTTCAGCTTCGAGAGCCAATCGTCAGGCTGATTCGCCCAATAGCCGCACGCGCGGCGCAGCGGCCCCCGGATACAAGCTTTTCGGCGATCTGCCGCTTGTGCTCGGGGCTCACAGCTTTTTTCCTAGAACCTCCTTTGAAAGCGCTTTGCCCAGCATCTCGTCTGCGAGCATCCGCTTGAGTCTAGCGTTCTCCTTCTGATGCGCCTTGAGCTACTTGGCCTGGTCGACCTCCATTATGCCGAACTCCTTTTTCCAGCGGTGAAAGGTCTGCTTGCTTATCTGCTGCTCGCGGCAGCTGTCCAAGATCGTCTTATCGCTTCTCTCGGCCTCCTGGGGGATGCGGATTTTCTGTTTGGTCGGGTATCTTTTGCCTTTCATTGTATGGGTCCTTTCTATTGACCCAGACTGACGACTCAAGGGGCACAGTTCTCGTAACCTCAAACAGATAAATCAGGCGTTTTCCCACGAAGTGGAAGGGGAGCTGAATCTAGATGTGTCGAGGAGGATGACCCGCCTCGCTTTTCTCGCTCGGAAGCAGACCAATTGTTCAATCGAAACTTGGCGGAGGAAAACCAAGCCCTTTCGGAACACGCGCGTAGATTCATAGCTCATCAAAATGCGGTGCTCCGAAATCCAACCGGTCTAAGCGAGTGCTTTCCGTTGCATGGGATGGGGCATCGCTTTACGCGCCGCCTCCAATCAGAGCCTTGGATGGAGATGCGTTTGGACATGGAAATTGAGGATCCTAAACGCGGTGGTATGACCGGTATGGCTCAAACGGTTGCGGGTCTGATGATTTTGGCTTATCGGAGAGAACGTTTGTCCAAACGGGGATAAAGCAACCGTATGGCTAGTCGCTTGCGCTATGCCGCGTTGGTAGAGTATTGATTAAACAAACGCAGCACAGCGCGAGCGCTGGCCCTACGATGAGGGTTGTTAGAAGTTTAATCTGGTAGGGAGGACCGAGCGGGTCCTCGCTACCTTCGTTGACCGTCGCCGCAAGCGACGCCTTTGCGGAATCTACAGCGATCGTAACGCGTTCGCAAATACGTCGCAGGCTTGGTCGATACCGCCTTGGTCATGGGCGGTGGAGATGAAATTGCCTTCGTATTTCGAGGGAGGGATGTAGACGCCGTTTTTCAGGCAAGTATGAAAGTATTTGTTGAACCTATCAGTGTCCGTTGCCGTGGCCTCATCGAGGTTTTCGACAGGTGTGTCGGTGAAGTAGAGACAGAACATGGACCCAACTTGAGGAATCTGGCCGGGCAGTCCGATCTCGTTCAGGGTTGAGCTAATGGCCTCCTTCACCTGAGTTCCCATCTTCTCGAGCCGATTGTAGGCGTCGCTGTCCCTGAGTAGCTTGAGCGATGCAATTCCGGCGGCCATGGCAAGTGGATTGCCGCTCAAGGTACCCGCCTGATAGACAGGCCCAAGCGGGGCAAGATGATCCATGATTTCGGCTCTACCGCCCAAGGCACCCACAGGAAGACCGCCGCCGATTATTTTGCCGAGAGTGGTCAAGTCGGGTGTAATTCCTTCTTTCGTCTGTACTCCACCTGCGGTTACGCGAAATCCTGTCATTACCTCGTCGAAAATGAGCACAGAACCGTACTGGGTGCAGAGATCGCGAAGCCCTTGCAAGTATCCCGACTTTGGAAAGATCAAGCCGATGTTAGCGGGATAGGGCTCAAGGATAATTCCAGCGATTTCATCGCTATACTGCTCAAATGCTGCCGCGACCGCTTCGAGTTCATTAAATGGAAGCACGATCGTTTCCGCGGCCAGGCTCTCGGGAATGCCGGCACTGTCCGGATTGCCGAGTGTCAAGGCTCCGGAACCGGCTTTGATGAGAAGCGAATCAACGTGGCCATGATAGCATCCTTCGAATTTGATGATCTTGTTTCGCTTTGTGTAGCCGCGAGCGAGCCGAATGGCCGTCATGGTGGCTTCGGTCCCACTATTGACCATGCGTATCTTTTCCAAGGATGGAACCATTTCCACGAGTAGTTCAGCCATTTCGACTTCGTATGGGTTAGGCGTGCCGAAACTGGTTCCCTTGTTTAGAGCTTCAGCGATGGCTTCCCGGATCACAGGATGATTGTGACCATGGATAGCGGGACCCCATGTGCAGACGAAGTCGATGAGATCCTGATCGTCCGCCGTGGTGAGTGTGGCTCCATTTGCTTTCTTAGTGAAAAAGGGGGTGCCACCGACAGAGCGAAATGCCCGCACGGGCGAGTTGACGCCACCAGGAATGAGTTGCTTGGCGCGTTCGAAGAGATCAGAGGAATTTGACATAATAGAGAGTTTTTTTGCCCGCGAAGGACACGGAAGTCACAAAGGAGGATAGCGCTAATTTCTGAGAGGCTCGTGGGTTATTCTTGGTGTTCTCTGGGTCCTTCGTTGGCGATAGTATTCACGAAACGTATTTTTGCACAATTGGAATACGGCGGCCGACGCCGAAGGCGAGGGGAGTGAGTTTTAAACCGGGGGCGGCTTGCTTGCGCTTGTATTCGTTTAGGTCAACTTTGCGTATGATGTCTTTCACTACGTCTGCGTCATACCCGAGAGCAATAATGTCACTGCTAGACTTTCCTTCTTCGACGTAGGCTTTGAGAATGCCATCAAGAACATCGTAGGGAGGCAAGCTGTCTTCGTCCTTCTGGTCGGGACGCAGTTCGGCGGAAGGGGGCTTTTCTATGGTATTGACCGGAATCAATACGCCATCCCGGTTCATGTGACGAGCCAGCTCGAAGACTTTAACTTTCGGCAGATCAGAAATGACGGCTAGTCCGCCACACATGTCGCCATAAAGGGTGCAATAGCCCACTGAAAGTTCACTCTTGTTGCCGGTGGTTAGTAGGAGGGCCCCAAATTTGTTGGAGAGGGCCATGAGGAGAAGTCCCCTAGATCGCGCTTGTATGTTTTCCTCAGTTACATCCTTTTCCGTGTGGCCAATGAGAGGCTCCAGCGTGGCCTCAGAAGCGGCGACGATTCCTTCGATTGGGACCATGTGGAATTCGATGTCCAAATTCTGGGCAAGTTCTTCCGCGTCGTTTTTGCTATGATCCGAGGAAATGGAAGAAGGCAGGGCGATGCCGGTGACATTCTCTTTCCCGAGGGCTTTTACGGCGAGAGCAGCGGTGACTGCGGAATCAATGCCTCCGCTCAGTCCGATTAAGGCTTTCCGGAACCCGCACTTGTGGACGTAATCTCTTAGCCCAAGCACGAGCGCATCTTCGATATCCTGCATTTGGGATTGTTCAAAACTGGGTTCGATCTTGCGGGCACTCCCTTGGATGTCGACCACTCGCAGTTCCTCAGCAAATCCCAAAAGACCGGCAATGATCTCGCCTTTTGCGTTCGCGATCATGCTTCGGCCGTCGAAGATAAGTTCGTCGTTTCCGCCTACTGCGTTAACATAGATACTGGGGCACCCCAACTGGATCGAAATGTCAGATATCAATTTGCGGCGTAGGTGGGTCTTTTCGATGTGCCAAGGGCTGGCGGATAGATTGAAGTGAAGATCGAGCGACTGGGTCTTGAGGAATTCAGTGGGCGAGGTCGGGTAAAGTTGTCGAGGAGCGACCTCGGGCGAGGTCCAAATATCTTCACAAATGGTTAAGGCGATTTTCCGTCCTTTGTGTTCGAAAACTAAGGGCTGTTGGGCGGCCTGGAAGTATCGGTCCTCGTCGAAGACATCGTAAGTGGGCAGAAGGCACTTGTGCCCCGTTTTCTGGACCTTGCCATCGAAGCAGACGGCGGCGGCATTGTGAAAATTCCGTCCGGCAGAATCATTGTTTAAATCAACATACCCGAGAATAGCTGGGACAGAACTGGTTTTGGAGGCTACCCTTTGGAGTGATTCCAAGTTGTCTGGAACGAATTGCTGCTTAAAGAGCAGGTCTCTAGGAGGGTAACCGGTGATAACCAATTCAGGAAAAACAACATAGTCAGCCCCTTGGGAAACCAATTCCTGATAGGCTCGTACGATCCGCTCTTCATTATTCTGAAGGTCGCCTACGGTTGTATTTATCTGGGCTAGTCCGATTTTCATGCGGAAGCCCACGAAGAGAACAACTCGCCCGGCAAAGAGCAAGTTTTTGCCACGGCGGATTTTTGCGTTGAATTCGGATGGTTTTTCCGGGAAGCGTCCCGGTTTTCGCCACGGCGGGATTTAGCACCCTGTAGGGCTAGCGCTCGCGTTACGCCGCGTATCAAAAAGAAATGATAAAGATTCTCCAACGCGGCACAGTGCAAGCACTGGCCCTACGATTGGGCTATTGAATCTGAACCAGACCGGGATCATTGCTCTATTGGTGTGGACCGCCAGGGCCGTCTTTCCCTGCCTTGGTTCTGGTCCCCGCAATTCTGGCCTGCCGTTTTTCGTGGCTATTTGATTAGGGATTCCTATCAAATGCGATCGACTTTATGAGTGTATCTAATCCAGCTAGATTCATCCTCGCTTCCGCCTCGCCTCGCCGAAAAGACATCTTGGAGCGTATGGGGGCCCAGTTCGAGATTATCCCTGCTGAGGTGGAAGAGAATGAATCGGGTGATTCCGATCCGGAAGCCATGGTGCGAGAGAATGCGGATTTGAAGGCTGGCTGGATAGCAAAGCGATATCCCGACCGTTTTGTCCTGGGCTCTGACACAACGGTCCACATAGACGGACGGGTACTGAACAAACCCGTTGATATGGACGATGCGCGAAGCATGTTGCGAAAACTGTCGAAACGTACCCATGTTGTGTATACAGGAGTTTCGCTCTACTGCCAGTCTAGGCAGATTGAGGAGACAATCGGCATTCGCAGCGAGGTGACGTTCAAGGAGCTGAGTGATGAGACGATCGAACGCTATTTCGAGATCGTCAATCCGCTGGACAAGGCGGGCTCCTATGGAATTCAGGAGGGAACCGATCTCATTATCCATTCCTTTAAGGGGTCGCATTCCAACATCATGGGGTTGCCATTTGATGAAACAAAAGCCATGCTCGAGCGTCATAGTTTAATTTGACCCCGGAGAATGACCGTTCCAACAGAGGAAAGCACCCGAACGCGGGACCGACGAGGCAAGGAGAAGCTCCTAATGGATGCGTTGCTACGCCGTCGCGCGATTTCGCGGCGTTCGCTCATTGCGGGGGTGATTGGGACGATATTGTTTCATTTGATCGGCTTCTTGTGGATGCCTTCGGATGTTCTTACTACGGAACGAGCGGAGATTCAGGACCGTTTCAGGGAATACGAGGTCGAACTGATGCCGCCTGAAGAGGAAGAGCCGGAGCAAGTCTACACTCAGACAAATCCGGACGCCCCCGAGAATGAGCCCGACCAAACCAACAATTTTGCCGCTCGCAGTCAGCAGGCGGCCCAGGAAGAGGTACCGGACGAAATTGACCCGGAGAATCGTCCCTCGGTTGAGAGCGATGATGATATTGAGACCAACCAGTTTTTGACTGGCGACCTGAGCCCTCCTGAGATCGCCCCGCCTCCAGCTCCCGAAAGCCAGGAGCAGGAGGAAACGGAGACCGCCGAGGAACGACCGTTGCTGGTTCCGCAGTTGGAGACTTTGCCTCTGGAGAAGCAGATTCCCATACCGGGCGAGCAGGAAGAAAAAGACCCGGATGAAACGGGACTCGCCGAAATTGACCACGAAGAAACAGATGCCCCCACCAATGTAAATGAGTACCTGAAGGGAGAGGCGGAAGAAGGGGAGGAAAAAGAGCAAGAGGCCGCCGCCCTCCAGCCGCTCGTCGTTCCGCAGAGCGCTCAGGTGAGCTCCGACTATTCCGAACCCTCGCCCAGACCGCGACCGCGCCTTCCTAAAGTGGCGCCGGGACCCCGCGGCAATCGTGTGCCCGGTGTTTCGCGCACCGGCACCATCGCGGTCGACGCGAAATTCAGCGAGTTTGGTGAATACATGGAGCGCCTGATCGAGACAATCAGCGTGAGGTGGAATTCGCTAGCCGATGAAGCGGCCGGCAAGGAGTCCAACAGCAAAGTCGTCCTCCGCTTTATTCTCACCAAGGATGGATACGTGGAAGATCTGGAATTGCTGCCCGACAGCACCGCTAAAGTGATCGGGATCTATATGTGCCGCACCGCGATCGAGAACGGAGCGCCCTATGGGCCTTGGACGCCTGAAATGGTGGCAGTCTTTGGTCATGAAGAATCGGTTACGTTCTCATTCCACTACCGCTAGTTAGCCGGGATTCGTTTGCGGATTAAATCCAGCACCTTAGTCTATTTGGGAGAGTATCCAAATAGTCCATTCCTTCGTCATATCATTGGATTGGATTTGAAAACTCGGCTCCTCTCATCAAAATACTCTCCGAGTGATCCTCCGGTCGGAATCCAGATTTTTATTCTCAAATCGAACTTCTCTGACTCGAAAGCGACCCATTGTATAGTCTCCTACTTGCGACTGGGACTTTGACCAGACGGTTTTCCGTTTACTCCCACAATATAGTTTCGTGAGAGAGCGAACTATATCGCGAACAGGTCGCGTCGAAAGTTGTTCCCGGTTCTGTGATCTGTCACTTCAATCGAGTAACTTGGCTCTTTGACCAAAGGCCTAAATCAGATGCGAGCTTTTGCGAAAAGCACTGGCAGGATGTATCTGTGCCGCCAAAATGAAAAAGTCCAACTCACGGCAACGTGAATCTCTCCGTGAATTTTGAGTGTTACAATCACTTGATGTTCGGAAAAATGGAGTCAGAAAACATCCCTGATTTAACCCTAATAATGAGCAAATTAAGGAGCTCTACGATCAGGTTTCTGCATTTTGGGGTAAAGCGGCATTCTTTCCGCAGGCTGAGGATCAACCAAATATGTATAGGATAGGTAAATACGATGGTACTTTTCGGACCGCTAGTATGTTCTTCAAAGGAGGTCATAGAGCCAAGGAAGGATTAGTGAATGAGTTACTGCACCTAGAATTGTGCCGCCTTGGATGGCCTTTTTTTTATGTGTCAGAAAGACATGAATCCAGAATTTGTATCTCCGGTAAATAACAATATCCAACATCAGGTGATGCTTCCTTTGTTCCTGAAATCGCGTTTTGGTGAGGACCTATTTGAGTCCGATAGAAATGAACTCGCTGATTATGAGAAAGAAATAATCAATAAGATTGAATCCTTTGCTACCTACAACGACATCAACAGCTCTACCGTGAATTCTAAAGCCGTGTTTTTGGATTTAGGGATTGAAGTAAGATTTGGAACAGTTGAAAATCTAGGAGGAGGTGGAATCGCGGAGCTGACTTCGTCAACCGACTTGACCAGGTGTCTCCGCGCCGGAACAAGGCACTTGGTCCGTCTCCGGGTTTGCCTACCCGTGGGTGGCCCTGCTTCTAGGCAATTGTTACGCGGATCAGGTCCGCGATTGGGCCATTGAATTACGCAATTCACATCAGGCTCAAATGGCTGTAATATTGATTAAATGCAAACGTTAACCAAGGAATGAAATGAGCAAAATATTAGAAACCGCCAAACAATTCTTCGAGGCATGCGAGACCGGGAAAGGTTGGTATGGTTGCAGCGAGTACTGCCACCCCGAAGCAACTTTCTCTGCCCAAGCTGGAGCGCTTGCAGATATAGCCACCCTCGAAGCTTACGCTGAATGGATGAAGGGGCTGCTTACTCCAGTGCCCGATGGACATTACGAGTTACGCTTTTTCGCGGAGGATGAGGAGCGTCGTTGTGTTGCAGCATACGCCGTCTTTTTAGGAACACATACGGGCGAAGGCGGCCCTGTAGAACCTACAGGTAAAAAAGTAGAGGCCGACTACGTCTACGCGATGCAGTTCGAAGATGGACGCATCCGGCATATGACTAAGATTTGGAACGATGTGATTAGTCTTGAGCAGCTGGGTTGGGCATAGCTTCGTGAAGCGCTAACCGCCCAACAAACAGATTGAGAGCAATTCGTATGGGCTCTGCCCATACCCTTGTCTCACATGCGACGTTGACGAGAATTGAAAATTGACTTCAAACCTTGAACAAAGGAGCTTCGTTACAGTGCGACGTTGATTCGCAAATGCCATCGACTCCATTCTAGTTTTCGCTGATTTGAAGCCGGCCAAGAGGGCCTTCAACATATTGCGACAGCTCTTACCAGTTCCCGTTTTCGCCGACCTGGAGGTCTTTGGCGAATCCTTCTAGGAGTCGGATGGATTGTTCGACATCTTCAAGGTCGACCATTTCGCTGGGCGTGTGCATGTAGCGAAGAGGGACGGAAATGAGGCCGGTGGCGACTCCGCTGCGGGCCATTTGAATGGCTCGAGCATCTGTGCCCGTAGGTCGAGGATCGCCTTCGAGTTGGTAGGGAATAGCTCGTTTCTTGGCGGCCTCGATCAGTTTATTGAATACGATCGGATTGATGTTGGGGCCACGCGTAATGATCGGACCTGCTCCGAGTTTGGTTTCCCCGAACTTGCGCTTGTCGCAATCAGGATGATCGGTGCTGTGGCCAACATCCACGGCGACTGCGAAATCAGGATCTACGCCATAGCTGGATGTTGTGGCGCCTCTGACACCGATTTCTTCCTGGGCGGTGCCCACGGATATGACTTTCGCTTTGAAGGACTCTTTGTCTGCCGACAGGCGGCGCAGTGTCTCACCGACAATGTAGGCCCCGCATTTGTTGTCGAAGGCGCGAGCGGCGCCAACGGAACCATGAATGAGTTCGAACTCGTGATCGTAAGTGGCGACGTCTCCCACCTGTACGCGTGACAACGCGTCTTCCTTGTTTGCCGCGGCAATATCGATCCACATCTCATTGATCTTGGGGACCTTCTCTCGGTCTTCCGCATTCATGAGGTGGACGGCTCGTTTACCCGTGACCCCTTTGACCACTCCCTTGTCAGTCTGGATGAGCACGCGTCGGCCTGGGATGATGATACGGTCGTGGCCGCCAATGGTGGCAAAGTAGAGAAACCCCTTTTCGTCGATGTAGGTGATGATGAAGCCAAGTTCGTCGAGATGACCGGAAAACATGACGGATGGCCCGTCATTCCCTTTGAGGGTGGCGATGCGATTGCCCAGGACGTCCCGTTCGTAGGAATCGGAATGTGACTCGACATACTTGTCAAAGACGGCCTGGGATTGTCCTTCCGCTCCCGAAGGGCTTTTGGCGTTGAGTAGATCGATGAGGAATTCAGGCGGTGTATAGGTCATAATTTAGAAAGCAAGTGGTAGGGAAATATTGAGTGATTGGGAAGGATTGAATGTATGCGTGTGGTATTAATGGCTCTTACATTTTGATCTCCATACGCGGCATGCCGCAAGCGGCAGCCCTACGGATTGGGTAGCCCGTTACCTTATTTTACCGCGAGTTCGTCGAGGATGTCTTCAAGGGGATAGGATATGATTTCTGAGAGAGTAGGGTGATACCAATGGGTTTGCAGGAGAGAAGCCGCGGTTAGTCCGTGCGATACCGCGACGGAAAGGGCGTGTATGAGCTCTCCAGCATCTTTGGATACGATTTCGGCGCCGAGAATTTTGCCCGTTGGCTTTTCTCCGAAGAGTCGCACGAACCCGTGCTTGGCCTCCATGAGAATGGATTTCCCGTGGTCATCGAACGGATAGTCGGCAGCAATGTATTCAATATTCCGCTTCTTCAGCTCCTTTTCGGTGAGTCCGACCCGAGCGACTTGCGGATCGGTGAAGACGACATCGAGCATGTGGTCGTAGTTGAGCGGCGTCTTTTCGATGCCGGAAGCATGGTAGGCTGCGAGCTCACCTTGTAGCACGGCAGTGTGTACGATTTCGAAGGGCCCTGCACAATCGCCGGCGGCGTACACTGCGGGATTGGAGGTGCGCTGGTACTGGTCTGTCTGGATTTGCCCATTGGGCTCGAGCTCGATTCCGGCGTTTTCGAGACCGAGCGAAGCCGTAGCAGGGAACCGTCCGAGAGCATTTACGACATGCTTCGCTGAACGAGTGACTTGAGTACCTTTGTGTTCGAAGACGACATCAAAGCCGGAATCGGTTTTGGAGATGCTTATGAGTTTGGTGTCCGTCAGAAGGTCGACTCCTTCTTCTATCAACGCCTTTTCCACGACTTCGGAAACGTCGGGAGCCTGATCCTTGAGGATGTGTGGGCTCCTCTGTATCTGAGTGGTTTTGCAGCCGACGCGGTGTAGAAACTGGGTGAGTTCGCAAGCAACTACTCCTCCGCCCAGCACGATAGCGGATTCTGGGAGTTCGCTTAGATCCAATACGTCATCACTTGTCCAAATTTCGGGCAGATCGATTCCAGGTATAGGCGGTTTCGATACGTAGGAACCCGTTGCGATGATAAAGTGTTTTCCTTTTAGCTGCGTGCCGTCGTCGAGCTCGACCGTGTCATTGGAAATGAACTTGGCAAAATTTCGGTAGAGGTGAAATTTGCCACTCTCCATCGATTCGACCCGGTATTCGGTAAACTCCTTGATGGTCGCTAGTTTGCGCTCATGGAGGGCTTTCATGTCGACTTTCGCTTCAGGAATGGAGAGTCCAAAGCGGGTTCCCTGCTGAGCGAGGTGTAGGACCTCGGCTGAATAGATGAGCGTCTTTGAGGGCATACAGCCCCTGAGAATGCAGAGGCCGCCCAGTTCTTTGGCCCCGTCGACAATGGCGACATTGTCAGAATATTGTCGAGCGACTCGGGCGCCGTTGTATCCGCCGCTTCCGCCGCCAATGGCTATGAAATCGTGTTCTTTGATCATTTGTTTTGGGAAATATTATGAGAGAGTTTTTGTAGGAGCGGCTTTACGCCGCGATCCTATCGGTTTTTATCGCGGCTTAAAGCCGCTCCTACTTTTCAAATTGCATGGATCGAATCAGCGACGGACTGAGCGGTTTCTTCACCAACGAGCAATGCGGCGAGTTTAATGCCGAATTCGATCGCGGTGCCAGCTCCCTGGGAGGTGATGATGTGGTCGGACTGGACGATTCGGTCCTGACTGGGAACGGGGAGTTCCGATCTAACTGACGAGTGACCGGTGGCGGGACGATTTTCGAGTATACCTGCTTGAGCCAGGACTTTTGGAGCGGCGCAAATCGCTGCAACAAATTTGGATTCGTGGTCGGAGGACTGGATAACTTCAGTGATCAAAGCGTTCTTAGCCAGAGGCAGCACACCGGGACCACCCGGGAGAAAGACCATATCGAACGCGCTCGCGTCAATTTCGCTCAGCGATTGATCCGCCTGAAAACGAATGCCGTTGCGACCTTCGACCTGTTTCGACTCGCCCACCGATGCCATGACCGTTTCAACCCCCGCTCTTCTCAATATATCCACGGGAGCCAACGCTTCGACTTCTTCAATGCCGTCAAATACAATAACTAATGCGTGTTTGGGTTGCTTGGATTGTTCGGGATCTGTTTTCATAGGCGTCTTTGTCTGGCCTAATGGCGAGCTTTTGAAATTCTTTCGGTCAATTAAGATGAGCAAGCAAACTTTAGCAAGAGAGCGAAATCGATGAAGACGGTCCTGATTTTGGGCTGCGGCTATGTCGGACGCGCGGTGGGACTTTATGAGCGGACACAGGGAAATAGCGTCTTGGCTGTCACGCGAAATGAGGAGATGGCCGACCAGCTGCGTAGCGAGGGGATGGACGTTTTTGTGGGAAACGTGCATGAGACAGCTTGGCATGCATTTGCGGAGAATGTAGATTGGTCGCTGAATTGCGTAAGTGCCGCCGCGCCGAATCTGGAGGGTTATCGGCTTTCTTATGTCGATGGAAATCGATCGTTCACGGATTGGATGAGCCGATCTGGCTTTTCGGGCTCCGCTATTTACACTAGCAGCGTTTCCGTGTATCCAGATAGTGGGGGAGACTGGATAGAGGAAAAAGACGCCCGAGCCAGCTCGGAGCGATCTGAGATTATCCTGGAATCGGAACGCGTGTTTCTGGAATCCAATGACCTCGCTGCTAAGACGGTGTTGCGATTAGGTGGAATATACGGTCCAGACCGTTCCTTCCTCGCAAATCGGATCGCGAAAGCTGATGGAGCGCTTCCCGGGTATGGCGACTATTTTTTAAATCTGATTCGTCTTGAGGATATTGTCGGAGCGATAGGAGCCGTTTTTCGATCTGAAAACGCAGGAGGCATTTTTAGCGTGGTGGATGATGTTCCGATGCTGAGGGAGGATTTGGTGAGGGAATTGTCTGCTAGGATGAAGGTGCCTACGCCCGGTTTTGACCCGTCGCTGACTGGGGCCAGAGGGTCCCGACGCATGGATGGGCAGCGGCCTGCGAACCGAAGAATATCGAACGGGAAGATGAAAGAAGCCTTTGATTGGCAGCCGGCCTTTCCGAACGCGAGTGAAGGGATGACCAGCTTGGTTTCGAGTTGACGCGTTGTCTGCCTTACTAAAGCTGCCTGTGACTTACAATTCGTAGAGTCCAATTAGCGACTAACCTTAACGAACTATAAATTATGGCCGGTGTTGGAAAACTTCTCAAACAAGCGCAGAAAATGCAGAAGCGAATCGAGGTGCTGCAAGCCGAGCTCGCAGAAAAAGAGCTAGAGATCTCAGGCGGTGGTGGAGCAGTGGTTATAAAGATTACGGCTTCTGGCGAATTTCGGAGCATCACGATCGATCCAGAGCTTCTAAAGGAAGAGGCCTCTTTGATTGAGGAAACGATTTTGCAAGCCGTCAAAGAAGCCAGCGCTCAAGCCAAGACGCTACATGAAGAAGAAATGGGAAAAGCGACGGAGGGGATGTCTCTTCCCGGGCTGATGTAATCCTACTGGTTTTTCGATTGTTTCTCAAATGACCCCCTCGTTCGATGCGCTGCAGAAGCAGTTGAAGAAGTTGCCTGGCGTCGGGTACCGGTCGGCAGAGCGGATGGCGATCCAGCTGCTCTTGGAGAAGCCGGAAACCTGTCAGGCGCTCATGGACGCCCTGGCCAGCGCTCGAGACAATGTATCGAGCTGCGAGAATTGCGGCAATTTGTGTGAATCAAAGCGTTGCTCGATTTGCCAGGATGAGCACCGGGCCAATTCGGGCACGGTTTGCGTGGTCGAGCACGTGAGTGATTTACTTTCCTTGGAAAAATCCGGCGCGTACAACGGCTCCTATCATGTTTTACATGGGAAGCTGTCACCGATCAACGGGATTGGTCCGAGTGAACTAAACTTTGATTCTCTGCTGGATCGAGCAAAGGCGGGAGAGGTATCGGAGCTGATCTTGGCATTGCCCAATGACATCGAAGGGGAGGCTACCTGTCACTATATGATTGACCTGCTCCAGCCCTACGAAGTCAGTGTTACTCGGATCGGATTTGGTCTTCCTAGTGGAGGATCGGTGCTTTACGCCGATGCGGTAACTCTCAAAAGTGCATTGGATGCTCGCCAGAATTTTCGTTAAACAGAATGCCCGTCCCAGACTTAACAAATATTGAACCCATAAATGAAGCTCATGTACGCGAGCTGCAAGAACAGGTAGTTGGCGATGGCTCCTTGTTCAATCGCCTTTATTCGATCTTCGAATCGGAAGGGCCAGAGCTAGTCGCTGAATTGCGAGAGCTACTTCCCAAAGGCGTGCACGCAGATATCCATGAGGTCATCCACAAGATGAAGGGTTCCTCTGCTGCAATGGGTGCGGATCGCATTCACGCACTCACAATGGAGGGCGTTCTCGTGTGCCGCTCCGAAGGAGATTTCCTAGACCTAGACGGCCTGGCTGACCTTCTGGAAGAGGAGTATACTTTGTATTGCCGCGAGGCGAAACGCTTTTTGAGCTAAGCCCTAGTCTTGGCTTACCAGCTTCAGCTTAACGGCGAGGCGAGTCATGTCGGTGGCTCCACGGAGCTTCAGCTTTCGCATGATATTGCTGCGATGGGCGTCGATCGTACGAACACTCAAGCCGAATGATTGGGCAATCTCCTTGGAACTGTAGCCTTCGCCCACCATCTGGAGCACATCGGTCTCGCGAGGTGTGAGCATCTTTAGACTGTCGTTGTAGTCCTTGTTGGAGATAGGTTGGCGGAGCAGGTTGTAAGCCTCCGGGGAGTAGTATACCGCTCCTTTGAGGATTTGCCCGATGGCGTCCTTAAGGCTTTCGATTGAGCTGTTCTTCGTGACCAGTCCGTTTACGCCGCGCTCGACGCTGCTTTTCACGATCTCGGGTGTGAAGTGGGCGGAAACCAGAATGATCTTCATATCCGGCACCCGATCTTTTAGACGGTTGAAAACAGTGAGGCCCCCTAGCTTCTTGATTTTGATATCGAGCA
Source organism: uncultured Opitutaceae bacterium (assembly GCA_937942145.1). Classification (GTDB taxonomy): domain Bacteria; phylum Verrucomicrobiota; class Verrucomicrobiia; order Opitutales; family Opitutaceae; genus Pelagisphaera. The sequence continues at coordinate 14,372 of CALDFV010000188.1, forward strand.
CGAGAAGGTCTGGGCGTTCGTCTAGGCAGGCTTGCATGCCGGTCTCACCGTCATCGTATTCGCCCAGAACATTGAGATTAAAGTCGCTTCTTAGAACGGAAACGATGAGTTCACGAAAGAGGATTTGGTCTTCTATAACGATGACGTTCATATAGGTCTAAGAGCTCGTGGGGAATACTTGGGAGGATTGTGGAAACTCGCATCAAAATCGATAATAAAGCAATAAAAGCTGGAAACGAATTTGTCGAGCGTCCAGTAAAATATCTCAATATACGTAAAAGTTCTTACCTAGACAAAGCCACCCCTAGGGACCCTTCAGGAAAACTCGATTTGCGAGCAAGCTCAGGTGGGAATCGGACTCTAGCCGGTTTCTTCGTGCGGGTTATTTTTCAAAACCGTTCGGATTGGATTGGTGCCATTTCCAAGCGGTCTCAACAATTGATTTGATATCAAGAAATTCGATTTCCCAGTTGAGCTCTTTGATTGCTTTTTCGGGATAAGCGTAGGCGGCAGGAACGTCTCCTGGTCTTCTGGGACCAAACTCGTGCGGGACTTTAAGGCCGGTGACGTCCTCGACTGTATTGATAACTTCCAGGACGCTGGCCGGTTTTCCAGTTCCGAGATTGTAATGGAGCCCTGTTCCTGGAGTTTGCAGTTTTTCGAAAGATGCGATGTGGGCGCGGCTTAAGTCGTTGACATGGACATAGTCTCGAAGGCAGGTCCCGTCTGGAGTGGGGTAGTCGGTGCCAAAAATGACCAGCTTGTCGCGTTGCCCTCTGGCGGCTTGAATGGCGAGCGGGATGAGGTGGGTTTCCGGGTCGTGGTCCTCACCGATTTTTCCATCCGGATCCGCGCCGGATGCATTGAAGTAGCGGAAGCAGGCGTAAGACAATCCGTAGGCCTTGGCACAGTATCCGAGGAGAACCTCCACATCCTGCTTGGTTTGGCCATAGGGACTGAAGGCTTGGCGGGGAAGGTCCTCGTGCAATGGCATCTCATTGGTGTCCCCAAAAATAGTGCAGGACGAGCTGAATATGAAGGTGTTCACCTTCGTGTTTCTCATCGCTTGCAGCAGGTGAACGGTTTTGGCGATGTTGTTGTCATAGTACTTGAGGGGATCCGTAGTGGATTCACCGACGTAGGCGAATGCCGCGAAATGCATGACGATGTCGACCTTCTCCTTTTCCAGAATCGGTTGGGTGAACGAGATGTCACCCATGTCGCCTTCGTAGACGGTTAGGCCCTGCGGAATGGAGTCGCGGTGGCCGTAGACGAAATTGTCCAATATTAGGGGTTCGTGACCCGCTGCGAGCAGCTGTCTTACACAGTGACTCCCGATGTATCCGGCTCCGCCGACGACTAGTATCTTCATTATTCTGGTTTAGTATTGATAAGGAGGACTTTTTAGCTACGCAAAGAACATTCTCTTAAGGATGGCAAAATTAATATTTCCAAGAAATGGAGCTTAGCAGGATCGTAATTACGGGTGTTGGACTGACCGCGCCGAACGGCAACAGCCTATCCGAGTTCAGGGCAAACCTTCTGAATGGGGTCGCTGGCATCAGCCGCACTGAGATCCGCTACATGGGTGAGGTGCTAGCGGGGATTTGCGATTTTGACCCACTTCGATACCAGAAAAAGAAGGAAGTCCGGGTGGGGACTCGAGCGGGAAGCATCTCCATTTACTGCGCGAGAGAAGCGGTTCTCGATAGTGGGATCGATTTCGAGGCAGTATCAAAAGACCGTGTTGGAATCTATATTGGGACCACGGAGCATGGAAACGTGGAAACGGAAAACGAGATCCACAACATTTCCCAATTTGACTACGATACCAAGTTTTGGAGCCATCACCACAATCCAAGAACCGTTGCCAATAATCCCGCGGGAGAGACCTCTTTGAATCTGAAGGTGACGGGTCCGTCTTATGCGATCGGGGCCGCTTGTGCCGCGGGAAACTTAGGGTTGATCCACGCTCTGCAGATGTTGCGATTGGGCGAAGTTGATTTGGCGATCGCGGGTGGAGTGTCGGAGAGCATTCACACATTTGGGATTTTCGCCGGTTTTAAGAGCCAAGGTGCCTTGGCGGAACATGAAGACCCGAATAAGGCATCGCGTCCCTTTGACGTGGAACGAAACGGGATCGTAGTGAGTGAAGGGGGGGCGCTTTATACCTTGGAGCGACTGGAGGACGCCCTGGCTAGAAGAGCAAAGATTTATGGGGAAATTACGGGTTACCATGTCAATTCCGACGCGACAGACTACGTCTTGCCCAATCCAGAACGGCAGACGCAGTGTATGCGGGCGGCCTTGAAAAAGGCTGAAATGGCCCCGAATGAAATCCATATTGTCAATACCCACGCTACTGCGACCCCCCTCGGAGACATACAGGAATGTACTGCTATTCGGGAGGTTTTTGCGGATTGTCCCGATACGTATGTCAATAATACAAAAGGGTTTATTGGGCATGCCATGGGCGCTGCGGGAGCATTGGAGCTAGCTGGAAATCTTCCGTCGTTTGCAGACAAGATTGTGCACCCGTCTATTAACGTTGACCAGTTGGATCCAAAGTGTGAAATGCCCAACCTTGTTCTGAGCCGATCCATCGAGGCAAAACGGGTTGACGCCATTCTGAATAACTCCTTTGGTATGCTCGGAATAAATTCAGCGCTGATTGTAAGGCGCTTTTCAGACTAGAAAACGGACGTATTTTTATGACTAAAGACGAATGCAAACAAGTGGTTCTCGACATCATCGCGGAAATCGCTCCTGACGAGGAGTTGAGCGATGTAAAGCCAGAGGTGGCTTTGCGGGAACAACTGGATCTCGATTCGATGGATTTCCTCGATATTGTCATGGAGCTTCGCAAGAAGCATGGCATTGAAGTCCCAGAGGGCGAATACGGGAACCTGGTTTCATTGGACAGCTGTGCGGAGTATTTGACTCCGAAGTTCAATGCATTAGTCTAGTCGGCGAGTATTTAGGAATTTTGGCCCGACGTACGCGTCGGGCCATTTTTTTGTATTGTACAGTTAGATACGAAAAATGGAAAAGTATGATGTGGCGATAATCGGAGCAGGGATGTCAGGCATCGCTGCGGGTATTCGTCTTGCCCATTTTGGCAAGAAAGTCTGCATCTTCGAGCGGCACTACGCTCCGGGTGGGCTGAATAGTTTCTATTTTAAAGAGGGTAGAAAGTACGATGTTGGCCTCCACGCGATGACGAATTTTGTGAAGCCCGGTGTTAAGCGAGCGCCGCTCAATCGTATTCTGCGGCAGCTGCGAATCAGTCGCGAGGAGCTAAATTTGTCCGAGCAGTTGGGGTCGAGAGTTGCTTTTCCCGGGAGGGACCTCCGGTTTAATAATGACTTTGGCTTACTGGAGTCAGAAGTGGAACGCGAGTTTCGCAACGAAATGGATGGGTTCAGGAAATTGGTAGAGACCATTCAAACTTTTGATGATACGGAGTTTAACTATCCCTATCAATCTGCTCGCGAAGTAGTAAGGCGATGCATCACCGATGTCGTTCTCGAGGATATGATCTTCTGCCCTCTGATGTACTATGGAAGTTCGACCGAAGACGATATGGACTTTGGACAGTTCGTGGTGATGTTTAAGTCGATCTTCTTCGAGGGTTTTGCCCGTCCCCAAGAGGGTATTCGCAATATTATTAAGCTGCTGCTCCAGCGGTACAAAGAGGCAGGGGGTATTCGAAGGATGAAGACTGGGGTGGCCTCGTTCAAGATTGAGAAGGGACGGGTGGACCGACTCATATTGGATAGTGGAGAAGAGGTTCAGGCAGATATTGTTCTGTCTTCAGTAGGATTGCCCGAAACCTACTCGCTCTGCTCGGAGAAAATCGAAAGCGAAACGGATATTAAGGCGGGCAGGTTGTCCTTTACGGAAACGATCTCGATGTTCAAGGACCAGCCTTCGTCGTTTAATTGGGGCGACGATACGATAGTCTTCTTCAATAACAGAGACCGTTTTGCCTATCGGGAGGCGAGGGACCCGGTCGATTTGACGAGTGGCGTTATTTGCATACCGAATAATTTTGACTATGGAGAGGCCAATCTGCCGGAAGGTATTGTGAGGGTCACCTGCTTGGCAAACTATGAGACGTGGAAGATGTATACAGAGGAAGAATACAATTCCGAGAAGGAGAATTGGAGAAGTCGTATTTGGAATGCGGCGAAAGCGTTTATGCCAACTAATTCCTTGGACTACTCAAAGGACTGCATCGCCCACGATATGTTCACTCCGAAGACGGTGGAGCACTTTACCTGGAAACAGCGTGGAGCCATATACGGAGCTCCCCGTAAGACGAAGGATGGCACGACTCCCGTTTCGAATCTCTTTATATGCGGTACGGACCAGGGCTTTCTCGGTATAGTGGGAAGCATGCTGAGCGGGATCGCGATGGCCAATACCCACGCCTTACGATAGAAGGAACGCTTCTTCCCCCAGAGCAATGCATGCTCAATACTTAATGTAGACCCAGACTACGAGGGCTATCAAAGCTAAAAATGCGACGGCAAAAATCGCCATGCATCCCCGTCGCGCTTCATTTACCGAACTACCCGTTTCAGGCCCAAGTTCATCGTAAATGTCGGGAACCGCCAAATTTGGGTTCGGATCGTCGATAGGGGTCAGTGATGGGTTTGCTTCAACGGGCGCTTCAAGGTCCTTGAGTCGATTCGCAGGGATTCCGCTTGAGACGAGGGTGGTGGCGCTTCCTCCTTGGGCTGCATCAATCTCCGCATCGAGCCAAATAAGGTGTTCCTCTATCAGGGCCCGCTGCTTCAGTAAGTCGTTGAGTCGTTTGTCGTCCATCACTTGTGGGTATGCCTATTAATCGCTCGTTGGAGGAGAAGCCTTAAGCCCGCATACGAAAAAGCCCGCTTCCGCAGAGCGAAAGAGGGCTTTAAAATTCTGATATCGGTAAGCAACTAAGCTTCGATCGCAACCTTGCGGCGTACCTTGTCGAATACGACAACACCATCCTTCAGGGCAAATAAGGTATGGTCGCGCCCCATTCCCACGTTCAAGCCTGGGTGGAAGCGAGTTCCGCGTTGACGCACGATGATGTTGCCAGCGATGACCTGCTGGCCGCCAAACTTTTTCACGCCGAGACGCTGAGAGGCGCTGTCGCGCCCGTTCTTACTGGTTCCTTGTCCTTTTTTATGGGCCATTTCTAGAAATTCTCTCTTTGAGGATTAAGACTCGATTGAATCAATCTTGATTACGGAAAGCTCTTGGCGATGGCCGCGGCGGCGGTTGTAGCCCTTGCGCTTCTTCTTTTTGAAGATCACGACCTTACGTCCACGCTTGTTTTCGAGGATGGTTGCTTTAACCATGGCTCCCTTAACGAAAGGAGCTCCGAGCTGAAAGCCATCGCCTTCACCAAGAGTGAGTACTTCGCTGATCTCGATCTTCGATCCGGTTTCAGTTTCGGGATAGCGATTTAGGATGAGAACGTCACCTTCTTGTACCGTGTACTGCTTGCCCTGTGTTTGGATGGTTGCTTTCATTTGAAATAAAACCGCGTAATAAGGGCAGTTCTTCTCTGTGAATCAATCTTTTTTCTGAATATTTTCGATCTATGAGGACGAATGATGACAGCCCCGTAAATATTAAGCGAATCCGAGAGTACTTTAATGACCCCAGAACGATTGAACACTACGTGAAGGCAGTTGCCAACATCGGTCTTTGGAAATCTGAAATTGCTTTGGTAGAGAAATGGCTCGGGCGGAATGACCAGGTCTTGGATCTGGGATGCGGGGCCGGGCGAATCGCGCTCGGTTTGTGGAAAATGGGCTTTAAGCGTGTAGAAGGGGCCGACCTTTCTGAATCCATGGTCACTGAAGCACGGGATATAGCCGATTGTAAGGGGGCTATCATCCATTTCCGATGCGAAGATGCAACTAGATTATCCTACCCTGAAGAGCGCTTTGATGCGGTCATTTTCGGGTTCAATGGTTTGATGCAGATTCCAGGGAGAGAGAATCGGCGACGGGCGTTAAAGGAGGTTTGGAGGGTGATCAAACCCGATGGGCGATTCCTTTTTACCGCGCTTGACCGGGCGGACCCGCTGTATCGATCCGTTTTTCGGGATCCTGATAATTTCGAACACAATATCGAACGTAATCCGAATTTGCTGGAAATGGGCGATCGGCACTTCGAGACAAGACATGGAACGACCTTTATGCACGTTCCTACCCGCGATGATATAGTGCAGGACCTGAAGGCAACGGGATGGTTTTTATGCGAAGATCAAATGAGGAGTGAATTGTCCGACGAGTCTTCTAGCGTTCGCGAGTTTTCTGAAGATTGCCGCTTTTGGGTCGCAAAAAAACCGGCGACTTAGCGTAGCCGGTTTTTGATAAAATCAGATTCGGGATCTATTCTTTCACTCGAGAATGTAAGAGGGAGAAAGGCGATTGGTGTCCGTCTTGGGAGAGTAGACCGGGGTGTAGTAGGTTTGCTTGGGATTCTCAGCCCTTTCCTGGGAGACGACTTCCGTCATTGCCATCTGTCCACGTGCAGCGGCTCGCGCTTCCATTTCGGCAATGGCTGCTTTGCGAGCTTCTTC
>CALDFV010000189.1 GCA_937942145.1 uncultured Opitutaceae bacterium
TAGATCATAACGCGATTTTCGCGCCAACGATCAAGACCTAAGCGATTCTTTGGTCTGAATCGTCACATTTGCCGTAAATCACCTCGATAGACTCCCATATTGGGCGACGACTCCAAAGAGATTATCCCTTGAATGCTCAAAATGGAGCGATCCCATCAAGCCTGGACTCTCAATGCGCTCCGGCGATCGTCGGCATGCGAGGGACCGCGCTTAGCAATCGCTGCGTGTACGGATGCTGCGGCGAGCGGTAGAGTGAATCCGTCGGTCCTTGCTCCACGATCTCTCCGAGCTCCATCACCAACGCCTCATCGCACATGTGCTCAACGACAGCCAGATCATGAGCGATGAACAAATACGTAATCCCGAGTTCGTCCTGAATGTCTTGCAGCAGATTGACGATCTGCGCCTGGACACTTACGTCGAGGGCACTGACGCACTCGTCGCATATAATAAACTCCGGACTGCTGCTCAAAGCGCGAGCGATACAAATTCGCTGGCGTTGGCCACCGCTAAATTGGTGCGGGTACCGATTCATCGAGTCGGCAGGAAGGCCTACTTTCTCTAGCAAGTCCGCAACACGCTCTTCCCGTTGCTTTCGATTCATAGCGGGCGCATGCACAATCAAAGGCTCCGCAACGATCGAGGCGATGGTCAGCCGAGGATTCATGGAGGCATAGGGATCCTGAAAAATCGTCTGAATCCGCTTCCGGTACGGCATGAACTCCTTGTCGGCAAGTCCCGTGAGCTCTTGACCACCATAGTGGATCGTACCCTCTCCGATAGGAGCCAGCCGAAGAATTGCTTTGCCGATGGTGCTCTTGCCGCTGCCACTTTCCCCCACGAGTCCCATGGTCGTGCCCTTTCTGACCTGAAACGACACTCGCTTGACCGCGTGGACATACTCTACGTGCTTGATGAATCCACCCCGTTGCGCCTCGAAGGTCACACTCAGGTCGCTAACCTCCAATAAAGGTTCGTCCTTTACCTCACTGTCGGCGCTCGCCATTGCTTTGTCATCTCCGCTCAGTTCCATCAAAATTCACTTTTCCAATTCCGCGTAATCCACCACCGGCAATCGCTTTTGCTTAGTACCCATTTTTGGGATACAGTTGATCAGTGCCTGGGTATAGGGGTGTTGAGGATTCGATAAAACACTTTCAGCCGGGCCCGCTTCTACAATTTCCCCGCGAAACATCACCGCTATATCGTCAGCAAACTCGTCAACGATCCCAAAATTGTGCGTAATCAGGATAATGGACATATTGAGCCTCGCGCGGAGGTCTTTGAGTAGATTGATAATCTGGGCCTCGATGGTCACGTCGAGCGCTGTTGTCGGTTCATCGGCAACGAGAATTCTAGGCTGGCAGGCTAAGGCGATGGCAATCATGACACGCTGCTTCATTCCACCGCTCATTTGATGAGGATAGTCCACCGCCCGCTTTTCCGGATCGCGTATGCCCACCTGATCCAACAGTTTGACCACTTCTGCCCAAACGTCGGAAACCTCCTTGCGGTGGAACTTGATCGCCTCCGCAATCTGATTCCCGACTGTGTAGTAAGGATTCAACGACGTAGAAGGTTCCTGGAAAATGTAGGCAATTTGCTTTCCCCGCACCGCCCGCATCTCGCTAGCCGAGAGATCTAAAAGGTTTTCCCCATCCAGAGAGGCTTTCCCCGAAACGCGGCATTGCGGTTCCGGCGGCAGCAGCTTTGTCAGAGCCATGGATGTCACACTCTTGCCGCTACCGCTCTCTCCCACGATAGCTAGGGTCTTACCCTCGTCTAACTGGAAGGATATGCCTTTGACCGCCTCATTCACCCCATCGCGGGAATGAAACGATACTTTGAGATCTTGAACGTCCAATAACATACAGTCGCGAACCACATTGGGAAGATTCACTCCGCCGCCAAGTGTAAAAACGTCAACTGTCCCGAGAGAAACGAGTGTTCCACCCCTTACAAATGAGCCTGATAGGCCACAATACCTTAAGTCGTTTCAATCTCATTTCTCGGAATCCAATTTTCCTTGCGAGCCCTGAGCGAAGCTCATCAATCCCCCCTTCCATTACCATTCCCCCTTCACCAACTTGATCCCACAGAATTTAACTTGCTCGAGTCTCCGATTTCCATTTTCTTCCCCACCTTTCACAGACACCTGCCCAGGTGGTGGAATTGGTAGACACGCATGATTCAGGTTCATGTGCCGCGAGGTGTGGGGGTTCGAGTCCCCCCCTGGGCACCAAAAAAGAATAAGACCGCTTAATGCGGTCTTTTTTTGTGTCCAGTGGAGGGGACGAAGAACCCCGGGGTTTGACGAAGCGACCTAAGGAGCGGAGAGGGGATAGCGCGAAGCGCTAGTCCGCAGGACTTGAACCGTTTCAGGTTCAATCCAATCCCCCCTGGGCACCACCCTTCGCCGCAACGTAGTGCAGGCAAAGGATGCCCTTCATAGCTCGAAGAGCGGCGGACGGGCTGCCCACATAACAGAAGACTACGGATGGCACGCCCAATCTATGAATCTGCGTAGTCGTTTTTTTTGTCCAGCGGGAGGGACGAGTTCCGAGCATAGAGACAAGACCGGATCGCAAAGCGAGACCGGAACACACCCGGGGTTCGACGAAGCGAAGCGGAGATGGGCAATGTAAAGCATTGGGGTGGCGCCCCGAACGAAGTGAGTCAATCCCCCCCTGGGCACCGTCAATATATTTAAGTACCTGTTGTATAGATACTTGTGCATGAGCTGAAATAGTTCATACAAAATCCACACAAAACCAGAATCCAAACTCAGTTTGGGCAACTCGACCACCGCTCCAAAGATTCGACCGTCCCGATAACCGAAAGCTGCGAAGCGTACGTGGAGACCAACGCGGGCAAGCGCGCGACTAAGAGCGAGCCACCGGCTCGCCTGAAGCCAGGGACAATCCCTTCTCCCTCGACCTTTCGAAAGACCCCGAACTCAGCAACAGCTTTACTGTACTTAATCGACAACTACTTGCGAGACCATTCGAAATGTTCGACGGATGCCGCAGCGCGGCAGGAGATGGGACATGCATAGCATGGGTCCGCAGGACTTGGACAACGCCCAACCATTCCTTTCATCCTATTTGGAACTACGACCAATCCATTTCTCCGCCAAATCCACTGCCCAGTAACGCATTCGAGTGCGCTATCTTTCCAGACATAGATTTGATCGGTCGCATTTCTCACCGTCGCTAACGAAGGCAGTCCTCCCCCAGAACTAGCCGGGCGCAATAGAACATTGCTGAAATCGTTCGCGCTCGCCTAGCAATCGTTTCTTCGCTTACATCGATGCGTGCCTGTTACCCTATACCGCTCGCGGCGCCCGCGGGCTTCGCCGCTTTGGCAATGCCTGTCAGCCCATCGAAAGATATTTCACGAGCAGTACGGCGCCCGGTTCGAGAAGCGGGAAGGCCGTCTCCGCTTGGAAGTCGCGCGCACGCTCGACGCCTTCGAGGCCTGCGGCGACCTGAGTCGCGGATTCGCCCGGCTGCATTGCGACCATTGCGGGCACGACTACCTGATAGCCTTCAGCTGCAAGCAACGCTACTTCTGTCCCAGTTGCCATCAGAAGAAGGTCCAGCAATTCGGAGAATTCATCCGCCACCAAGTCGCGCAAAAAGTTCCCCACCGGCAAATCGTCGTCACCATCCCCAAGCGGCTCAGAAAAGCCTTCCAGTTCGACCGCCAACTTCTCACCAGCCTCTGCCAAGCCGCCTGGCTGAGTCTCCGCGACGTCATTCGGATACGACTCGGAACCCCCGCCGGACAGCCAGGCGTGGTCATCGCCATACAAATCTTCGGCGACTACCTGAACTTCCACCCCCATCTACACATCCTCATTACCGACGGTGCATTCGTCGGCTCGCATACATTCCACGCCTTGCATCGAGGAGATTGGGAACAGGTCGCCGAACTGCTTCGCATCCGCGTGCTCAAGTTCTTCGCGAAGAAGGGCAAACTCTCCGCCCAGGAAGCGGAAAAGATGCGTCTGTGGCATCATAGCGGCTTCGGCATCCACGCCGGCCACCGCATCCAAAGGGACGACCACGATGCCCTCGAAAACCTAGCTCAATACATTCTGCGCAATCCCTTTTCGCTGGAAAAGATGACCTACTTGCCTGAAACCGGCGAAGTCGTC
>CALDFV010000190.1 GCA_937942145.1 uncultured Opitutaceae bacterium
TGCTCCGGTCTTCACAGAAGAGGATCAATTGATTGGGTATGTGGCTAATCGGGCTCATCATGCTGAGCTAGGGGGAATTAGCCCTGGCTCGATGCCTCCCAATGCTAAGTCTCTTGAGGAGGAGGGGGTTGTGTTTGAACCTGCATTCCTGGTGAGAGATGGTAAAGTCGATTGGCAGAGTATCGAAAGGACTCTGACCAGTTGCGCGTATCCAACTCGCCGATTAAGGGAAAACCTTTCGGATCTTGCGGCCCAGTTGGCATCTATTCGATTTGGAGAATCGGAACTACGAAAAATGGTGCGTTACTATGAACTGGATACGATCCGCCATTATATGGCCTCTCTGAAGCAGCGTGCTGCGGGGGCGTTGCGAAGCGCCTTTGCGGGTTTAACGTTTGAAGAGCAAGCCGCAGAGGAGTATCTGGATAACGATGCCCCGATTGCAGTTAGAATCCGTCAAATAGAAGACAAATTGTTTATAGACTATACCGGAAGCGCGGAAGAGCAATCGACAAGCTATAATGCAACTCCTGCGATTGTAAAGAGCGCGACCCTTTATGCGCTACGCTTGTTGGCTAATCAGTCTATCCCTTTGAATGAAGGTTTTATGGATGTTGTGGACATAAATATTCCCGAAGGGATGTTACGTCCGCGTTTTGACCAAAATCCTGCTTCTTGTCCTCCTGTCGTAGCGGGCAATGTGGAAGTGAGTCAACGCATTGTGGATACATTACTCAAAGCGTTTGGATTGGCAGCGTGTAGTCAAGGCACCATGAACAACCTCATCTTTGGCAATCACCACTTTAGCTACTACGAGACGATTGCGGGGGGAGAGGGCGCGGCATCCACTGGGCCGGGTGCAGATGGAGTCCATACTCATATGACTAACACGGGGATTACTGACCCGGAGATTCTTGAGTTTAGATTTCCCGTAACGCTAGAAGTGTTTGAAATTAGAGATAATTCTGGAGGCGGTGGAAAGTACAAAGGAGGCGAGGGTTTACGAAGGCGAATTCGCTTTAGTGCACCAGTAGTCGTTTCGCTTTTGACCCAACACCGAATGTATCCACCCTTTGGATTAGAAGGAGGGGGTTCGGGCGCTTTGGGGAGTCAGTGCCGGATTGCTCTTAGTGGTAAAAAAAGGTCTATTGAAGGTAATGGCTCCTTTCCCTTCGAGGCAGGTGAAGCCATTGAGATACTGACTCCAGGAGGCGGAGGATGGGGGCTGGATACGGGCTGAGAATCAGCGCTTTCCAAAAAGCGATTTGAGGCTTTCTAGGTCCGAACTGGTTGGCCGGTCGACGGCGCGGTTCGATTTTGTTGACGCGGTACCAAAATTGCTCGGTTTTGACGGGTCTTCCCCAGCGGCCTCCCTTAGTTTTTGCAGAATGCGTTTTTCCGAAACAGGGAAAGCGGTTCCGAGGGATTGGGCAAAAAGTGACAATGCGTATTCCTCGATCGACCATGCGATGTCGCTGTATTGAGAAGATCCTACCTTGGAGGCCGCTAGTTGGTTTCGTAATCTATCTATTTCCCCTTGTCGGACGGCGTCTCTTTCGGGATCACGTATTCGGGATTGCAGACGCACAAGCAACGACTGTAGATAAATAGGGAGGCGATTGAGTGCCCAATGAGGGGTTTTCTCGAGAAAGTCGGTTGGAAGAAGTCGATCAATCTCACGATCCAAATCGGCGGGAAGATCTTTCCTGACCTTTAGTTCTTGACGAGTACCCAGGACCTCTTGCAACAGATCAATCAGCTTGTATACGAGACCTCGAGATTGGGATTTCGCGGATTCAATTCTATTCTGAATATCAGCGACAGAGAGTGTATTTATATTGTGGGTGCATAGGTGCTTCTCGATATGCAAGTATGCCTGTTCCTTGAGCTTGTCGAGAGGCGCGAATGCGATAGCGGTGGGTCCTAGTTTGGAAAAGTCTTTTAAATCTTCGCGAGTCCAGGCGAGCTCTCTGCGCAGTTCATGTTTAATGAGCTGTTCGACCCCTAATGAATTTGCAGTCTTAGATTCCTCAAATGACTTCAGGAAGGTGAGCTTTATGACATCACCTTGTCGACGCAAAGCGGGATAGCCGAATAGCGGTAGGCCATTGATTTCGCCAATCTTCCTTTTTTCTGGTTGTGATTTCAGATCGTCAACTGATTCGATGGTACGAGACCATTTTCTTAGAGCGGCTTCCCAAAGTGAGTTGGTTCTGTTCGAATTATGATGCGTCGTAGATGATTCGCGAGATCTGATTTTCTTTCGAATGGATTCGGCTGAACGATCTTCCAGGACCGTGTTGCCTTTGCTGTCGTGTACTCGAATTCGCACCCGTAGATGTTCCGGAATACCATCTTCCTTCCAATCGCTGTTATACGTTTCGATACCGTATGAAGATCTAAGATGGGAAGACAGGCACTCGCATAGACTTTGCTCATGCGGCACTAGATTCCTAGAAATGTCTTTTGCGGTTTTCGCTAATGGTTGCAACTTTCTCCTCAGATCCTTGGGAAGTCCTTTCAGGAGATAGTGGACTTTGGATTCCAAATGACCAGGAACGAGCCAGTCGAGCAGTGAACAGTTTAGGCTATCAGCTTTGGAGTAGGGGATATTGAGTGTAACGCCGTCACCTTTTTCGCCCGGCTTGTAGTTATACTCTATTGGTAAAGCAGTGTTCTCGAGCTCAACGGATTCAGGGAAAGCCGACAGGTCTAATGTGTCTTCAGATCTTGGAGTCAGATCGGATTCCGTCATTTCAAGATTGTCCGAGCCGCTACGCTTCAGATAGCCATTGAGATCACCAATCGAAGCTATATTTTTCAATCGGCTCGAGTAGAATTGAAATGCGGCTTCCTCGACGCCGATCCAGCTCTGCATTCTAGCGATGGTTTGGGCGTTCTGCATCCGGTTCTTCAATTTTCGATTCACTTCGAGAAAACTGAGGTTCCGAGACATCTCAACATCCTCGTTCAACAAGCCTTCACGGATAAAGATCTCCGTAGCTTTAGTTGGGTCTACCTTTAGATAGGATACCGTTTTCCGCTGTAATTCCAAACCATGGATACGAATGCTCTCGCGACATACAACTCTTCCTTTATCGGGTTCGAAGCTGGGCTGACTATAGCTGTATTTGAGAATATGTTCACCCATCAGTACGAGCCAGGTAGGGTCGATAACGGCAACGGTGCGCGCATAGAGGCGATTGGTTTCCACGATTTCCCCAGCCAGAATCCACTCTGGTGAGGGCGCCTTTTCTTCGATTACTTGTTTTTGCTTTTTCGATTTCGCGAATTGAGCCTTTTTGTTAAAGAGTCCCGAGCCAGGAAAGATCATGACTTTCCTGTCACCTGTTGAGCGATAGAAGTTGGGTTCATCTTTGCGGGCAGGATTTGCGAGGAGACCGGCCGCTAAACAGTGATGAATAGAACGATACTCGACGCCGCCATACTCTCTCAATCGTTGTTTTTCATCTTCGTTTTTGTAGTGCGGCAATTGGGATTTGCTTTTATCGGTACGATCAAACTCCCGAAGCGCCTGGGCGAGCTGGTCTTTGACATCTCTCCACTCTCGAATTCGCAAATACGAAATATAGTGCGATTTGCAAAACTTGCGGAGCTTGCTCTGTGATATTCTATCGGAGCCTGAGTGGAGAGCCTCCCAAATATTGAGAAGCGTCAGAAAGTCTGATTGCTTGTGGATAAATTCGCTTTGAGCGATTCTAGCCTGCTCCTCTTTCCCGAGGGGCCGTTCCCGGGGATCGGGGATTGTGAGCGCAGATGTGATGACAAGGACTTGCTCAACTACACCCTCTTTTTCTGCCTGTAGCAACATGCGACCCGCTGTGGGGTCGATCGGAAGCTTTGCCAGTTTGCTTCCCAATTTAGTAAGTCTGTGCTCGGAGTCAATGGCACCCAATTCTTCGAGTAGGGCAAAGCCGGACCGAATCGCAGCGATGCTCGGCGGATCGATGAAGGGGAATGACTCGATCTCCCCAAGGCGAGAGGCCATCATTTTTAGGATTACCTCGGCCAGATTGGACCTTTGGATTTCTGGTGTTGAAAACTCAGGCCGTTTATCGAAGTCAGCTTCTGAATACAGCCGGATACAGATCCCGTCTTGAACACGTCCACAACGCCCCGCTCGCTGGTTGGCACTGCTTTGCGAGACCTTTTCAATCGGCAGTCGTTTGGTCCGGGCTCGTGGGTTGTATCGACTGATCCGCGCTAGTCCGGTATCTATGACAAAACGAATACCCGGAATAGTTAGCGACGTTTCGGCGATATTGGTTGCTAGAACGATTTTCCGTCGGGGTAGTTGGGCGAATATCTGTTGCTGGTCGGCATTGGAGAGCCGCCCAAAGCAGGGAAGAACGGAACAGCGGTTTCCCAACCGTCCCTCTAAGCGTTTCTTCGTCTCCCTAATGTCCTTTTCGGTTGGGAGGAATGCGAGGATGTCGCCGTGACCGAATTCCTCTATGATTCGATCAACCGATTCTGCAATTCCGTTGAGGAAGGTGTATTCGTCCTCATCATCCAGAAGCTCTTCCAAGGGGGCATAAATGATATCGACGGGATAGACTCTGCCTGAGACTTCAATGATCGGAGCGTTTTCGAAGCTCTGAGAAAACTTGTCGGTATCGATCGTCGCGGAAGTAATGATCACTTTGAGATCCGGACGTTTCTTTCGTAGTTGATTGAGGTGCCCAAGTAGAAAATCGATATTGAGGCTTCGTTCATGAGCTTCGTCGATGATGATGGTATCGTATTCACGCATAAGCGGATCTGACTGAATCTCTGCCAGCAGCATGCCATCGGTCATAAACTTGATTCGAGTTTGAGGGCTCGTTTTGTCGGCGAATCGAATTTTGCACCCAACCTCCTTTCCGTATTCGACATTCAACTCTTCTGAAACGCGTTTAGCGATTGATAGGGCAGCGACGCGGCGCGGTTGAGTACACGCAATCCGTTTGGTTCGACCTCTACCCGCATCGATACACATCTTAGGAATCTGCGTTGTCTTGCCGGAACCAGTTTCACCCGAGAGAATAATCACCGGGTGTTTCTGAATTGCGTCGATAATGTCCTCCCTTCTCTTGGAGATGGGCAGATCTTGTGGATAGGGGATCTTGCCGGGATTCCAGGAAGGTCGTTTCGCTATTTTACGCCTTGGTTGCCGCCTTTCTTCCATTTTCCTATCGCTTACGAGCGCGGTTGAAAATCTTCACAGCCTGAACCCAGTCTTCGTCGTTCGGATACGAAAGGCTGCGCCAGATGATATTGAAGTTAGAGTCGACCAGTGAAATCAAGGGAGCGCCTGATGGGGGTTTTTCAAGAATAGTGGAGTGGCTCTTCAAGAAACCGCTTTTGAGAAACGCACTCGCAACGGTTCGCTTGGCGTACCTACTTCCAGGCCATGCGAAGTCAAGGAGCCAAGGTGTAGATTCCAGGCTACTCACTAATGAGGCACATCTTAATGCGTCATTGAGATCTTCTTGCGAGCGAGAAGTGATGAGGAAGATTGGCCATTCATTGATGGTTAAGTATTCACCATCGAGTGTCTTGCAGGTGAATTCTTGTGCGCCTGTCTCTTTGGCGAAAAGACCAAGCATTAGCGCGAAAAGTATTCCGAACTTCGATCTCATGGTTGCTGGGTTTTAGCTTGGGTTGAAAAGCTGGCCATTGTAAATCCGAGAGAGTCCAGTTTTGCGGATACATTTCCGGAATTAATATTCGAGCCTCCAATGCGCGCCTTCCCCGAATTGAGGTCCGCGCTAACTCGGTTTATTCCAGGCAAACGGGAAAGGCCTTTGATTGCTGATTCGCGGCAGTGGCTACAAGTTATACCTTTGATACCAAAAGAAACGATTTGAGGATCGTTCCATGGGTCAGAAATTTCTTGAAGGGTAGATTTGGCGGCATTGCCTTTCCTCCAGTATGAATAACCGAGCAGGGCAATCAAAGTTGCGCCAGTCGCGTGACTCCAAAGGGACAGGCCACTCAAGTGAATATGGCCGAGTTTGAACGCTTTCGTATCCAGCAACTCATGGAAGACCAAAGCGGCGGCGCAGGATACGAGAATGATCATCGTGACGTAAATGGTGGTCCCTCGTCCCCCTAAAGTTTTTCGCATCGCCGTAATGGTGGCGATGTTGGTCGCGGGACCGGCGATAAGAAGCACGAGGGCCGCGCTAACGGGTAGGGCACTATCAATCAATGCCAAAGCAAGGGGGATAGAGCCGGTTAAACAGATGGAGAATGGAGTGGCGATGAGGGTGGTTAGCAGGATGCTCATGAAAACCCCTCCGGGCGGATTGGCCAACAGGTCGTCGGGAGCGGACGCGCTTATCAACCGGGCCAGCAGGAAGCCGACAAACAAAGAAACGGCAATGTCGCCAGGAAGGGTCATCAGTCCGTTGCGCAGGTTTTCGGTCCATGTGGGTTTCGCGCTTTCGGTTCCGGATGAACGAGGGACTGCCACTTCGTTTTTCTTGCTGAAGAGCTCAACGATAAGTCTTACCCCGATCCCGGAAATGAAGGCGATGACGACACGGTACAACGCGAAAACGGGTCCGAGCATACCGTAAGTCGCTAAGATGCTGTCGATTCCCATTTGGGGAGTAGCGGTTAGAAAAGAGGTCGCCGCTCCCTTGCTCGCGCCCTTCTCACGAAGGCTAGCGGTCACCGGGATGACACCGCAAGAGCGGAGAGGCATGGGCACTCCGAAGATGGAAGCGAGGACGATGGACTTAAATCCGGGCTGGCCTAGATGTTGTTCAATCCATTGCTGACGAATCCACTTGTGCAATAGTCCGGTTATCAAAAAGCCCAACAGCAAGTAGGGGCCCATTTCGGCAATCAGGCTCCAGGTTTCGATCAAGTAAGTCCGGATCGGATTCATGAGTTCGGAAAAACATGTTGCCCCAGATCGATCTTGTCGAGGGATCAACTTGTCTCGTGAGAAGGAGCTTAGTTGGTTTTGGCGCCGTCCCGAATTGAAACCGGAATCCGGACTCTAGCAATCAGCCCACTGGGAGAGGCGGGTACCATATCCAAATGGCCACCCTTGAGGGCCAATTGAGTACGGATCTGAAAAAGGCCGATTTTGTTTAGGGGCGCGTTGACGCTCTTTAGTTTCTCGTCGAGACCGATCCCGTCGTCCTCAATCTGAAGCACCCATTCATCCTCGTCTCTAAACAGAGTGATGATACAGAGGTTCGCTTTTGAGTGGTTAACGACGTTGGTGATGAGCTCGCGAAGTATTTCGAAAAGGAGGTCTTTCTTCTGTTCGAGTTCGATGGACTGTTGATCCGCGATGGATATGCTGACGTCGATGCCATGCTCCTTTCGCGTCATGGCTACCATGCGTTTAGCGGCGCCGATAAAGCCCTCTTTCGCTGGATTGGGAGGATTGAAATCCGCAACGGGCTCCTGGGCGAAGTCGAAGGGTAGTGATTCCTGTTTGGGAGCTGTGGCCTTTTTTCGAGCGACCGATTTCAATACCTCTTGATAGGCCGCCTTTTTGTCAATCGAGAGGGATTCATCCTGCTTGGAAGTGTCGGGGCTCGATTTTGCGGGTTTCTTGCTTTTTACCTTCTTTGGTCTCGGGCTGTTGTCTGATTTTTCGGCTACGATCGGTGGAACCGGCTCACTCGCTTGGTTCTCAGGGATTTCTGTATCTGGTACTGAAAACGGAGCTTGGGGTCGAGACGGCATCGTAGGGCCCCCGCTGTGAGCAATCTCGTCGGCCAGGGCCTGTAATTTCTGGTCTGCCTTTCGCAGGGCTTCCTCCCTAGCCTGAAATGCCTCCTGGATTGCTGTGTTTGCTTCGGCGAGACGCTCGTACAATTCGTTCGTCTTCGGAGTTTCGCGAATGACACCGATTATGGCGGTCTCGTCGAAGGCATTCCCTTTCCAAATTTTGCCGCGCAGTTCCAGTCCTAGAAGAGGCATCTCGTCGCCATTTACCCGAAAATGGCAGGAGACGTTATCGTTCTTTAGCGGAAACCGATCGAGACTCTCGGAAACGGCTGATCGGTCTTCCGGAAAAACTTGCCCGACGATTTCGTCCAGGCTCCTTTCCGCTGGGCTAGGAGGGAAGCGGAGCATCGCTAGAGCGATCGAATCGAGGAGAAACTTATCCTGTTTTGGATAGTAGGTCCAAGAACCCATCAGCCCCGTTTCGAGAGACAGGTTTAGTCGGGACTCGAGTATGGATCTCTCGGAGGCGAGGGTGTGGCGCGCTATGGTGGAACGAATCGCTTGCTCAACCAATGAAGGAGAAAGGTCTTCCTTGCACAGGAACTCGTCGATCCCGCTCGGGCGGACAAATTCAGGATTGTTTAGATTGCGGCGGGTGGTGAGTCCGAGAATAGGATTGTCGAAACCGGCAATGCGAAGTCGATCAATCTCGCTTTCAGGCTGCTCAAGAGAGTCGCAGTCGAGGAATAGCAAATCAAACCCGCAGGCTCTTAACATGTTCCTGGCATCCTCGATGGAGGTACAGCGTTGGAGTTTGTACTCGTTGAGTCGAGACCGCTTCAAATCAGCCCTCAGGGTTGCCGCATCGTCTTCATCGCTTACGATCGCTAGCAAAAATAGAGTCCCGCGAATTTCCCTGATCGCGGGTGGAGGCGCCTTCGCTCTGTCTTTGCTAAATGGAGACTCCGATTGGGACATTATTTTGAAGAAGGAGGGAACGGAATCAGGTTCTGATACGGGGATTCAAGGATGTAAGGATTCTCGTTGGCTTTGATTGATTACGAGATCGAGTGGAGAAAGTTGTTGGCGAACCATTGAATGACGCTTGGAGCAGGAAAAGTAAGAAAAACTAAGGGAATGATTTCTAGCATCCTAAACGCGAACACAAAGGGTTTGAGCGGTTGGAAATCAAGCGATCAGTGTTCATCATTCGCGGATTGGCCTAGAAGTTTCAGAAGGTGCATTATTCGTCTCTCTGCGTTTAATCCAGTTGTAAGTAAAAGCACTAAAAGTTATTCACACGTTATTTACGGAGCAAGGTTTGTTCTGTTTCTAAACCAATGGTTGTAGGAATTCCCGCAGGAAGTAGTTAATGGCGTCCTACATGCTTTGATTGGGGAATTGTTTGTGGGATAGAATCAAAGAACGGAAAAAACGGCGGTTTTCGGTTTTTTTCGTGGTGGATAGCGAATCAAAGTCAAAAATTTCACCTCAAAGGCCCGAAGATCGGGTCAATAAATGACCAAAGGCCCCATTTTGAACCGATTATTTCGCGGATTTGTCACCTACTGATTGACTGTGTAAAATCATGCGACTAGAGCTCGCTAATAAATGTCAACAGAGGCTTCTGCAACCCCACCTCGCACAGAGGAACGAATTCAAGACGCAGTCATAAGGCTGGCCGGCAACTCGCAGGATGGCATCCAATCGATAGGCGGCTTTCTCGCTCGATTGGCGGGCCGTAGCGCACAGGAGGTCATGACCTACATGACGATACCTGCCACCATCTCGGGTGGGCCATCCATTTTTCAGGTACGAATGGGATCTGGCGAAGTGCTCTCGGCTGGTGACGAGGCAGATTTCCTTGTGGCTTTCTATCAGCACAGCTACGAAGGCCATATTTCCCACCTCAAGGATGGAGGCGTCCTGCTGTACGACTCAGACCACGTTGAGCCAGACGAAAATGATACTCGGTTTCTCAAAGTGGGAGTGCCGATTGCTGCTTTGACGGTAGAGGCGTTGGGTGGTTCTACTCGTGAGAAGGGAAAAAATATTTTTACTCTCGGTCTCCTGTCCCGGATTTTCCAGTTGGACATCGAGAAATTAAGAGGAATTTTCGTGGAACGGTTCGGAGGCAAGTCGGAAGACATCCTTCGTAATGCAAATCTGGCTTTTGATGCCGGCTATTCCTATCCGATCGACAACGTACTCGATCGCTACTACGCTTTCCATACTCCGGACGAAACGGGAGAGCCGCAAGTGACGATGGACGGAAATACCGCAATTGTGCTTGGTCTCTTAGCAGGTGGAGTACGCTGTGGCGCGGGCTATCCGATCACTCCTTGGTCCACGATCATGGAAATGCTACGCTCGCAATTGCCTAAGTATGGAGGAGTCTTCGTGCAGGCAGAGGACGAGCTTGCAGCGGTTTCCATGGCGATCGGTTTTTCTTACGGAGGGCGGCTTGCGGTCACTGGCAGTTCTGGTCCGGGGATTTCGTTAAAGCTTGAGGCCTTGGGTTGGGCCGGCATGGCTGAAATTCCGCTGGTGGTCATCAATGTCCAGCGAGGGGGTCCTAGCACCGGTTTGCCCACCAACGTAGAGCAAAGCGATTTGCTTCAAGCGATCTACGGTAGCCATGGGGATTGCCCTCGGGTGGTATTGGCTGCCCAGAATGTTGAAGATTGTTTTTATTCGGCTCTGGAAGCCTGCAAGATCGCGCGCGAATACAGCGTCCCGGTCTTTGTATTGTCTGACATGTCGATGGCTTCTCGTATTGAGGCCTTTGATGAGCCGGACCTTGATAATATCGTCATTGAACCTGTCTTGGACACGGGGGATCGCCCTGAAGGGTATAAGCCGTATGATCTAGATCGGATCACGAGGCATGCCCCTCCAGGCACTTGGATCGAAGGGGGTAAGTTCCCACAGGTGACCGGATTGGAGCACGACGAGACGGGACATCCTTCCGCAAATCCTGAAATGCACGTCAAGATGATGGCCAAACGTCGCGACAAGTTAAAGACGCTGGCTAGCTCCCTGCCTCCATCGGAAGTCTTTGGCGACCAGGAAGGTGAAACCCTTGTGGTTGGTTGGGGAAGTACCTGGGGACCGATCCGCGAGACCGTGATCCGCGAGCGCAGTAGCGGGAAATCTATGGGTCACCTGCATATCAGGCATGTGAATCCGCTGCCCAACGACGTGGACGAAATCTTTAGTCGGTACAAGAACGTGGTAGTGGTGGAGATGAATGACGAGGGCCTCTACGGTTTTGGTCAGCTCGCAACACTGCTTCGCGCCAAGACCTGCAATCCGTCTATACGAAGCCTAGCCAAGACGGATGGACTTACTTTTAAAATTCGGGAGATCATTAAGGGTATCCAGGAGCGAATCCAGTAGTTCGCGACCTTTCGACTTTCTGAATCGTTAACCAATTACCCAAAAAAATTAAATAAAATGAGTGCACCATCCGCCCCCAAGCCCGTAGAACGCGGCACGATTACCAAAAAAGGAATTGCGGCAGACCATCCGACTTGGTGCCCAGGCTGTGGCGATTTCGCTGTTCTTGCGGCATTTTTTAAAACGCTTGAGAAGCTGCAGTTTCCACAGGAAAAGATCGTTACGTTAGCCGGAATTGGCTGTTCCTCGCGGTTTCCCTACTTCGTAAATACGCACGGAGGACATTTCATCCATGGAAGAGCGCTACCTTTTGCTACCGGTGTCAGTCTTGGTCGGGACGACCTTCATGTATTTGTGTTCGGAGGGGATGGAGACGGCTTTTCGATTGGCGGGAATCACCTTGACCATGCCGGGCGAAAGAACATCCGGCTTACTTATGTGATCATGGACAATTTCGTCTATGGACTGACGAAGAAGCAGACCTCTCCGACGTCTCCTCAGGGCTTTCGCTCGAAAACGGATCCGACTGGCGCGATCGACCGCCCGACGAATCCGATGCGCAAGTTGCTCTCCAGCGGAGCTACTTTTGTAGCCCGCACGCACGCGACTCAGATCAAGCACATGATGGAAATGTACGAGCGTGCGATTTCGCATGACGGATTTTCAGTTGTCGAATGCCTGAGTGAGTGTGTGGAGTTTTACAAGGGTGCTTTCGATGCCGCAATACCCCGTAAAGGAGGGTCATTCGAAGTGATTGATGAAGAAAAGCATGATGTAACCGATATGTCTGCTGCACTCACTTTAGCCGAGGAAGCTTGGCCAGGCAAATTTGGGGTGTATTATCACAAACCTGAACCCACCAAGAATGAGCTCGAGAAAGGTTTAATCGACAAAGCCCGAGCGAAGACTAAGGGCACGAGTGATGTGGATCTACTCAAACAGACCTTTGCCGCGATGAAGTAGGGCTCCTCGTTAGGGTTCGAAAAGATTTTCCATAGAGAAAGCCCGGCGATCAGACGGGGCTTTCGTATTTAACCAACTAACTAAGAAAGTTGACAGCATGTGGAGCGTAGGTACGGCGGATTCTTTAGGTTCCTGGCTGGTATTCCGGTATCATAACTTTATTCAATTGGCTGTATTACGGATCGTCTTAACCCCATTCTGTAGCATTTGTGGCGAGGCTGAGTAGAATACGTGGCAAGTGGATAGGTGC
>CALDFV010000191.1 GCA_937942145.1 uncultured Opitutaceae bacterium
CGAAAAAATTGTTCCGCATGGTCAGGAGTTGCGGGTAGCCGATTTTTCGGCTACTAGTCCTGGACCCGAAATTGCAATTCGAAATCAAGGTCATACGGCCCATCTCATTGTCGTGGCGAATAACGGAAAAATACTACAGGATTTTAATCTGAACGAAGTGCCTAATAATACCGGAATGGAAAGCGTTTATTTACAGGGTCCTAATCGATCGGCATTATTGTTCAACGGAGGATTGCTATGGAACCTTGAGAAGCGAACGTCGATTCCACTTCCTCATCTTCCAGCAGCCAATGGAAAGGGCATTCATCGTATGGGATTTCATCACGCCATTCCCGCTGATATTACTGGAGATGGTAAAGAAGATCTTGTCGTTTACGACCCTACTTCAACGAGCGTATTCATATATTCTATAGACTCCCGTCCTCGGACCTCGTTTAAAGAAACACGATTCATCGCAGGCCCTCGCCAATACAATCCGCGTCTCATGGATTGAGGAGTTGTTGATTTCAGCATAAACGTTTTTGGATATCCGCAGCAGACGTTTATCCATTTGTTGAGATCGTCGGTCGATATGAATAGAGGATTGGAGGTGGAGCTTCTCGGAATCCACCAGAGTTAGCAGACCAATAAAGAAAAGACGTGTATGGCGCATAAGCGTTTGCTATTAATCCTTAGAGCCCTTTTTCGTTTAGCATCGAACACTCCATAAAGTCCATTCAACGAAAACCCTTTTGGCAGCCTTCGCCATCGTCTTGAATTTAACTGCTAACGCATCAGAGAAACCGATTGTTTGGAATCTCCGGCTAGGCGAGGTACCGGGTGAAGTGAAATCTCTACCACCGGAATCGGATCGAACCACGGACGACGACAAGGTGTCGCGGGTAGTCGGCTGATTCGTTTGCAATCGATCGAGGGATTGATGGATCTGCTCCTTGGCTTCCGGGTAGGTGCGTTGGTCTGTCTTGGTCGCCGGAAAAAAGCCTAGTGGCACGTTTTCATCCAGGGCCCCGAGCGCAATTCCGAGTCTCCATAGCTCGGGGCGGTGTCGATGTGGTTGACCCCGTACTTCAGGAGGAGATCAAGGATTTCATCGGCCGTCGTCTGATCGCAGTCGCCGAAGGCGGTAGCGCCAAAAAGGGCAATCGAGCTCTCGTGACCGGTTCTCCCGAAGGGTTGTTTCTGAATCATCGCCTCAAAACGTAACCACCGTGAGGGGAATTGCAATGATTCAGAAATAAGCAATGAAAGCGCTGCCGAGACTTTTGAACGGACCTGGTATCCCTCTTTCGAGGTTAAAGCGATAGGGATATTCCTTCATAGACTTGGTGCAATGGCCGAATCGTTGACGCGAGAGGCTGAGACGAATTTCCCCTACCAATCTTCATAATGCATGCGATAGGGACTAGTATTCTGAATACGCAGCTAGGATTCTATGACTCTGGGGTGCGGTGATTGTTTTGAATCTTGCGGATTGAATCAAACTAAGCCAATATTTTGGACAATGAATATTCTTCTTATTACCAGTGATCAGCAGCGATGGGATTGCTTGGGTCGGCAGAATCCGGAAATTCGTACGCCTAATCTCGACCGTCTCGCTGACCGTGGAATTCTCTTTGAACGAGCCTATACCGTTAATCCCGTATGCACGCCGACAAGGTGTTCGATATTAACCAGTGAGTATCCTTCGAGGCATGGTTGTTTTCATGTAGGGACCTCGCTTCCGGAGGATTATAGACCAACGGTAGCGGATCGCTTTTCGGATGCCGGTTATGCAACCAGCTTGATCGGCAAGGCACACTTCCAGGCTTGCAAGGATCCTGCTAGTCTCGAGTCTGCTCCCAAGGTTCATGATCTTGATCATTTTGACAATTGGTTTGGTCCGTACTTCGGGTTTGAACATGCGGAATTGGTTATTGGCCATACTTCCGAACCTCATGCCTCGGGAATGCACTATGGGGCTTGGCTGCGTAATGAGGGCGTCGATACGACCCGCTATTTCGATATTCACGATTACGACCATTTTGGCCCTTGGTCGCTTCCGGAAGAATATCATGGATCGTCTTGGGTGGCCGACCGATCGATTGCGGCCATTGATCGAGCCAAAGAAGATGATAAGCCATTTTTCCTTTGGTCTAGCTTTCAGGATCCTCATAATCCCTACGTCACTCCGGAGCCCTGGGCATCGATGTATGATCCTTCAACTCTGTCGGACCCGATAGGAATCCCCGAACTTGATTCGCTGCCGGATTTCTACCGAAGCTTGGCTTGCGGTGATTATTATGGCGATGATCCTCAGCTTCAGAGAAAAGCGTGGGGAGACGTGAAGATCCGTCCGGAACTTAGCCCTTCGGATGTCCGTTCGTTGAGGGCCGTCTATTTTGGGATGGTCAGTTTAATGGACCATCACATCGGACGCATTCTAGATCGATTGGAAGTAGATGGCACGATTGATGAGACATTGATCGTATTTACATCCGATCATGGTGATTACCTGGGAGATCACGGCTTGTGGGGCAAGGGGTTGCCGGCGTACGAAAGCGCTCAGCGGGTACCCTTCATCGTTGCTCATCCGGATGTTGCGAGTCGGGGGCAGAAAAGCCAGGCGCTTCAATCGCTTGTGGATTTGGGATCGACTTTTTTGGATATTGCGGGACTCGATTCTTTGGAACGGAGTCAAGCGGTGCTGCAGACTCAAGCGTGGATGGACCCTGCAGCCGAAGTTCGAGATCATTGCCTAGCGGAATTTCGGCCAGCCCAGGGCCCCTACAAGCAAAGGACGTTTATCGAGTCGCAATTCAAACTAGTACTCTACGATACTCGCGAATACGGTGAGTTGTACGATTTGCAAGCTGATCCTGGTCAGGCTAGAAATCTGTATGATGATATGGAATACATCGATATCCGTCGCGAATTGGAAGGGAAATACTCGAAGACCGATTCCGAGAAGGACTTGGTCCGAGAGCGAAATGCAGTAGCTTGATCAGCCGCTACCTTCTACATGGCGCAAGCGACGCCTCTACGATGTCCTGCGTTTTCTCCAAAAGAGTGGTCCTAGGAAGAAGACAAAGGCAAAGATAATGCCGGCGATGATCAGTCCGTACTCGATGGTTTTGGGACTGTCGGTTTTGGCGACGCCGAGAGGGGAAAAGAAGATGTATGTACCTATCATGATGACCGTGGCCAGAATGCTGATCCATTTGAAGTGCTTCCAGGGCGTTGTGTCGACGCCCTCAGGTCCAGTTGTCGGAAGGTCCGGCTTTTCGTGAGGGAAGAAGTGGCCTAGGGTTAACGCCAGCAGGGTGAAGCAGACGAAGAGGATGGCCATGCAGTGCATGAAGTGTAGCTCCGGCTTAATCCAGAACATGACCGCTCCGTACGTTAGGACAAACAAGGCCAGGCAAAGATTCACTGCGAATGGAGAAACTCGTTTGGAGAAGTAAGCCAACAGCATGACCATAAAAATGGGTCCGCCAAATAAGCTGTCGACTTTCACCATAAACGTGAAGAGACCCTCAGGGAAGTACATGATGAACGGAGCAATGATCATCGTGGCTACGGCCATGATGATCCCAAAACGCTTGCTGCGTTGAATAATTTCGTGGTCGCTGAGATTCTTTCCGAAGAGCGGTTTGTAAATATCCAGCGCCAATATTGTCACGGCGCTGTTGAGGACGGAGTTGAATGTACTGAGAACGGCTCCGAAGATAACGGCGGCGAAGAATCCGACAAACATGCTCGGCATGATATCTCGAATCAGAGTGGGGTAGGCCCAATCGTTGTTTTCAAAATAGTTTCCACCGTATAAGTGAAATACGATCACCCCGGGAAATGCTATATAGAAAATATTCAGTATCTTGAAAAAGGCGGTAAGCATTACACCTTTTTGCCCTTCCTTTAAACTGCGAGCTCCTAGGGTGCGCTGCACGATGAATTGATTGGTGCTCCAGAAGAACAGATTGTGGATGATCATGCCCGTAAAGAGAATCGAGAAGGGAACGCCATCGGTGGCATCTCCTACGGCATCGAGTATTTGAGTGTTCTTAGTCAGGATGGTGCTGACACCGGCAAAGAAGTCCTTGTTGCCAACTTCATAGATCCCGATTACGAATACGAAAGCGCCTCCGATCAACAGGCCAATTCCATTGAGTGTATCCGATATTGCAACACCCTTTAGCCCTCCGAATAAGGCATAGATGCTGCCGATGATTCCAAGGGACCATACCACTATCCAAATGACCAATTCGTTATTCAATCCAAGCGATCCGGAAATATCGAAAAGCAGGTTGATCGCGATGGCCCCACCATAGAGAGCTGCCGGCATCGAGCTCAGAATATAGACGAATAGAAACATAACCGCGATCAGTCGTCGCGTGGATTTGCTAAACCGATTTTCCAGAAATTCGGGAATGGTTGTAAATCCGCCCTTTAGAAAAGTGGGCAGGAGAACAGCGCAAAAATAGATGAGAGGGGGAACGACGGTTACGGTCCAGGCAATGGGGGAGAGATTGCTTCCGTAGACATTGGCAGTCATCCCCGTGAAGTTTGCAGCGCTGAGATTCGTCAGCATGAGCGACCC
>CALDFV010000192.1 GCA_937942145.1 uncultured Opitutaceae bacterium
ATGTGATTAAGGTTCGTGAACTTGCTGATCGGGATTCGAGAGACCATTCGAATAAGAGAAAGGTGCCGAACCTAGGATATGATCGATCTACTAAAGAAGATGGATACAAGCGGCCATCCCTTTGGGGTTCCTTTAGTCGAGTACCCAAGCGCTTGTGGGCGAGTATTGGTAGTATATCGATGCCCTCAAAGGAGACTTATTCAGGTTATTTGGCGTTTAGGGCACCTCCGCCATTGCGGTTTTCTGATGATATTTCGCTAGTAAAGAGACCTTCTTTGCCGGCCCTTCCTGAGTTTTCGATTTTGGCTCCGAGACGAGGTTCGCTGACAGTCGAGACTAACCTGAGCGACGAGGAAGCCAGAAAACTTGCTATGATGAATCAGGTCGTGTTCGAGCTTGAACGGCACACAATCATTTCTGGAAACATAGATACAACGATTCCGCGGGAAATCGAAGAGCGTGACCGATTGCTGATTGAGGAATCTGAAGAGTCGATTGTTCGTCCAGAAGAGGTACTGATCTTCTTTGAAAACAAGAGAGACGGCAATAATACGCGAACGATCGTCCCTTTCTCACCCGCTCAACCTTCGCAAAATCCTCCCGCTAAAAGCGGTGCTAGCTACAACCGCAATTAGTTTATGGGAAAGTGTACAATAATATTTAACACGCAGATTAAGATATGGCGAAGTTTCATTGTACTCGCTGCAATTACATTTTCGTTTGCCTGGGGATCTGAAGATGAGGAATCTGGTACCACAGATAGTCATGGCGGGGACGACTCGCATAGTGACGACGCAGAGCTGGAGGGTAGCGAGGAGAAAGATGATAGGGTTCTGGTTTTGGAGCCTAAAAGGCGAATTGATCCAGATGAGGCGGCCGTTGATATTTTGAATTATCTTAACCTTGGCCGGTCTCTTTGGGAAGGCGGCGATTTTGTTATGGCCGAAAAGTATTTTGCGTCCGCTCTCGGTGTTCCGATTGATGTACCTGAAAAGGAGCAAGTACTTTTTGAAATGGCAGAATTGTATCGTAGCGAGAACTTGCTACCAAAAGCTGCCGCAATTTACGAGCGCCTGAGAGATGAGTTTAAGGAAAGCAGACGTTTGCCCAATGTTTTTATGGAACTTGGCGACTTGTATCGCGAGATGGGGGGGCTTCAAGTCGCGATATCTAACTACTACATGGTTCTGAACTCGTCTTTGAACATCTCGATTGATCAAGTTGAAAAGGCTCGGGATTTGTCTTTGAGGGCAAAACTTGAGATAGCGGAAACCCATGCTGAGTTGCTAGAGTATTCCGAATCGTATCGCCACTACGAGTTGCTGGAGAAGCTCGAGTTAGAACCTGCTGACCGCATGCGGGTGCATTATCGGATGTGCAATCTTTTGTACGAGTTGGGAAGGTATCAATCGGCCGTAAACAAATTGAAGAAATTCTTGGATACATATAAATTATCTGCACACTCACCAGAAATTAGATACTTGCTGGCGAAATCGTATGAAAAACTTAATCGAAAGCCAGAGGCGTTGCGCGAAGTCGTCCATATCCTACAGCGTCAGTCCAGCCCGGATACAGCTCACGAGGGAACGGCCGACTATTGGAGACAGAGAACTGGAAATGAGCTTGCAAATGAATTTTATCAGAAGCGCGACTACCGGAGTGCTCTCACCATTTATCAGTCCTTGGCCAAATACAATTCTTCACCGGAATGGCGGTGGCCTGCGATCTACCAAATCGGACTTTGCTTTGAAAGACTTGGCTTGCCAGATAAAGCGATCATGGCGTACCAAGAAATTTTGACCCCGGAAGAAGGGGAAGAATCTGATGAGTCTCTTAGCCCGGGATTGGAAACGTTGCGTGAAATGGCGAAATGGAGGCTTGAACACTTGAATTGGGAGGGCGATCTTGTAGCTCGACTAAAAGTGTTGGGCACCTATTAATTCAAGTTCATGGAGTCAGATCAAATCGAGCAAATACTAAAAGAGCACATTCGCTTGTGCTCGGATATGCACGAACTCTTCATAGAAGAGGGTCGAATCATGCGGACAACTGGTTCTCCACCAGATGAAGTTTTCTTAAAGAAAAAGGAGAGTTTTCTTCCGGTTTTAGAGAAAGGGCTAGAGTTCCTTCAGCGTATCAATGAAGACCCTATGTCATTCCCTAGGGGATTGGATTCATTAGTTGATGAAGCTAGAGCACAGGTGATGAAGCTGATGTTGCTGGATCGAGAAAACGAGCGATTGCTCCTCAAGACGTCGCTTCCTCCAAAGATGAAACAAGCTTTTGGAAAAGCCGCAGCGGGACAAGTAGCCAAAGCCTACGGGAAGTACGGTACGTCCAAGGCAGAGTAGACAGGAACCTACACCGCTGGCCTGAGGGACGTCGTTTCGGCAGCGCTTTCAACCAGCTTGACGAGTTCCCTGATATTGAAGGGCTTGGGAAGGGTGGCAACGAGGTTGCTGTAATGGAGGTGTTCCGCCTCTTCAGAGAAGCCGGAAACAATGATGAACTTGGTCTTAATATTCTGCCAGCCTGATAGAAATTCGAGGACCATCTCACCTGAAAGACGAGGCATCTTCAAGTCGAGTAGTACCACGTCAAACTGATGATTTGGATCGGAGAGAACGGATACCGCGTTGTGGCCGTCGCAAAGAACGGAAACCTCATGATCATCTCCAAATACAGTAAAGAGTAGGAGGCGTATCGCCGGATCGTCGTCAACAATTAGTATCTTCATTTCAGGTGGAAGCGGTTGTATTTATGATTAATCGGAGAGTGTTGAATCTTCTCAGGACGAAACGGACGAAGTGTTTGGGTATAGCGAGGGGTTTATAGCTCAGTTCTCTCCTAGCAGACAGGGCTTGTTGGCGTTTAGAATAGCGGCGGCCTGAGGGTCGGGCATTTCAAAAAGGTAGTGGTTGATTTTCCCGTAGAAATTCCGGATCTCGGCTTCCATGATGCGCGTTGTTTCGCGAATGGAGTCAATATCATTCGCCTCTATCCAGTACTTCTCAGTCGTCGTTTGTAGAAACTCGACCTTCCCAGCTAGTGAGGCCAAGGCATTGAGGCTGGCTTGAAGCATTTGAGCGTCTGAAGGGTAGTCGGTATCTCCATTATTGATCGA
>CALDFV010000193.1 GCA_937942145.1 uncultured Opitutaceae bacterium
GCCGTTGGCCGCCAATGATTATTGTTCGACCCAATGACGGGCGAACGACTTTCTATAAGGATTCCTCTTTCCGGCGGACATCGATGTTCGTGGCGATCTCATGTTGGTGCCGGACCTGCGTGCGCGCGCTACGCTTTTAAAATCTGCAGAACTAAGTCATTACTCAATTGGGAGACAACGAGGCCTTGCGAGCCAAGGTGATTGACAAGGCGATTGGGATACGAACGAAGCGCAATCTTTGGGAACTAGGCAAATTCGTTCACCCAAACGACGCCTGGTTTGACCGTAATGGAGATATCTTCGTCGCCGAATAGGTCGCGACAGGGCGTGTGAGTAAGCTAGTCAAAGTTGGTTAGTAAATCGATTTTTAGCTCAAAGTTTATGTTAACCGATCCAGAAATTATCGATTACCATTTCACTCGCACGAGCTTCATGATACGACCGTCGATATTCCAGTCTTGGACGTAAAGGTTTCCATCTTTGTCCCAATAAGATCCGTGCGTTCCAGAAAAGATGCCCTCTACCCAGTCTTCCTGTTGAACTTTGTACAAAGATTCGCCGGGTTCTGCTTTGTATCCAAGAACCGATACCACGGAATTATTCTTGTCGAGTATGTACAAGCGACCGTCCAAGCTGGGCACCGATACGTAGTCGCCTTGGATCGCAACTGACGTAGGCATGTTTAGCCTAGTTGCGGCTTCCTCGATGAAGTTTCCGTCGAGATCATAGTGCAGAAGCCTTCCTATTGGCAGGTGATTCCGGTCACAGATCAGCAAGCGTGGCGGATCGTAGCGCGTGTCCAAGGTCATGCCGTGTGGCGTGTGGAAATCCCGGAGCGCGTCTCCCTTCTTGCCGAAGTGGCTGAGGTACTCGCCCTTCTTGTTGTACTTGAAAATAATATTGCTTGCGTAGCCGTCGGAAAGAAAAATGTCCCCGTTGGGGGCAACCGTGATCGCGGTCGGTTTTAGGCCAGTTAGTGCGAGGCCTGATTCGTTCGTCAGACCGATAGTCAGAACAATCTTCCCAGAAATCGCTTCGAATTTTATTCCGACTCCACCCTTGTTTCGAGCCCCATAAATGTATTCGACTCCATCTTCTTCGCGGATCTCCATGTCGTGGAGGGCGCTGTGTTCTTCATCGACGAAGGAACGGACGACTTCCCCGTCAGGGTTGAAAACGACAACTCCTTTATCGGCACTCGTGTAGATGTTTCCTGCCTTGTCAATCACGACGGACCCATGGGTGGGCCCAAGAACGGATTTGCCATCTGGACCAAGGCCCCAAGCAGGAATAGTATCGAATGTCATGATACCGCTCCCTGTACGAACTGCGCTAGCGGAGGACGCTAATATAAATAAGGTTACGAGGATGCTGAGGTTTTTTTTCATATTGTTTTTATCTTATGATAAAGATAAGGTGAGTCGGAAGAAGTGGTGGGATCATGCCCTTCGATATGGATAAGGAAGTGCGAGAAACCTATTCCGATTAGGGGTTAAGAGATAGGATTATTTTGAACACTTCGTTTTGAGCCAGTTCGCAACTGCTTCCACTTGTGCGAGGCGGTGGTCGTTGAAGCTGTGGTCGGCACCTTCGATTACGATGTTGTCTACATGATCGCCCAATCGCTCTTTCACGGCAACACTATCCCGCGGAAGGACGACATCGTCCTCGCTTCCATGGACGAGCAGCCAAGGCACCGACACATGATTGGATTGCTCGATCACGGTCCCAACGGTTTGGCACAGATCGTCCATAAACGCCTGTGATAGCGGACAACTTTCTTCCTCCCACATGCACCCTTGATCAGGGATCTCGTCGCCAAATTCGGTTACCGCGAACGCGTTGGTATCCACCATGCCGGCCAGAGAAACCAAACGTTGGATTTTATCGCCCTGGGCGGCCGTCAACACGCCAATGGCGGCGCCCATGCTGTGACCGATGTAAACAATCTTCTTGTCTTCCACTGCCTCGATCACTGCTTCGAGATCTTTAACACCCTTCGAGACACAGGAGTCCTTGAAATGCCCCTCCGACTCGCCGTTGCCCGAAAAAGAAAATGCCAGAGTGCTGAACCCGGCTTGATTGAGAGCGTGGGCCGTTTCGGCTATCACCGGGCGGTTTCGGTTGCCGGTCACACCGTGGCCCAGCAATACAATCCAATCGGAATATTTGCCATCTCCGTTCAGGTGCTCGAAGTCAATCGCTTCGCCCAGATAGTTTCTAATAGGAAAAGTCATGCGTAGGATGTACCTTTTCGACCTGGAAATGTCAGCTCTGCGACTCCGGACTTATCGTATTCGCCCAACCCGAGATCGATCATCCTTTGGTATTGCACGAAGGTTGCGGCTGCCAGAGGCATTTTGAGGCCATGCTTGGCCGCAATGTCCAAGGCGATTCGAGAATCCTTCGCCGCGTGTTCAGCCGAAAAATAGCATTCGTGATCACGACCCAGCATATCTTCGGCATCCGTTTCCAGCACGCGCGAATTGGCGCCGGTCTGACTGAACACCTTACAAAGCATCTCAAGGTCTAGCCCCAGCGCTTCGCCCAATCCGAGCCCCTCTGCGAGCGCAGCGGTATTGATATTCATCACCATATTGACGAGGGCTTTAACTTCAGCTGCTCTACCGGCTTCGCCCACGAAACTCAAGTCCTTGCTCATGTCTTCAAGCATAGGCTTGATGGCATTGAAGGTGTTCTGGTTCCCTCCTATCATGAGGTATAAACCACCGTTCCTAGCTTGGGGAATACTGGACGCCATGCAAGCCTCCAGCGATTCAGCTCCTACCTTGGCCGCTTCGGCCTCGAGCTTACGATGAATGTCTGGCGACAGCGTCGCGCAGTTTATAAATAGGGTATCATTGGCGTCGGTGAACAGATTGTCGTCCCCAAAGAAGATCGAGTCCATGGCCGCGTCATTGGTGACCACGGTAAAAACGATATCCGAGCAAGCGGTAACGGCGGCGAGGCTCGCGCAAACAGTAGCCCCAAGCTCACTGGCAAGGCCTTTTTTGATTTCGTCATCAATATCGAATACACCGGAAATGGTATATCCGCAATCTCTCAAGTGGCGGGCCATGTTCGCACCCATCCGACCTAATCCTACAAATCCAATTTTTTTATCTTTCATGATTAATCAGGGAAACTTTTATTGCCAGGGGCTTCTCGCGGAAGCGGCGAAGACAATAGGCGAGTTATTATATCGAAAACTTCAACCGAAGGATCGTTGATTTCCATTAAAAATCCCGATCTCTATAAAAAGAATTCGGGACTTTTTGAATACGAATTAGCGAGATTTCTAAGAGGAAAGAACTTCCTTATGAAAAGCGGTCCAGTCATCCAAATTATTGAGGTTTGGAGCATCGGCAATAGCAGCCGAATCTTCGAGACCCGCGGCGGCTAGAATTTCGGTTCTCGTGGTATCATCATGATGATACTGCGTAATCTGTCGATTGAGCTTCGCGATTCCTGGCAGGCTAGTATCGCCATTCTGGGCCACCCAGTTCTCGCACTCGATGTAGGACGGTTTGTTTTCCTTCACAAACGAACGAAAGGCGTCTGCATCTATACCCAGAGTGCCCAAAACCATGCTGTCATATCCGGCTCCGATATCGGGATAGTCGCTGTGTAACTGTCCGGTTGCCTGAAGAGAGACTTTCTGCCATAGGCGAGGGAGGTGCATGATACCCAATGGCCCGGTTAAACTGGAGGATATTAAAGGAATAAATTTACTCATAAGATTTTGTTTAAAGGGTTAAGGTTGATCCCAGCATATAGGAACGGTCGAGAGATAAAATTCGCCTGCTAGAACGCAAGCATTCAATTGCGTGAGCGGGGGCGAACAAGCAATTTACTTGTCCGAATCGCTTTTTCCTAGTTAATTACTACCAACGGCGAACCGCGTTACCCTTATGAGATTGATCCTGACAACCCTCGTCCTGCCTTTTACAGTATTGCTGCTGAATGCGGAGCATCCTAATATTGTGATCCTGCTCGCTGATGATGCTGGTTACTCCGACTTTGGCTGTTATGGTGGGAAAGCGGAAACGCCAAATATCGATCAACTAGCGGCTGAAGGGCTCAAGCTCACAGATTTCCATGCGGCGGCCCCAAATTGCTCTCCGAGTCGGACTGGACTTTTGACGGGTCGCTATCCTTCACGAGTAGGTGTGTACAGCTATAT
>CALDFV010000194.1 GCA_937942145.1 uncultured Opitutaceae bacterium
CTCCGCGCCCGGATACCAGACGCTCCACCACTGGACCACTAACGGGATCACCAGCAATGTCATCCAGAGGTTTAGGTTCTCATCCGTCAACGCCCCCGAAGCGTCGCGCTCCACCGTCGGGAAAAACCCAATCTTGTCCGCGACGTTTGGGTGCTCCAGCAAGGCTCCCAACGACCCAATATCCGCATGCCCGATAGCGAAAAAAGCAGCCCCCACAGAGCCGATCATAGCCACAATAAACAACAGGAAGTCTGTGAAAACAACTCCCCTAAACCCTCCCAAGGACGAGAATACCACCGTAACCGCCGAGGCCCCCAAGATACATTGCAGAGGACTGAATCCTAGCATGACGCCCCCAATCTTGATCGCAGCGAGAGAGACCGACGCCATAATCATGATATTGAAAAAGACCCCGAGATAGAGAGCTCTGAAGCCACGCAAAAACGCGGCGCTCTTTCCGGTATATCGAACTTCATAGAACTCGATGTCCGTCAATACGTCCATACGCCTCCACAGCTTGGCGTAGAGAAATACCGTCACCATACCGGTGACCAGAAAAGCCCACCAAACCCAGTTCCCCGCCACTCCGTTTTGCCGCACAATATCCGTGACGAGATTCGGAGTATCCGTTGAGAAGGTTGTCGCTACCATCGATACTCCCAGCAACCACCAAGGCATCTCTCTTCCCCCAAGGAAAAAGTTCCAGGCATTCTTACCGGCTATCTTAGCGACGACGACGCCGATCAATACTACAGCGAGAAAGTAGACGCCAATTATGATCCAATCGAGATTTGTAAGTTGCATAGTGGGGAGGGGCTTAATCGGAGGGTCAAGCGAGACCAAATATACTGTCCATGGCCCGAGAGGTATTGTCGATCAAAGTCTCAGGAGCGTACTTATAAAAGGGAACAGGAGGAATCATTTCCGCCGCCACCCAGCCGGAATAACCGACCGATTTAAGTGAATGGACCACTGCTGGCCAATTGACGTCCCCTGAGAGTAGATCGACAAATCCGTCCACCGATCCCACTGCTCTTCGATAGTCTTTCACGTGAACCCGACGAATCCGGTCCTTCAAAATCGGAATCCAGTGCTCGGGATAGCCCGTGGCGAGTACATTCCCCACATCGAAATAGCTCCCTACGCGCGCATCGTCAAACTGATCAATGAATCGAGCCATTTCCAGAGGGCTCAGCAGGAATTTATTCCACACGTTTTCAACACCGATATCTACTCCCAACTCTTTCGCTAAAGGAAGCGCGTTCGAAATGAATTCAGTCGCCCGATCCCAAACTTTATCATAGGATAACTCCTCGCAGCCCGGAATAAAGTCGGCTCCAACGGAGCCAGGGACAACGAGGACCGCGCCGATCCCCAACTGGGATGCCACGCGAATTTGCTTTTCCAATACTGCTTTAGCTTGAGCCCGCGTTTCAGCGTTCTCGCTGGCAGGATTGAATTCCCAGTACATCCCCGTAGCTAAGCCGCTTAAGGTAAGCCCAGAATCCGCTGCCAGTGATCCGATCGCGGCGATCGCGTCCTCATCACTATCCAAAGTAATGGGCCCATCCCTACTGACATCGAGCTCGATGCCTTCAAATCCCGCATCCTTGGCGAGCTTCATTTTCTCCTTTAAAGACCAGTCCCCATAAAAGGACCAAATGCTAATAGATTTTTTCATGAGATTTTTTGTATTTTGATGTAAGGCTGGCGCTGGCGCCATGCCCTACGAATTCAGATGATTACTCTTTTCCTTCCCCCAATTCAATCTCCTTGAGCGTTAGGGCCAACGATTCACGAGCATCCTCCAAAGTCGCAATAGCCGGAGGATTTCCTTCACTGAGGCAATTCACAAAATACTTCAACTCGTTCAGGTAGCCCCCCAAGTCCGAGACATTGCCCTCGCCACTTTGGGATTCGCCCGCATCCGTTTGAACGACATCCAAAGGGGTGGGAGCTTCCTCGCCTTGGCATATTGTCAGACCTTTCCCGTTAGCTGAATCGAAATCGAGAACGGCATTCTCGTAGACCGCATGAAACGCCATCTGGAACCCCCAGTTCTTCGGATAGTTCCAACCGCCTTCCGAACATACAGTCAACGAATCATACTCCATCAAACTGAACACGTGAACCGGACCACTAAAGTCACGCGTCACGCTGCTCTTGACCGAATGCGGCTGTCCCAACAAAGCCAGTACGAAATCCGTATCGTGAATGTGCAGATCCAATGCCGCGCCTCCGGATTTCGATTCGTCGTTCAGCCAGTTCCCAATTCCGTAATCTGGGCGGCCCGCCCGTCTGGCTAGACTCAGGCTCAACAACTTCCCTCCGTCACCGCTTTTATGATACTCCATAAAGCGCATGTACTCTGGCCAGAAGCGAAGGCAATGTCCGACCTGGGCAAACGTCCCATTCGCCTTCGCTGCGCTTATAATCGCATCTGCTTCTTCCACCGACAAAGCGAGCGGCTTTTCACAAAAAAGAGCCTTTCCCGCTTCGACTGCCTCGATCGCGTATTTCTTGTGCAAAAACGTTGGCATGCACACATCGACGAAATCGCAATCGACCGCCGCCAAGGCCTCGCTCAATTCTGCGAATACCGGAGCGGGACAACCCAGCTTATCCAATTTCTCCTTTGACGCCTCAACCCGGTCGTCAACCGCTGCCACAAGCTCTACGTTCGGCAAGCTCTTGTAGATTTGGGCGTGCATACCGCCCATAAAACCGCATCCGACGAGGATGCCCTTTAAATTGTCTCTTTCGTTACTCATTAGGAATATTTCTGGACCCGATCTTTAACATCTTGGGACAACCGCCCGATTTTTTCTAGGATAAAGGCTTCGATAGAAAGGTCCGGATTCACCACGAGCGGTTTCAAATCGATTCCCCAGGCAACCGATTGATAGATGTCCGATCCATGCGAATCAAACATGGTAGCGTTGGCTCGCCTTCGACCTTCAACCGCCAGATCATACCGCTTTCCGCCCGCGATCTGGGATTCGAAAACCGCATACAGTTTCGCTGCCAAATCTGGATACGCATCGCAAACCATCGCGACTTTCTCCGAATCATCCAGCCAATCCAGGCTTCTCCAGACTTCGCAGCCGATCACTCGTTCAGGAACGTGAGTTGCAGCCGTCTGGCGCAAGGCTTCAATGCTGCATCCTAAAACCGCAATGTGACTATCGTGCTTGTCAGCCGGTTGATGTAGATAAACCACATCCGGTCGGGATTTTTCCAATACATTGAGGATATCTTCCGTTACTTGAGATCGCCCCTCCCCCTTCAAGGTCGAACTGGGATAATCCAGTTGAAACTGAGCGGAATAATGGCCGATTTCAGCCGCCGTTCGTTGTTCCTCTCTTCGGACTTCACGGATCTCCTCATCGCTATAGTTAGCGAACGGTCCTGTCCGAGAGCTTCCCCGTCCATCCGTAACCGTTATTCCTGAAAACCAGCGATCATCGCGGTCATAGCACGCCGCAATGCCTTCATAAGCCATAAACTCTAGATCATCTTGATGGGCGCCGATGCCCAGATGAGTCGTTCTCGTCAAGGCCTCATCCAGAGACAGTCCATCCCTGAGCCAAATATCTGCATCCTGGTTATGAAAGAGCGACACCTAAAAATCCTCCTCTATTTAAGCCTCCAACAAGGTATCCCACTCGATTCCCTTAAAGGACTCAATCGCTTCGTATTCCGCCATTCCAACCGCATCATAGGCCTCCGCCGTTGAACGGTTTATCTCATCGGTTTCTTGCCAGATTTCACGGTGCGAGGACGCTCGGAAGGGGTATTGGCTTCTCTGAGACCGGTATTGAAAACTCGCCTCAATCTTCGACTCCAATTCTCCCGGACTTAGCGGAACCGCCATATCGATCTCGAACAACGGCCATTCCTGCCCCACCCCGCGATAGCTCCAAACACGGCAATCTTTGATCCAGTCCTTCCGTTTGACTCGCCTCATTGCCTGGCAAAACAAGCGATAGCAAACTCCCGCTACAGATCCCGGATCCGCTAGACCTCCACTGATATAGATCTGATGTGGTTTTTCCTTTTCCAGCAATTTCGCTAAAATGTCCACGTCTTCCTCGTCCGTAGAAAAATTGCGGTAGCGTCCCTTTTCGTAAAAGGGCAGGTCGAGAAAGATTTGCGAACTTGTATCGATTTTTAGGATTCGGGCCGCGTCTCGGGCTTCGTTTCTCCGCACAAACCCCTTAATCCGCCGCGTGGATTCCGAATCCGCCTCCGATTCCTTCTTATCCTCTATAGTCTTGAGAATAACCTCGGCGAACTGCCCCAAGCTTGGGCCATCCCCCTGACTAAAAGACATCTCCTTTTCCAGCTCCGTCATGAGAGCCAGCGTTTGCTTGGCCAAATTGTCTGGAACCGCCAAATTGCCGGAGGTCATGTACCCCAAAGTCACATGCGAACCTTGGTCTTTCAGCCGGTGGACAGTACCACCCATACAGAG
>CALDFV010000195.1 GCA_937942145.1 uncultured Opitutaceae bacterium
TCGTTGACCATGGGCTCCCCGGTCGCTCGGTCTCTACCTGGCATGCCTAGCTCAACGAGGCACATACGGCAATTCCCCGCAATTGTGAGCTTTGGATGGTAACAGTAATGAGGGATTTCTTTACCCAACATAGCCGCCGCTTCAACCATGTTCGTGCCTGGGGGCACTTGAAGATCTTGCCCGTCGATGTTTACTGTGATCAGATTTTCTTTTTCTTCCATTAGAAGTTCCTATCTCAATCCTCTAATTCTCTCGCTCTCTAGTGGTTGCAAGCCAGCTCCTTGGCTGCCGATCGGTCGCCACCCATCCGGCTGTGACGATCCGCGAACTCCCGAAATTCATCCTCAAATTTTGCTAAGTAACTCTGCACGGGCCAGGCAACGGCAAAACCAAAAGCGCATATCGTCCTGCCTTCAATCTGGTCTGCCACCGACTTCATCAAATCGACATCCTCCGGCCGTGCTTGCCCATGAACCATTCGGGTGGTGATCTTTTTCAGCCAAAGCGAACCCTCGCGACAAGGTGTGCACTGCCCACAACTCTCGTGCGAGTAAAAGGCCATCAAATTTGCTAGAGCGACCGGGATTTCTACCGAGTCATCGAGTACCATCATCCCGCCGGATCCGGACATAGAACCTGCAGCGGCAATTCCATCATAATCTAAAGGTATGTCTTCTATTCCCCAGTCGTACTCGTTGCCATCACGATCCTTACCCGTAAACCGCTCACCGTTTTTGAGAATTTTCATGGAAGACCCACCTGGGATGATCGCCTTGATGGTCCTGCCGTCTTTCGGACCGCCACAGATATCGTAAACCAGTTCACCCAATGTGATCCCCGCCACTTCGTAGTAGCCAGGTCGCTTAACGCCTCCCGAAACACACCAGATACGTGTACCCGTATTGTTAGGACGCCCAATTTTGGCAAACTCATCGGCACCCATTCTGAGGATATGCACTACATTGCAAAGCGTTTCGACGTTGTTAACAATCGTCGGACACATGTACAATCCGAGCACCGCAGGGAAATAAGGCGGCTTGATACGCGGATTGGCACGCTTGCCTTCTAGTGATTCTATCAATCCGGTTTCTTCACCACATATGTAGGCCGCTGCTCCCCGGTGAACGACAATATCGCAGCTGTATCCAGAACCGAGTATATCATCGCCAACGAAATTCTTTTCCTTCGCTTCCTTAATTGCCTGATTCAGGATCGCAGCGCCTTTGGGCATCTCCTCGCGAATGTAGATAAACGCTTTGGCGCAATCCGTCGCAAAACTGGAAATTATAATGCCCTCAATTAATTGATGGGGATCTTTGTGAACAATTTGTCGATCCTTGAAAGTACCTGGTTCGGATTCATCACAATTGCATACCATGTAAACGGGTTTTCCCGATTTTCGATCGACAAAGCTCCATTTAACACCCGCTGGGAAACCGGCTCCTCCGCGTCCTCGCAACTGCGAGTTCTTTACTTCGTCGCAAATGGCCTGCTTCTCCATGCCCACGGCTTTCTTGAGCATCTCATAGCCGCCGTTTTTCATGTAGCAATCGATGTCTGGTGTATAGCCAGGTTCATCGGCATACTTTAAGATGATACGTTCTTCTTTAGGATGTATAGCCATTCCAACTACGCTTGCATTGCCTCCGCCTTTATCTTTTCACAAATCTCCTGAGCTTTCGCCTCGTCAAGATTCTCGTACAGTTCGTCATCTACTAGCATAACCGGGGCCGTACCGCAGCTCGCTAAGCATTCAGCAAATTCTACCGTTACTTCTCCGTCCGGAGAGACCTCATTGAGTCCGGTATCAAATTCAGAAAGCATTTTGTCACATACCTTGGCGCCACCTGCCATTGCACAAGACAAAGTGCGACAAACGCGAATATGTCGCCGACCAATTTTATGCTGCCGAAAAAAAGGATAGAAAGTGATGACAGATAGCACATGAATCGGCGCGATCTCCAGCTTCACCGCTACCCATTCTGCAGCTTCATTTGTGAGAAGTCCCTGGTCTTTTTGGATCGCGTGCAGCAAAGGCATCACCGCACTTTGTTTTTCTGGATACTTCGGGATCGCTTCCTCGATTTCAGCTAGCGTTTCTGGCTTTAGATTCATCTAGTTAATTTCAGAAATAAAAATTAGGAATTAAGAAGCGGCCTCGCACAATTGATCGTTCGCCCGTTTCGTAAATGATACATCATTCATAAACCTTACTTCTTCAGTTACCGGTCGCATTCCCCCATCACAAAGTCCAGACTTCCGAGAATCGCAGATATGTCGGAAATCATTGCGCCCACGCTGACCTTCTCAAGGATCGACAAATTGTTGAACGACGGGCCCCTGATCTTCATCCGATAAGGAACACCCCCTCCTTTCGAAACAATGTAAAACCCGAGGGCGCCTTTTGGATTTTCCGCTTCGAAGTAGACTTCCCCCGCAGGCATATCCGGGCCTTCTGTCGTGATCATGAAATTTTGGATCAGCTCCTCCATCGACGTCAGAATCTTATCCTTCCGGGGAGCGTAAATCTTCTTTGCGTCTTCCGCATAGAAGGGCCCCCCTGGCATTTTTTTGATCGCCTGGCGCACGATACGCACGCTTTGCCGCATCTCCTCCACCCGCACTGCATATCGATCGTAGCAATCGCCATTTTCACCTAAAGGCACTTCGAACTCATATTGTTCGTATCCACTATATGGGACGTCTCTACGCAAATCAACATCAACACCAGACCCCCTTAAATTGGGGCCAGTCAACCCATACGCAATGGCGTCCTCTTTCGAAATAATTCCAATATCCGCTGTACGGTCAAACCAGATACGATTCCGGGTCAACAGC
The DNA here is from genome assembly GCA_937942145.1 of uncultured Opitutaceae bacterium. GTDB lineage: Bacteria > Verrucomicrobiota > Verrucomicrobiia > Opitutales > Opitutaceae > Pelagisphaera. Next base: position 2,839 of record CALDFV010000195.1, read on the forward strand.
GATTCAACGTCGTCGAGTAATGGCAGGAGCTCTTCGCAAAACGTAAGCACGCGATTTGTCCAGCCTTCCGGCATGTCTCGCGTTACCCCACCAATTCTTGAATAACTGGTGGTGAACCTGGCCCCGGTTAGCTCCTCAAAAAGCTTATACAGCTTTTCCCGCTCCGTGAATGTAATCATGAACACGGTCAACGCCCCCACATCCATCGTGTAGGCGCCTAGTCCCAGTAGATGAGCGGAAATCCGGGCAAGTTCGCTGGTGACAACTCGAATCGCTTGGCAGCGCTCCGGCACCTCCAGATTCGCCAGTTTTTCGACTGCCATTGCGTAAGCCGCGTTGTTGGCCAGAGGAGCCAAGTAGTCCAATCGATCCGTATAGGGAACGAATTGGTTGTAGGTCATATTCTCAGCGATTTTTTCGTCACCTCTGTGCAAGTATCCAAGAACTGGGTCGCACATTTTCACGATTTCGCCATCCAACTCGAGGTTTAATCGCAGCACTCCATGGGTGGACGGGTGCGAAGGGCCCATGCTTACTTCAAGATGCTCGGTTTCGAACTCCTGAGCTGCGGCGGCAGCTTTCCCTCCTGAATCAGGAGCAGTGTATTCGGTTGTTTCTGTGGACATGGGAAATTTTTTCTGGAAGAGGATTTTGTGGTAGATCGCTACTGGTCGGGCTTCTCTTTTTCTTCGCTCCAGCTTTCGTCTTTCGCTGCAGGTTCGCGCTTGCTTTCAAATACTGACTGCTGGGCAACAAATGGGCCGCCCGCCATGGGAGCCGGCTTAACTTTCACTCCGGTATTCTCCGCGATTTCGGGGTCCCAAAGCTCGTTTTCATGCCCTGCTAATGGAAAATCCTTGCGAAGCGGATGATGAGGGTACTCGTCCCACATAAGAATGCGGCGTAAATCTGGATGGCCCTCGTAAATGATGCCAAACATGTCGTAGGTTTCGCGCTCCATCCAATTTGCGCTTTTGAATAGATCTACCAATGAGGGAGCTGAAGGGGCTTCGTCATCCAAACAATCGCCCGCGAGCCGGATATAAGTATGCTTCTCGGATGAGTACAGATGGTAGACGACCGTGAACCGAGGTGAAGCCTCAACCCCGTTGTCTATCGCTGTGGCGTCCATCAAGGCATCAAAGCCGTGGTCGTCCCTGAGCTCTTTGACCACATCGGCAATGCTCCCAACCGGACAGTTAAAAGCCGGCCAGTCCAGGGAATCCCGGTCGTCCAGTTCGGGACATGATTCTTTGAGTGCGGATTTGAGATCTTGAGCTATCATTTGCCGGGAAGAATCAGGCTTCAAAAAGGTTTTTGGCGGAGTGCTCTGTGCTAACTTTGTCCTGCAGCTTCATCAGAGCATCGAGCAACGCTTCCGGTCTAGGTGGGCATCCGCTCACATAAACGTCAACCGGCACGATCCGATCAACCCCTTGCAAAGTAGCGTAGGAACGGTACATCCCTCCCGAAGAAGCGCAGGCTCCCATGGCGATTACCCATTTGGGGTCCGCCATTTGGTCATAAATCCGCCGCAATGCCGGGGCCATTTTGTAGGTGACCGTCCCGGCGACGATCATGACATCCGATTGCCTCGGCGAAAAACGCATTACTTCCGCTCCAAATCGAGAAATGTCGAATCGAGAGGCACCGGAAGCCATGAGTTCGATCGCACAACACGCCAAGCCCATGGGCATAGGCCAGAGCGAGTGAGTACGGATCCAATTGATAACCGCATCCGCCTTGGAGACAATGACGCCACCCTCAACTTTGCTGTTATAACCAATGTCTTGATTAGAAGAGACCATTTGCCAGAACGCTACGAACGAAGGAACGTAAGCTGGGCCAATCAACATGCAAGCGGGTTTTTACAGAATTCACGATACAATGAACTCTCTGATTAAAAGAGCCCCAAACTTGCTAAAAAGATAAAGTTTTCAGTTGCGCGGAGTCGGATTTGCCCCCATTCGTCTCAGCCTTCTATTTTGGAGCATGGAGAGATGTCTGAGTGGTTTAAAGAGCACGCTTGGAAAGCGTGTGTGCAGGTAACTGTACCGCGGGTTCGAATCCCGCTCTCTCCGCCACGTTAAAAAACTCAAACGATCCCTTGAAGGGGAGCTTTTTGTTTTTCGAAGTTTCCACACGGGATTTGAACCCGCAGGGTTCGACGAAGCGAGCTCGCGAGCGAAGATGGGGCGTGCGAAGCATGGGTCCTAAGGACTTGGGCAACGCCCAACCAATCCCGCGACGCCTTTCCCGCTGAAAATTTGGCCTAGCGGGTTCGAAGACCGACTCCACTTTAGTCATTTCAAACACACCCCACTACTCTGGGGTGAAGCTAGGAGGAAACTCGCATCGCGCCATTGACAGAAGGCTCTCCGATTCTACCTTGATCCGGCTCGTGCAACCAACGCCAAATTTTTTAAACATCATGTCGCCATTCGAAACCGTAACTCAGGCTCCAGCCGATCCCATCTTAAGTATCACTGAGTCTTTCAAGGCAGATCCTAATCCCGAGAAAATAAACCTCAGCGTGGGCGTATTCGTCAATGATTCCGGTGTCACACCCATCTTAGATACTGTTCACGAAGCGGAGAAGACTCTCGCCGAAACCAACACCACAAAGAGCTATCTCCCTATGACGGGAAGCCCGAGGTACGCTTCACTAACTCAGACGCTGTGCTTTGGCGATGAACTCGCGGAATCTCTTACGGGCAAGATTGTCACGGCCCAAACTCCCGGCGGAACCGGAGCCCTGCGCGTGGCCGCAGATTTTATAAAAGGAAATTTGAAGACAAAGTCTGCCTGGCTCAGCAACCCGACTTGGGCCAACCACAAAGGAATTTTTTCGGCCGCGGGCCTTGATACGAATATCTATTCCTACTTCGACTCAGCAACCTTGAGTCTCGACTATTCGGCTTTTCTTGAATCAATAAAGTCGATTCCGTCGGGGGATGTTGTAATCCTACACGCCTGTTGCCATAATCCCACCGGGGCCGATCTTTCACCCGAGCAATGGGATGAGGTCGCTGATATCGCATCCGCAAAGGGCTGGCTACCGTTACTCGATTTCGCGTATCAGGGTTTCGGGCTCAGTATCGAAGGAGACGCCTACGCTCCAAGAGCATTCGCCAAAGCAGGATTACCGCTTTTTGTGTGCCAATCTTTTTCAAAGAACCTGGGCCTCTACCGAGAACGCGTTGGGGCCCTACACATCGTAGTAGGTAGCGAGGAAGAGTCGAAACGCGTCGCTAGCCAAGTCAAGATTGCCATTCGCACAAACTACTCCAACCCGCCCGCCCACGGTGGCGCCATCGTAGAAACGATACTTGGTGACTCCCAATTGCAAACCCGCTGGACCAAAGAGGTAGATGCCATGAGAGCTCGGATACACGAAGTTCGCCGGCAATTCGTGACCGCCCTCGCCAACGCGGGCGTATCCCAGGACTTCAGCTTTCTCAT
>CALDFV010000196.1 GCA_937942145.1 uncultured Opitutaceae bacterium
AGAATGACCGCGGCCATTTCCGCCGGCCCCATTTTCAGCACCAGTCTCGAGATGGGCCCAATCAGCAAAAAGAGAATCCCGTAACCGATTAGGACCCCTATGCAGGAAGCTCCTAAGGCAATCCCCAAAGCCGCGTTGTGCTGCCCTTTTCGAGACATCGGGTATCCATCAAACGACGTCGCGATCGACGAGGATGTTCCCGGGATGTTCATAAGGATAGCAGGAATACTCCCGCCGAAGCTGCCTCCCGTGAAAATGGAAGTTAGAAAGAGCATGGCCTGCATGAAATCCATATACAGGGTTACGGGCAGGAAGATGGCCATGGCCATGGATATTTGCAGTCCCGGCACAGCCCCGAAAAGCAAACCGATCAGAATGCCTGGAATGATAATCAACCAATTAAGAGGACTCGAGAAGAGCTGCGAAAGTCCATCCAGCGCTGCCGATAAATCTATCATGAGGGAAAAACCAGCATCGGCAAAGGATAAGGGAGCATGGCCGCGAAAAACAGCGATGCCACCGAAGCGAATGACACAGAATACCCCCCAATCCATGGCCAGCGGCGCTCTCCATGAAACCACAAAAACGTACCGATAAAAAGGCAGGTTCCTACGTCAAAGCCCAGCCAGGGCAAGGTCAGCGTGTAGATAACGAATAAGAGGATCACCGTCAGTACACTCTTTACCGGTTCAAGTGCCCGCTCTTTTGCAGGGGGACCGAATAACTGACGGAGACAGTGAACCAGACAGAGAATCAGCGTTAATACGGTGACCGGTAGAATGAGTATCAAGTTAAGAATATGGGTCGAAGCGCTCCGAGCATCGATGAAGTACCAAACGACTAGGCCTGCCAAAGCAACTAGAACCAAAAGATCTGCGATTTGCCGTCCGCTTAACCTTCTTCTATCCTCACTCATAACTGCCTCGATCCAATACCTACAGTTTCAGCAGATGCGAATAGTTCTTAAAGATATCAAAACTGTCTTTCATGATTTCCCTCGAATCCTCAGGTCCAATCCAGCGTTTTCCGATATCCGCCTTGTCTAATTGCTGCTGAAGCTCCCCATTTTCCAAGGCTCGCTTAAACGCGGATACCAGTTTTTCAAAGCGCTCCGGGTGCTGACGCTTGAACACTGCTGTAGTGGCGAATCCCCGTGCGGAACCCGGCAGCAGCGGTACTTTAATCCCTAGCGGCTTCAGCGCTTCGTTGATGGGTGGAGCCTTCCACGATTCGTCTGCCTGGGCACTGACAATGGCTAAGGGTCGGAGATACTCCCTGATCGGCTCGGATCCTTTGGCGCTGATAACGATAAAATCCACCACGCCACCGGCCACCGCCGCCCTAGCCTGGCCGCCGCTGTTATAGGTCACCAGATTAAGATTTCCCTGCGGAATCCCAAGCGTCTCCAGCAGCAGCTTGGCCATCAGGTGTCCCGCCGAACCGCGCACCACTGAAGCTTTCACGGTTTTAGGTTTCGTTCTAATTTCATCTAGCAATTCCGAAAGATCACGAAAGGGGGAGCCCTTGTAGAGAGCGATTAAATCTTCGTCGAACCACTGAAAATTTATGTAAGCGAAATCGTCGATCGTGTAGGCAGCATTGCCCTCCAAAATCGTATTCAAGAGATAGGGAGAAAAGGTGTTTGCCAAAAGGGTGTATCCGTCATGCGGCTCCGCCAACACATAGTTGGCTCCCAAAAGCGTCCCTGCCCCTTTCTTGTTGATGACATGGATCGGTTGACCCAATTCTTTGGATACCTGCGCAGACATAGCTCGCGTCATGCGATCCGCGCTCCCGCCCACTCCAAAGGCCACGACCATCGTCAGCGGCTTGCCGGGGTACTCTTGGGCTAGAATCGAGCTGGAAATGACACCAAACAGCATGCTTACGATCAGCCACCGACTTATCGGATTACAGAAAAGGCTGCTCCCTATTATTTCGGGATGCTTTACTTTGCCAAACATTGCCTGCGCTTCGGTCTGCACCGCTACACTGAGACCTAGAATCCCACGATGCTCAACACCTCTTTGCCTTTCGCGAATAATAAATCGCTTATCATTTAGCTTATTTCGATCGGCAGGGGGAGCTCGGGGCACTTTCGCCGCATAGATTTGATCTTCTTCCACCGCTTAGTGCCCCGCTCAGGCGGCCAACCAGAACCGCGGTTGCAAATCCCCGAGGGCACACGAATCGACAAGGATATCGTCTACGAGACTGTGAACGGACGCTAACTGCCTCTCTATCTCTATCGGCCGGTGAATGCAACGGGAGGCCTTCCTCTCATTATTTGGGTACATTGAGGTGGATGGAAAGGCGGATCGAAAAACGGGATCAATCGCTGCGTTGGAATGCTCGAACGTGGCTATGCTATTGCGTCTGTTGAATACCGGCTTAGCGGTGAAGCCCTATTTCCCGCTGCCGTCGAAGACTGCGAAGCCGCAGTGAGCTTTCTGAGGCTCAATGCGAAAAAGTTTGGTCTCGATCCCAACCGATTCGGAACTTGGGGATCCTCCACCGGCGGGCATCTCGTCGCGATGCTAAACAATGATTGAGTGCGTATCCTGTTAACAATAACAACTATCGCTCTTACTTAATTACCTGCATGATCCCCCGCATCAAGATGTGATGTCCTGGGAATGTGCATACGTATTGGTAATCGCCCGGCTCGGTAGGGACGGTAAATTCGATGACTTGCTCCTCCTTATTCTCCAGCAACTTCGAAGCGAACAGAATCTTGTCGCTTGCGGGAATATAGCCGGTCTCGAATCCCGTTGCCCCCATGGCAATAGCAGCGAGTCCCACTTCGTCAGCAGCGCCCGGCTGTACCATGACAAGGTTGTGATTCATGAAATCCGGATTAAAGAAAGTCAGCCTAACCTTCTTCCCCGCTTTAACCGCAAACTGAGTCACATCGTATTGCATCTTTTCCACAACCGTACCAATGCGGACCTCCGTGAGGTTCTTACTATCGGCAGTGACCCCAGACTTGGGAGCGGCCTCTTCTTTCTTAGGCGACTTCACAACCACCAGACCTTCCCCACCGGTAGTGTCTACGGAATACCAGAGGTGCTCCACCGTTTTCGCTGCATTTCGCGCGTGAGGCTCGGGAGATTTCAATACGATTTCCAGTAGTTCATCGTTTAATACATTATGCTGCTGGTGAACCCAAAGCGCTTCTAGGAAATGGTGGGCATCTTCTTTGCTGGTCGGATCAAATTGAGTCAGCCATTCGTTAGCTGCCGCAATGACTGGGCCCGTGT
>CALDFV010000197.1 GCA_937942145.1 uncultured Opitutaceae bacterium
TGCTTCGATGGAAGGGGTACAAAGCGACTACAATCCGGACGATGCGACAGGATTTATCCGCCTACAAGGACTCCGCCTAAAAGCCCGATTCGGCTCCCAAAAGGAATTCATCGAACAATAGAACCCCTGAAAAGCGTAACCCCGCTAAGACAAGTAGGGGTCATTATTAGCAGTTATGATCTACAGCTATCGATGAAAATTGATGATGATGATCTATTGCTAGGTTCTTTGTGTTACCTTGGTCTTAAACATTTCTTGTCTCGCAAGGAACGCCCTACGCCCAAGGTAGCTGGACGGAAGGAGTTCTTTCGAAAGAAAAGGATCCTGCGCATACGCCTTTCTCCAGAGTGAATGCTCAGAACGAAACCAGTTTACTTGGGATTCTGTCATCTGACCCGTACCTGAATGGGCGGGCGGATTTGTTTTTAAAAATTGGAGATAGTCGCCGTAAAGAGCATTGATCTTTTTAAAATCCCAAGCGTTTTCTACAATCTGTTCAGCATTCATTTTCCCGATAGAAGCACTGTCTAAGAATATTACGTCGTGTGGATTTGCATCAATTTGGGAGACCGCTTGGTGCCAATCCTGTGAGAACCTGTGTGAAATCCATAAACTCCCTTGTAGGCGCCCGAAACGCTGTTGTTTCAGCCATAAATTCAGATGATACCGTTGAGAGGGTTGATCTTGAGGAAGGTCGAAAGAGACGATGCGCCATTTGCCGTCCCAAGCACTTGACCAAGCTACTTGCGGATCGATGTCGTTTTTAGCTAGGTTTCGCCCAATCTTCGTTATTTGTGGCACCCAATCGGCGGGTTTTTCGCCGTTTAGCGTGATCAATCCTCGATTTTGCATCGCTCGGAGTTGCCTTCGCAAAGCGTGTTCCGATTCACATCCGGCCAGAGAATGATAGTTCCGTAGAGGGAGGCTAGTCAGTGCGTCGGTCCCAACGAGCAAAAGTAATTCGAGGATATCTCTTGTTTTTGGGCCGAGTTTCAAGGCAATTTGCTTTTTCCATCAATAGCTATCGATGAAAATTGTTAAGATTAGGCGTGAGAATCGATTGGAATGTGATTGTTGGGCTAATGGGCGGGTCAGCTTTCGGGAGCAGAGGAGGGTTCTTCCGCCGGTAGCTTGCTTTGCAAAGTCATGGCCTTCTGAATCCAGTAAAACGTTTCTTGGGAAAAGTTGGTCTGAAGGTCAGCTATGAGCGTCCGAGCGTACTCAAAATCTCCATTTTCAACGGCGTGGGCAGCTAGCCGGTACCGCGCTTCAGCTAGATTTCCGGCGTTTTCATTGGAAACTAGCTCTTTCAAAATAGACTCTGCCTGATCGGATTGACCGGTTTGAATTAAAGCCATGGCGTGGCCCATCTGGGCAGCTTCTTTGATTGCTCCTTTGGCTGAATTGGAAGCGTTTTCAAAATATTCGGCTGCCTTGGCATAGTCGCCTTCTTCGTAGGCTTCGGCGGCGAGTTCCTTATAGGCAAAGCCGCTGAGTGGATGTCCGGATTCTTTCTGGGCAAAGGCGAGTTTCGAGGCGCTATCGTCTGCCGATGCATAGTCCTCCTGTACGGCGAGTCTACCTTGCTCAATCATAAAACCACTCAGGTGGTATACCCCGAAAACGGCGAAGATTCCAGCTATGGAATAGATGATGAACTTCTTGTTCTTCTCCCAAATCAGGGTGAGTTGATCCTCAAGATCGCCACCACTGAAAATTGCGGAATCGACGATATTGCGCTCGTCGCTTTTTGGAATTGGGTTTTTGTCGGTTGATTGGGCCATAATCGTCGCCTTTTTTTGGGAAAGAGTGATTGAGCGCGATTTCTCGGCTTTTTAAAGCACTTTCGTCATCAAACCGGTTGAATTAGCATTAGGAAAGGCCATCGGGATTACGGTGAAAGCCAGATGTCATTAGCCTAGTGCCCAGATAATCCAACATCGGTTGGCAGCAAACCGGTTCCGCTAATCAAAAACGACCGTTTTGTTCTCGTAGACCAGTATACGGTTTTCCAGATGCCAGGAAACCGCTTGGGCGAGGGTCATTTTCTCTAAGTCGCGCCCTTTACGGATAAGGTCCTGAACGCTATTTCGGTGTGTGATTTGAGCAACGGCCTGGTGGATTATGGGGCCTTGATCGAGTTCCGCCGTGGCGTAGTGGGCGGTTGCCCCGATCAGTTTGACGCCTTTCTTGTGCGCTTGATGATAGGGCTTGGCGCCAGCGAATGCGGGAAGGAAAGAGTGGTGAATATTAATTACCGGTTTGCCCCAGGTATCGAGAAAGATGGCTGAAAGCACCTGCATGTATCTAGCCATTATGACTAGATCGATGTCGTAGCTCCTCATTAGGGAGAGTTGCCTCGCTTCGGCTTCAGACTTAGATTCCTTGGTCACTGGAACGTGCTCGAAGGGAATCCCGTACCATTCAGCACTTCCCCTCAATGTTTCGTGGTTCGAGATCACGAGGCTGATGTCGCATGGAAAGTCGCCTGCTTTCCATTTTAGGACTAAATCGTGGAAGCAATGGCTGGCCTTAGAAACGAATAGCGCGACCTTCGGCTTTGTACCGGAAATGGCCACGTTGGTTCGCATGCCCATGGAGTCGCCGAAATCGCGAAAAGCGGCCGCTTCGACTTCGGCGGACTTGTTGCCTTCGACGGCCCACTCAATCCGCTGGAAAAAGACGCCTTCTTCTTGGTCCCGATGTTGATCAGCGTGGATAATGTTGCCCTCGCGCTTGTAGATCCAGCTCGCGACTTTCGCTACTAGCCCCTTTTGGTCAGGGCCGGAAAGAAGGGCAATTAGTCTTGGAGAATTGGGATTCATCAGAACCTAAAACGTCCTGAGTCGGACAAACTAAACAGCTACCTCCTCAGACAGTGGCGACGTTTTTATTGACGTAGCTTTGCAGCGATCGCACGTCGAAGTCTTTTTCTTTCAATGCACTGATTCCGGCGACTGCCGCGGTCGCGCCGGTCAAGGTCGTCATGATGCAAATATTGTTGGCATAGGCGACAGACCGGATTCGGTTCTCGTCCTTTCTAGGCATCATACCTGAGGGAGTATTGATAATCATCTGCATTTCACCGTTCTTAATCAGATCGAGAACGTTGGGGCGTCCTTCGGCGATGCGGAACAGCTTTTCCGCCTCGATGCCGTTCTCTTTGAAATAATCGGCCGTTCCACTCGTGGAATAGACCTTGAATCCGAGGGAGACGAGCTTTTGGGCAAGCTCTACCGCCTTGGGCTTGTCCTGATCCTTCACGCTGAGAAAGACATTGCCCTCAACGGGAAGGCCCGGCTTTGCCGCTGCCTGGGTTTTCGCAAAGGCAATGCCAAAGTCCTCGTCCAGCCCCATGACCTCACCGGTTGATCGCATTTCCGGACCGAGACGAATCGTTGAACCAGGAAAGCGGACGAAGGGGAACACTGCTTCTTTGATGCACCAATGCTTGGGACTCATTTCCTCCGTAAAACCGAGTTCATCCAATGTTTTACCCGTCATGATCTTAGCCGCCAATTTGGCAAGAGGGACTCCGATTGCCTTCGAGACGAATGGAACGGTGCGGGAGGCCCTTGGATTCACTTCGAGAACGTAGAGCTCGTTGTCCTTGATGGCGAATTGGATGTTCATCAGTCCCACAACTTTTAGAGCCTTTGCCAGTCGGTAGCTCGCTTGGCGGACGATCTCGATCATTTCCTCGTCGAGTGTGTGGGGAGGCAGAGCCATCGCTGCGTCACCACTGTGGACGCCGGCAAACTCGATGTGCTCAAGCATTCCTCCAACAAGAGTTTTCTTGCCGTCAGAAATACAGTCAACATCGAGCTCAATCGCATCCTCCAAAAACTTGTCGAGAAGTACGGGCTTTCCGGGTGAGGCTTCAAAGGCTTCGTGTATCACGGAACGAAGCTCATCCATATCGTGGACGATAAACATGCCGCGGCCTCCGAGAACGAATGAAGGTCTTACCAAAAGCGGAAATCCGACCTTCTTTGCCAGCTCATATGCCTGGGTCTCGTTGAGGGCCGTGAGATTGTCGGGCTGCTTTAGGCCGACTTCATCGAGGATTTGCTTAAAAAGTTCGCGGTCTTCAGCGGCATCTATGCTTTCGGGAGAGGTGCCGATAATGTTGACTCCGTTGGCTTTCAATTCTGTTGCGAGATTGAGAGGAGTCTGGCCGCCGTATTGAACGATTGCTCCGCTACAACCTTCTTGATTGTAGACCTCAAGTACATCTTCAAGCGTAAGGGGCTCGAAATAGAGCTTGTCAGACGTGTCGTAATCTGTGGATACGGTTTCCGGGTTGGAATTAATCATTACCGATTCGTAACCTAGTTCCTGCAGCGCGAATGACGCGTGAACGCAGCAGTAGTCGAACTCGATTCCCTGCCCAATTCGGTTGGGCCCTCCGCCGATGATCATAATCTTCTTTTTATTTGAAGGAATGACCTCGTTTTCGGCTCCGTATGAAGAATAGTAGTACGGAGTCTCGGCTTCAAATTCAGCGGCACATGTATCGACTAGACGAAAAACGGTCGGGATACCCATGTCTTTGCGTTTCTCGTTTACCAATTTCCAGTCGCATCCGAAAAAGCTTCCAATTTGCCGATCTGAAAATCCGTATTCCTTAGCCGTGCGCAAGCGATTTTGGTCTATTGTATCCAGCTTTTCCTTTTTCAGTTCATCCTCAAGGTCGCTGATCTGCTTGAGCTGGTAGAGAAACCAGGGATCAATTTTCGTCAGCTCAAAGATTTTTTCGAGAGAGTATCCCGCTTTCAGGGCGTAGCGTAGATAGAAGACACGCTCTGCATTGGGGCGGACGAGTTTACCGTTTATGGTTTCTTCGGTTGGAATATCGTCGCCGCCCAGCTTCCCTCCCCCAAATCCCCAGGCCCCAGTCTCTAGGGATCGCAGGGCTTTTTGGAAAGACTCCTTGAAGGTTAGGCCGATCGCCATTGCCTCGCCGACCGATTTCATGGAGGAGGTCAACGTATCGTCTGCCCCTTGAAACTTTTCGAATGTGAAACGCGGAATTTTCGTTACGACATAGTCAATGGTCGGTTCGAAACAGGCGGGTGTTTTCTTGGTGATGTCGTTCTGGATTTCGTCGAGACTGTATCCAACGGCTAGTTTGGCCGCAAATTTGGCGATAGGGAACCCAGTCGCTTTGGAAGCCAGTGCTGAACTTCTGGATACACGCGGATTCATTTCGATGACAACCATTCGGCCCGTCTCAGGGCTGAGGGAAAACTGGATATTGGATCCGCCGGTTTCGACCCCGATCTCCCTGATTACGGCGAAAGAGGCGTCGCGCATCGCTTGGTACTCTCGATCGGAAAGCGTCATTGCCGGCGCCACCGTAATGGAGTCACCGGTATGGACCCCCATCGGGTCGAAATTCTCGATGGAGCAGATTACGACGCATTGATCCTTTCGGTCACGCATGACTTCCATCTCGTATTCCTTCCAGCCGAGAAGGCACTCTTCGATCAGGACTTCCGAAACCGGTGAGACATCGAGTCCGTTGGTTACGATATCCTCGAACTCTTCCCGATTGTAGGCGATTCCGCCCCCGGCCCCACCCAGGGTAAAGCTAGGGCGAATAATAAGCGGAAAGGCTCCGATTTCTTTGGCAGCGTCTTTGGCTTCGGCGAGGGACTTGACCGTGCGGGATTTAGCCACATCCAGTCCAATCTTAACCATCGCTTCCTTGAAGAGCTCGCGATCCTCTCCCTTTTTGATCGCGGCGGGTCTAGCCCCGATCATCTCGACATTGTGCTCAGCAAGCACGCCAGCCGCATCTAGTTCAAGCGAAAGGTTGAGAGCGGTTTGACCCCCGAGTGTTGGTAGCAAGGCGTCGGGCTTTTCTTTGGCGATGATCTTTGTGAGCGCATCGATCGTAAGCGGTTCGATGTAAGTCACATCGGCAAATTCCGGATCGGTCATGATAGTGGCTGGATTGCTATTGACCAGTATCACTTTATATCCCTCTTCCTTCAGAGCCTTGCAGGCCTGGGTTCCGGAATAGTCGAATTCGCAAGCCTGACCAATAATAATGGGACCGGCTCCGATGATGAGAATTGATTCGATGTCGACGCGTTTTGGCATGATAAATTTCTCAAACTTGCCACAGTAGAGGAATACTGGGCAAGGGTGAAAAGAATCGAATATTCCCAATAAGCAAGCGCTTTTGGCTAGCTTTTGTTGGAAGACGCAAACGTCTGCCAGAATGGCCCAGCCGGTGCCGGATGAATGCCCTCAATAGAAAGGGGTTGAGTTGGACTCGCGTCCCCGTCGACTCGGGCTATGCCCGTGCGGTTTTAGATCTTGGAAGGTGTCTAAAAATGGCGTTTCGATTGCGTTGGGCATGGTGCGGCTGACTATTCTTAGTCGTCCGTGTCGATGAGCTTTCCCGTATGCGGCTGACGAAGGATAGTCAGCCCTACCATTTGAAATTCGGAAAGTGGTACATCGGACACTTTCTTAGTTTTATGAGAGGTCAGAAACCTCACACCCAAGAATGGCAGATGCTTTCTTGGGATCGCCCAAGCACGCACGCAGGATCCGCGTCTTGTATTCTTCACTGGCTTGTTCGATAAAGTCCGCAAGATTAGGCCACTTGTCCGTTTCCTGAATTCGATTGGGAAGGTTGGCTGGCTGGATAACATCGTCTTTGCAGTCCTTGGAAGCGGCTTCGACGACTTCCTTAAGCTCCGCAAAATTGCCTGGCCATTGGTATCCTTGCAAAAGAGATCTAGCTTCGTCGCTCAGGCTAATCGAGTCTTTGCGGAGTCCCTGTAAAATGGAGTTTACGAGGAGTGGAATATCCTCTGATCGCTCGTCCAGCCCCGGTACTTCAACCGTTTGGGAAGAGATCAGATGAAACAGTGAATCATCGAATTCTCCTTTGGCGACTTTGCCCTCTATCTCCTCGCTTGTTGAGAACAAGAACCGAACCTCGGAGCCATTGTCTCGAACGAGGGACCCAACGGCGACTTGGTTTTCCTTCGAGAGTTTGTGGAAGTTTGTGATATGTAGCGTGCCTCCCTTTGCATTGTTAACCATCTGGCCCCCCGAATTTTCAGATCCCGTTACGTCGTCTCTTAGATCCGAATCGGAATGCTCACTGCAGTCGAAAGTGACGAAAGGAGCGGCTTCCTCGGCAAATTGAACATGGTGAATTGCTGCAGCTAGGAGAGATTTTTGTACTCCACAGGGACCTTTGATTAAGGCGGGTGAATGGGAAGCTGCGATTTGGCTGACCCGTTCCTTCAGTTTTTGAGCTGCGGCCGAATCGCCAAGAAGAGCGATCGAAGAATCATGTTCTTCGCTCGCTACATTCACTTTGACTAGCTCGGATGCGCGGTTTAGGGCGGTCATCAGTTGATCGACCTTGAATGGCTTGGTGAGGTAGTCGAATGCTCCCAGCTTGAGAGAGGCTAGGGCATTGTCGATGTCTGCGTGACCTGACATCATGATGACGACGGCGTTTGAATCTATTTCCTTGATACGGGACATCAGCTCAAGCCCGTCCATATTAGGCATCTTCAAATCGGTAAGTACAATCTCAGGACACTGTTCTTTGTATATCGAGATGGCCTCTTCGCCCGTTCGAGCGTACACTGTTGAGTAGCCAATAGGCTGAATCACCGTGTCCAACATTTCATGGATAGATTCCATGTCGTCTACTATCAGAATAGATTGCATATGCTTCGATTAAAAAATTTAGTGAAAGACTGTACTGAATCTGACGTCTTCTGGAGGTCCCTGCTTCAAGGACGTTAGCCGCCGGCGACAGAAGACAGGTTGAAAATCGGTAAGAACATGGCCATTACGATGCCGCCCACCACAACACCGAGAAAGACGATAAGCATGGGTTCGATCAAGGAAGTTAGAGACGCGATGATTGAGTCCGCTTCCGTGTCGTAGAAGTCGGCGATCTTGTTCATCATGCCGTCAACGTTACCCGTTTGCTCCCCCGCCTTGCTCATGTGTTTCATCATCGGGGGGAAAAACGGGATACGAGCGATCGTTTCAGAGACCTGGCCCCCTTCGGAGATGGCTTTCGTAATGTCGCTACAAGCATTCTCGATCTGAGTTCTTCCGCTACTGGAAGCGACGATCTCCAGGCATCTCAAAATGGGGACTCCACTTCTTAGAAGCGTTGCGTAGGTACGGCAGAAACGGGAAAGCGTAATCTTCTTAAGGAGATTACCAAACACGGGCGCTCGGAAGAGAAGATTGTCGCGGAAGCTTCGGCCTTTGGGCGTTTTTGTGAAACGAGCCCACACATGGAAAAAGAGAAATCCTGCCCCAATAACCCAGAGGACATTCCCTTTCAGCCAGTCGCTCAGATCTATAAGCGCCTGGGTGGGGGCGGGAAGTTCCTTCCCGAAATCAGCGAACATGTCCGCGAATACGGGAATTACAAAAATCAAAAGTACGTTTACAAGAATAACAGCGAGGCCGATAACCGCTACCGGATAAGTCATCGCGGATTTGACCTTCTTTATAAGCTTGTTGGTCGACTCAAAGTAAAGAGCGACCTTGCCCAAAATTTCGGCAAGACCGCCGCTGGCTTCACCCGCTTCGACCATCGAAACGAAAAGGTTGTTGAAGGCATTAGGATACTTCGCGCACGAAGCGGAGAAGTTGTTTCCCTGAGCCACGTCATTTCGGACTTCTCGAATGATAACGCGGAATACGGGATCCTCGGTTTGGTCCTGTAACGCTTCCAGAGAGGATACAAGTGGCAAGCCCGCTTCGAGCATCGATGCGAGCTGCTGGGTGAAAATAGCCAACGATTCGAGTTTCAGCTTATATTTCTTTGCTTTCTTCTCATAGCCCTTTTCTTTGGCGAGCTTTTGAGATTCCCAGAAACCGACGAAGGCGCTGCTGTCCTTGTGCCTCAGATCAGTTTTCTTGGAAGACGGAGTGCGTTTGGTTGTGAGTAGAGCCATTTGTAACTTCTATAGTCGGCACTAATTCGCAAAACTTTGCTGCTTTGAAGGACAGAGAGGGAAATTGTTGTTCAGTGGCGGTGTCCCCTATTCCCTAGTCAAAACCAAAGCTTTTTGCCAAATTCTAGCCATCAATTGACGGTTAGTATCATCAGTAAAACGACTTTAGCGTAAGACTCAATAGGGCCGCATTCTTCAAATGCGGAGATGGGAGATTCCTAACAAGAATCACATTGTAAAATAGGCTTTAATTTACTGTGTGCTCCTTCAGTTGCCTGACGTACTGGCGAAGTCTTGTCGGGATCATGATAGGCAAGAACTCATTCCCAACACTGCGTCGTTTGTGGAAGCGACTAATGAAACTTCCTCGCTTCCTCGCTTTTGTAAGTTTGCTAAGCACATCTTATGCAGGTCAGTTGACGCTAAGCTGGAACGACAACTCTGGCAACGAGGAAGGCTTTAAGATTGAGCGCTCGTTGGATGGATCATCATACCAACAAATCGCAACCGTTGGAGTGAATGTAGCGACATATACCGATGACACCGTAGAGGATAATCAAAGCTACACCTACCGAGTAAAGGCTTTCAACCAGTTCGGAGATTCTGGATACTCGAATACGGCGGGTGGGGAAAGTAGACCGGCCGGTGCTGAAGGGATCCCCGTCATTGTTTCGCAACCGGAAAACACGGTTGTACTTTTGGGAGACACTACGGCTCTATCGATTGATGTTGATGCGACTCCGGCAGCCAGTGTTCAGTGGTTTGTTGAAGGGCAGGCGATTCCTGGAGCTACCGGAGCAGAGTTACTATTAACACAGGTCGAAAAGTCGCACGCGGGAAGCTATTACGCAATCGTTGCGAATCGGTATGGAAGCGTTACAAGTGCTACCGCTCGATTGACGATTGATGCCTTGATAAACGTTGTACAAGCGCCGGTGGATGTTGCGATTGATAGCGAAGGTAGCGTTACCCTGTCCGTTAGTGCGGAGGGTCCTGGGCTGACTTATCAGTGGTACCGTGGCAATTCGGGGGATAAGAGTAACCCCATTGAAGGGGCCACCAACAGTGTTTATGAAACTAATACAATTACTCAAGATACGAACTATTGGGTAGAAATAAAAACCGGTGGAATCGCCCAAGGCGTCGAAGTATACAATGGGGAAACCATCCAGGTAAATCTCGAGCAATCTTCCCGATTCTTCTTTGGGGAGATTGGGCCAGGCGATCAAGGATCCTTTGCAATGATGGTGCGAGAGGACGGCAGGGCTGTTTTTCTCGCGAATCTAAGTTCGCTGAGCACTCGTTTGGAGGTATTGGATCTTGTTGTCGACGGGCAGGGAGCGTTTCAATACCAAGTCGAGGGTCAGACAGGATTTTCCGGAAATGTGTCCGAGAACTCAGTCTCAGGAGTTTTTACGGGTACGAATTTGAGCTTTTCCGGTTCAAAGTCAGTCGAAGACGGAGTGAGCAAATCGGTTTCAGGATTCTTTTCAGCAGTCATGCCAAATACGGCAGATGGGCAAGTTTTGGTGATTGCCGGGCCGAGCGGGAAGAGTTTTGTCTCTATTAGCTTGGGTAACGAAGGTGAATCTGGCTTGGCGACCCTAAGCCCCTCGGGTGTTTTGACGGCTGATTTGAGCACTCTCTACACAATGGCCCTCTCCATCGACGAGTCCTATCTGAGTTTGGACGGAATGGTACTAATTGGCGACAAAGGGTACCCCGTGGATGGTCAAAGCGAAAATGTTACCTCTGAGTCCAAGCTTATCAATACTTCTGCTCGCGGTCAGGTGAAAGGTGGATCAGCGACAATGATTGTTGGTTTCGTGGTGGATGGAGTCGGGACTAAAAAAGTCCTCATCCGAGGATTGGGTCCATCGTTATCGAGCCGTGGAGTCTTGGATGCTGTTGTGGATCCAAGAATCTCCATTTTCCGTCGAGGTGAAGTGGACCCTATCGCTGAAAACGATGATTGGGGCTCAGTTGCAAATGCGTCGGATATTGTGGTTTGCTCTCAAATTGTTGGAGCGTCGCCGCTGGATATCAACAGTGCTGATGCCGCACTCTTGGTTGAGTTGAGTGCCGGAGTCTATACGGCCATCATCGAAAACGGTGTGGGTGAAGACGGAACAGCCCTCTTAGAGGTGTTTGATGTCAGCGAAGCAGAGGGAGTGGAAGCCAATACTGCTCTTGCGAATATTTCGATGCGCGGTGAGGTTGGCCGTGGCGATGACGTGCCCATTGCTGGATTTGCGGTGACGGGTGACACACCCAAAAAATTCCTCATTCGAGCAATGGGTACCGAGCTAGAAAAAAGCGGCGTTAGCAACGCCCTGGGGGATCCG
>CALDFV010000198.1 GCA_937942145.1 uncultured Opitutaceae bacterium
AAAAACGACGAGCCTAATTTAGGAAAGCTGTCGATCCGTTCAACGCTCATCGAGTAATTCACCGCTCCATCAAGAAGGACTCGTATCTTCGGGAGCGGATCGATAGAACGCGACCCCTAAGTGAAAATTTACCCAAAACTCGACCTTCAAAAAACCTCTCGCTTCTCGGGTCTTTCGAAAAATACAGTACTCACCATGGCATGCTTTGTTCCGCCCAAATACCTTTCGATCATAAGTGCCCTGCTGACACCTTTGGCTCTGACGAGCGCCCGAGAAGAGCTGCCCCTGATGAACCCTATTGCGGATTCCGTCGAATGGGGAGATCTCACATTGCATCTGGAATACTGGATGACTGCTCCACCGACCGACCAAAAAAGCCCACGAGCACGGATAAATTCAATGAAGCCCGCGACGGACGGATCCGGGCGATTGTTTCTAAATGATCTGAGAGGTCCCCTTTATTTGATTAAGGACAATCAATTGACGACCTATCTCGATTTAAGAGAAAAGCTCTCTGCATTATACTCTGAGAGAGGTCTGGGGGGCGGCTTCAACTTCTTCGAATTCCATCCCGAGTTCGAAACGAACGGACTTTTCTATACCATCCATACAGAAGAGCCAGGCGTTAAGACCCCTGATTTTGAAGGACCCAAAGGAATAGATGATACCGCCATTGGTTCTGTAGTTCTAGAATGGAGAGCCAACAAACCGATGGCTTCGACCTTCGAAGGTTCATTCCGCCAACTGATGCGGGTGCATTTCCCTCGGCATATCCACTGTCTCCAAGATATGGCGTTCAATCCGCATGCCAAACAGGGCGACGAGGACTACGGGTTGCTCTACGTCGCCGTCGGTGAGGGAGGCTCGATGAAAGCCGGTCAAGCAGTTTTTCTTAATCGAACCGACAGCATTTGGGGTACCATCATCCGCATCGATCCCCTCGGCAACAATAGCCCGAATGGACAGTACGGAATTCCGGATACAAATCCCTGGGCCGAAGATGGAGATGATAATACTCTAGGCGAGCTTTGGGCAATCGGATTCCGCAATCCACATCGATTTGCCTGGGGACCTAATGGTCGGCTTTTTGCGACGGATATTGGTGAAATCAATGTCGAGGAAATCAATTTAATCGAAAAAGGCCGCAACTATGGCTGGCCTCTACGCGAAGGTACATTCGAATTTCAATTGGATCACAACAAGTTCGGCCTTCTTCCCTTGCCGGAAGGCGACGAAGGGTTCACATATCCAGTCGCTCAATTCGACCACAAAGACGCCAATGCAATATCTGGCGGCTACATTTACCAGGGAAATCAACACCCGCTATTGAAGGACCAATACGTATTTGGAGCCATTGTGCAAGGACACCTGTTTTATACCGATGCGACCCAACTCCAGCTCGGACAGCTCGGAAAGGTAGAAAAGTTCCACGTCTCTTTCGAAGGAAAAGAAACCACGATGTCCACGCTGACAGACTCGGGCCGTGTCGATCTGCGGCTGGGAGTGGACCACGAGAATGAGCTTTATGTATTCGAAAAAAACAAGGGCCAAATTTTCAGAATTCAAGAAGTAACTTTATCCTCCCACTGATCACCGTAATTTAGGGGAATCTTGATTTCTGGTATCCTTCTTCCTCAGAATGGCGTCGTCTCTAACAATATGGGGACCAACCATTTGATTTGGACAGGAATATTTAAATTAAATGCAATCAGATTCCAATCGACACAGTAATAACTTCTAGTTTTCTGGCCAACATGTTATTTGCCCAATTGCCTAAGATTTCATGAACACGATGATCGCCTGGTTCGCTCGCAATGGAGTAGCTGCTAACCTACTGATGGTTGCCATAATTGGCGGGGGAATCTGGTCCCTCAAAGACCGAATTATTCTCCAAGACTTTCCCGAAGTGCCCGACCGCACCGTCACCGTGTCCGTTGCCTATCGCGGTTCGACGCCCAGCGAAATCGAACAAGCGATTCTTACTCGCCTTGAAGAAGCGCTGCACGATATTGAAGGCATCGACGAGATGGACGCCATGGCTAGTTCTAGCATTGGACGTGTAGTCTTGGATTTTGAAGAGGAATACGACCTGAACGAAAAGCTGAATGAAGTAACCAATAGGGTCGCCACGATTCAGACTTTTCCTCCCGATGCCGAACGGCCCCAGATTAGCCTAAGAACCAATTCTGAGAGAGTCATCACCATGGTATTGTCCGGTGACCTCACCGAAAAGGACCTCAAATTGATGGGCGAGCAGATCCGGGATGAAGTGGCCAATCTACCCGCTGTGTCCCTCGCCTCGCTCAAGGCGATTCGTCCGTACGAAATTGCGATTGAGATATCCGAGCGATCTCTTCGCGAATTCGGGTTGAGCTTCGATCAGGTTACGAGAGCGATCCGAACGTCGTCCATCGACCTTTCCGCCGGGAGCATAAAAACCGATTCAGGGCGCATCTTACTCCGTACGGATCAACAGGCGTACAACTACGACGATTTCTCGTCCATCACCTTGCTGGTACGAGATGATGGGGCAAAGATTAAAGTCGGGGACGTCGCCAAGGTGATCGACGGGTTCGACGAAACCCCTATTATCGCGCAACACAACGGAAGACGGGCGATCGCAATCGATGTATTCAGGACAGGATCACAAAGCATTATCGAAATCGGAGACTCGATAAAGGAGTTTATAGAACATAAAAAAAAGCAACTGCCCGCCGGCATTAGTCTCGGCTACTGGGGCGACAGTTCAGAACGGGTCAAGGCACGCCTTAGCACATTGTCGAAAAGCGCGGTGATGGGATTCTTTCTCGTACTAGCCGTTCTCGCTCTATTCCTGCGCCCTTCGCTGGCTTTGTGGGTCGCTTGGGGAATCCCGATCGCCTTCGCAGGCTCTTTCTTTATGCTTCCTTTTCTGGGGGTGACGATCAACGTCGTAGTTCTGCTGGCATTTATTATCACCCTCGGAATCGTCGTTGACGATGCCATCGTTACGGGTGAAAACGTATTTGAGCACATGCAGCGGGGGTCCAAACCGTTAACCGCCGCCATAAAAGGAACCCAAGAAGTAGCGGTGCCCGTCTTTTTTGGAGTCGTCACCACTATGGTGGCATTCTATCCACTCAGCTTGATGTCGGGCCGGTTTGGGGCCTTTTTCAAGAATATCCCACTTGTCGTCCTGCCTGTTCTGCTTTTCTCGCTGGTCGAGTCCAAACTAATCTTACCCGCCCACTTAAAGCATTGTACCCATTTCTCGGATTCAGGAAAATCGAAAAACCCCTTTATCCGATTTCAACGCTTTTTCTCTGATGGCTTGCAGAACGCGATACTTAAATACTATCGCCCCGCGCTTAACTGGGCCTTGATCAATCGCTATACATCCTTTTCCATCTTCGTTTGTTTCCTCCTCATCTTTCTCGGACTAATACTGGGGGAGAGAATTGGCTACACCCAAAGGCCAAGTGTTCCCAGGGATACGACCACCGTTACCCTGCAAATGCCCTCCGGCACAACTTTTGAGACTACCTTGGAGAAGGTGAGGCTTATCGAAAACGCCGCCCTCAGTCTTCAGAAGGAAATCAACGAACGCTTCGAAGCAGAGGTCATACCCAATATTTTCGCCACCGCTGGAGGACAGCCCTTCGGCAACACCGTTTTCACTAGCGACGAGAACCAAGCTGGAGTAGATGAACTAGGGGAGGTTGTCATCGAAATCGGAGCTGAGCCATCACAAAAATACGGGTACACAAGCCGCGATCTAGCGGACGAGCTCCGCAAGATGGTGCCTCCCATCCCTGAAGCCGAGCGATTGAGTTTTTCCTTCGAGCGAGGAGGGTCAGGAGGAGCCCTTGCTTTTGAACTCATTCACCCGGATATTGATCTGCTTAAGGAAGCCTCCGCGGACCTACAAAGGCATCTAGAGTCGTACGATGGGCTGTACGACATTGTGGATACATACGAAAATGCGAATGACGAATACAACTTGGAACTGAAGCCTGAAGCTGAATTTCTCGGCGTTACCGCGAGCAATCTTGCCCAGCAAATTCGGGCTGCGTTCTTCGGAGCAGAAGCGCAGAGAATTCAACGAGACCGGGACGAGGTGCGGGTCATGGTCCGCTACCCCGAAAAGGACCGACGCTCTTTAGCCTCTCTTCAGAACATGATGATCCGCACCGCCAGCGGATCGGAGGTACCCTTTGAAACCGTCGCCAAAGTGGTACCCGGCAAAAGCCTTCCCTCGATTCGCCGTGTCGACCGAAATCGCATCATCCAGGTCAGTGCAGATGGCGACACCAACAAATTGGATGTTGAATCCATTGAGGTCGGGATCCTCGAGGAATTTCTACCCAACTTAGTGGCGACCAAGTATCCCGGAATGGGATTCGACGTACGCGGACGCGCTGCGGAGGCCCGCGACAACAATCGCGAAATGACCGCTGGCATCTATTTCATTCTGGCCGTGATATTTGCCCTTCTAGCGATCCCCCTAAGAAGCTACTTTCAACCTCTAATCGTAATGTCCGCTATTCCGTTTGGGGTCGTTGGAGCAATTATGGGGCACTGGTTGATGGCCTGGATCTTCAATTGGAACGGTGGTGAACCGAGACTCTACCAATCTTCCATTTTTGGAATGATGGCATTGTCCGGAGTCGTAGTAAATGACAGTTTAATTCTAGTCCATTTCATGAATACGAATATCAAGAAAGGCATGGCTATAGAAGAAGCCGTTCGAATTGCGGGTGTCCGTCGCTTTCGTCCGATTTTGCTGACTTCGTTGACGACGTTCTTCGGTCTCCTGCCGTTAATGTTCGATCCACAGCCTAGCTCCTCCTTCCTAATCCCGATGGCGATTTCATTGGGCTGGGGCATTATCTTCGCAACCGCGATTATCTTGGTTCTCATACCCGTGCTCGTCCTCATTTTCGATGACGTCACGCAGCTATTCTATCGTCTATATGATATCGATCCTAATTTGTCTGAAGAAGAAGACGAGGAAGAGGAACTTTAAATACCCTAAAAGTTGCTTCAGGCGGGGAAGTTCGGCTCGTTACTCCTATGTCCAATCCCAAAAATAGATGGACAAATAAATCACTCCCTAACGTCGTTTGGAGGCCCCTGCCGGAGGTGGCAGGCCAACCATTTTTGCAGCCCGACCGGCGATCTTGGGCTCTGGATCATTCTGCGCGATAAAGGTGAGCCAATCACGCACCTCTGCATCCCGAGCCAGTGGCTCCAGTGCTTCAATCCCGTGGTAGCGCAATCGACCGTTCTCGAAACCGTTCTCCACCTCTAAATTCAAAGCAGTCAGCACATCATCGCGATGTTCCCGGGTGACAAGCCCCTTCAAAGCAAGCAACGCGGCTGCTTGGTCATACGGCTTCTTCGGATCGGAAAATAGCTTCCACATGGAATCGACGGCTCCCTGATCGAACTGGCCATAGCGCTTGAGCAATCCGGCTTGTTTCGCGCGCTCCCAAGCCGGACGCTTCTCATCCACTAGAATATTGTAGGCGTTTACCAACTCGCGTTCTTGCGTTTCGATAACACCCAGCGAATCGATGCTTAATGCAAGCTCCGCGATGTCTTGCTGTTGAGAACTTAGCTCTTCAATCCGCTTCTCTAAGAAGGGCGCTTCTGTCTCCTCTAACGCTGCGGGTCGGCCCAACGCTTCCAAAGCGGCAAGCCGTTGACGAAGGTCCTCGACCTCAGCTTGGAGAACTGAGTCCGCCGCAGGGGATTCCGGAAGCACTGGAGAATCCTTTCTAATGATGGCAATGGCTAGTGCGGCTACCGAAAACAAAAGAGCGATAACTGGGATAGGTTTCATAGATTTTCACTTTAATTGATGAAGGGGAATCTCGGGTAGGTCAAACCGACTCCACCCCATTTTTGCTGCGGCCCAGGTCTACTAGGCAATTCAATTTGGAGAATCCGGGATCGTCCAATTTCCCGTCCTAAGAGAGAACTCTTGCGAAAGCCCCATCAAGATATAGATTTATAACAGACTCTTTCACTCATTTTCCCAATGATACTGTACCAGCAAATCGCAATTTTAGCCCCTTTCTGCTTGGGATTCAGCGCCTTCGCGTCGGAAGCACCAACAGCGGTGATGCCTGAGAATCACTTTGATTTTTTAAACGAATACTGTCTGGACTGCCACGATGCGATTACCGAGGAAGGCAATGTCAACTTAGAGGACTTGTCCTTCAATTTGAGTACGCTCGCAACGGCAGAACTCTGGCAAAAAGTTCTCAATGTACTCAACTCTGGCGAAATGCCCCCAGAAGACGAGACGCAACCCGAAGCCCAAGCGAAGACCGATTTTTTGGACGACCTGTCCCATCAGCTGGTTACCGCTCGAAACATCCTCAACGACAGCGGTGGCGTCATCACGATGCGCCGCCTCAACCGGCGCGAGTACGAGAATACAATCTGGGAATTGCTTGGTGTGTCGATCGAAGCGGAAGAGCTTCCCAAAGACGCGAGTACAGGCTCATTCGACACGGTGGGTTCCGCTCTCTTTTTTTCCAGCGACCAATTTGAGCAGTACCTAAACATAGGGCGACGCGCATTAAACGCCGCGCTGACAGCGCCCTCGAACCTTAAACCAACCCGGGTGCTCAAGGAATCCGAGATCGCGACTAACAAAACGATCCAAAACAGATACAACAAGCTGCTGGATGCCAAGATACGAGGGGAGCAGTGGAAAGAATCCGGCAAATCACCGACTGAATTCGGCTTTATCGATGCCGCCCGCGTCAAGTTCGAAGCGGGTCTCTACAAGAGGGACGGCATCGGCTACTCCCATTATCTTTCCCTCCCTCAGACCAAAACAGGCACCGTGTTTTATGTGACCTGGAATGGGGCCATAACCGATACCGTAACCCTTCCCAAAGAAGCTCCCCCCGGGAAATATATCATACGAGCTCGCGTAGGCGGATTTGAGGAAGCCCCGATGCGGAGACGCTTCCTGGAGATTGGAACGGTAGAAAGCGGCGCTCGGTCCGGAGAATTGGCTATCCTCGACTACCGAAAAGTAACCGGCACCTACGAAGAACCTCAAATTGTCGAGTTCCCTATTACCATTACCCCCTCTTCCAGCCGAAAGATTGGGGTTCGAGAGCGGCAGCACAACAATCGCGATGCGGCACGCTTTGTTTTCCGGAATGCTCGTCAGCGGGACGAGCCCCTGGAACCGCCCGCACTTTGGATCGACTGGCTCGAATGGGAAGGACCAATCCAAAACGAGAAGCTGACCCAATTTCAAACGCTCGTATTCGATCGAGGACCTTCCGCAATAGAGAATGATGAATACGCCAAGGATATACTGCGAAGATTCTCCGAAAAAGCTTTTAGAACCCAAGGCCCCACCGACAGCTTCCTCGATAAGCTGATGAACCTTTATCGGGATAGGCGCCAAGCTGGAGCCGATTTCAAAACGGCTCTCGTGGACCCCCTAGCAGTCATACTCGCTTCACCGGCTTTTCTCTATTTGAACGAGCCGAAACCAGGTGAGGAAAAGCGTGAACTCAACGATCTCGAACTCGCAGTCCGGCTCTCCTACTTCCTCTGGAGCGCCCCGCCTGACGAAGAGCTATACCAAGTCGCCAAAGCGGGAAAGCTCAAGAATTCAATGGCGTTGGAGCACCAAACCAACCGAATGCTTTCGGATTCTAAAGCCTGGCACTTCGTCAGCGGGTTCACGAGCCAATGGCTCCATATGGATCGACTCAATTTCTTCCAATTTAACTACGAATTATATCCTGATTTTGATGACAGCGCCAAAGACGCCGCTCGAAACGAGATCTACCACACGATCCAGACCCTCTTCGATGAGAACCTGAGCATAAAGCATTTACTCAAGTCCGACTTCGTTGTGATTAACGACCTTTTGGCTGACTACTACGATATTCAAGGCGTCAAGGGGCGCCATTTCAGAAAAGTTTCTGTACCAGATAATTCACCCAGAGGAGGACTACTTGGTACCGCTGCAGTACTTGCTATGGGTTCTGATGGCGAGCGCTCATCACCCGTAGAACGCGGTGCTTGGGTCATGCGAAAACTACTCAATGATCCACCTCCCCCGGCACCGGCCAATGTACCGCAACTCAGCCGACTTTCAGAAAAGCGACTCTCCGCCCGCGAACTGCAAATTGCTCATATGGAAGAGCCCCAATGCGCCCAGTGTCACCAAAAAATTGACCCCATTGGATACGGTTTAGAAAATTTTGATGCCGCCGGCAAGTGGCGGTCAATGGAGAGAATCGTCGCGACGAAGAAGAATGAGGAGGATTCCTGGGCCTCCATCGACCCCAGTGGCACTCTGCCTGACAAAACTCCTTTCAAGGACTACTTCGAGCTAAGGGACCGGATCGCAGAGAAGGGTGACTCGTTTGCTCGTGGGCTCACCGAATCCCTCATTGCATATGGTCTCGGTCGACCTTATGGATTTACCGACTATGATTTGGCCCAAGAGATCCTATCGGAGGCTAAATCCAGTGACTACCAGTCTCGGACGTTCATCCATGCTCTCGTTCAATCCGAACAATTTCAACAAAAGTGAGAAATGTTTTTTCCTGCAAATCACACCCGTTTCATGAAACGAGAAAGACCTGTAACAACTTTTTATCCGTATCCATTCGTATAATTCGCAAACCATCATTAATTAATTCTTTCAATCAATGAACTACTCCAACCTGACCCAAACCCGACGCGCGTTTCTTCGCAGCAGTTCCGCCTTAATCGCTTTACCATTCCTCGAATCACTGGGTAGCTCGGCGTTTGCTGCTACAGCGAAAGTGGCCGCTCCTCCTAAACGAATGATGTTTCTCGGCTTCGGCTGGGGAGTCACAAAAGAGTCCTGGTATCCAGATTTAAATACAACTGGTTCAAACTACGTCCTTCCGAAAGGCCTAAAAGAGCTAGAGCGGCACAAGAAGGACATCACCATTATTCAGAATCTGACCAATCAATTTTCGAGCGAAGCCCATTGGGGCAGCACTTTCTATCTGACTGGCGCCAATCGTTATGCGGAGCCCGGACAGAGCTTCTACAACAGCGTATCCGTTGACCAGGTAGCTGCAGAAACACTCGGAAAAGAAACCCGCTTCACTTCTATTCAACTGGGTTGCGATCGGGCGGAGGACTCGGGCCACGGCCCCGGATTATCCATGTCATGGAACCGGCAAGGCAAACCCATCGCCGGATTAAACACGCCCGTCGCCGCCTACCACAAACTGTTCTCCGATGACAACACACCTCTCGAAGAAAGACAAGCCATGCTAAAGCAGAAACGCAGTGTGCTCGACACTGTTCTGGACAACGCCCGAAGCATGAATGGAAACCTGAGCAAGAACGACACAGATAAACTCGATGAGTATTTCCAGTCGATTCGTGAAATCGAGACGCGACTGGCAAAGGAAGAGCAGTGGCTTGACGTTCCTAAAATCCGCCCTGCTGACCCAATCAATGAGCCGCAGGGAGAGATTGAGGGCTATGAAGAAGTTAAATTGATGTACGATATCATGGTGGCCGCAATGCAAGTCGACGCGACCCGCGTCATGACTTATCGCCAACCTGTGGATACCTTCATTCGAAGCCTCGGAGCAACCATCACCGGGCACAATATGAGCCACTATACGAACGGCTCGCGGCTAAGCGTTTCCGAGATGCGGGATGAAAAGCAGACCCAGCTCCTCGCATATCTGATAGACAAGTTGAAGGGGACTAAGGAAGCCGATGGAAGCAGCTTGTTTGACAACATTTCACTCAGCTACGGAAGCAACATTGAATCCATCCACTACCTGAAAAATTGCCCCACAATCATTACCGGTGGCGCTGCAGGTGTAAAACATGGTCGCCACTTGGTAATGGAAAATGCAAAAACGCCTCTGTGTAATCTATGGCTAAGCCTCCTTAAAGGCACTGGGATCGGGGCAGAGTCCCATGGCGACAGCACAGGCGTCATCGAAGAGTTATGGACGTAAAGGTAGAGCCCCGATTTACTTCGCAGCGCTAAAAAATCTCGTCCCGCCCACCAACTCGATAAACCTTCCCAATCTATCCCAATGAGACTCATCAAAATCCTCGCCCCCACTTTACTCCTCATTTCGATCGCTAGCTCAAGCGCCTTCGCTGTGGATGCCAAAGGTCTACCCGACCGGTTCACGACGCTACACATTGGAGATTCCGCCCCTGACTTCAATCTACCGGGAATTGACGGGAAACAATACTCGCTTTCCGACTTTGCCGGACCGGACATTCTTGTGGTCTACTTCACGGGGACCCACTGCCCGACCTCGCACGGAGCCATGGGGAGAGTACTGGAATTTGTTGAAGACTTTCAGGACGAGAGTTTCGCCTTCGTCGCCATCAACCCTAACCACTCCTCCGGATTGCGGCCCGATGAGTTTGGTCACACGGACTACGATGAGACCTTCGCAGACTCCAAAAGATATGCCGAGGATTACGGATGGACGTTCCCTTTCCTCTACGATGGTGACGCGCAAGTCACCGCCCGGGCCTATGGCTGTCTCGCCACTCCGCATGTTCTTATTTTCGACAAGGAACGAAAACTACGCTACAATGGACGCTTCGACGATTCCCGCTTTCCCGATCCCACTACCGTGAAGCACCCCGATGCTCGCAACGCAGTCGACGCGCTGCTTGCGGGAAATCCCGTACCCGTTGAAACGACCCGCCCCCATGGTTGCTCTACCAAATGGAAAGAGCGCAACCAGCATGTGGTGGAAGAGGAGCAGAAATGGCAGTCAATTGAAGCCACCATAGAGAAAATCGACGCCGCGGGCGTTGCCGCATTGCGTAAAAACGGAACCGAGAAAGTACGCCTGGTCAATGTATGGGCGACTTGGTGCGTTCCTTGTGTAGAGGAGTTTCCCGACTTAACCGCTATTGCTCGGAAATTCAGCCGACGCGAATTCGAACTCATTACCATCAGCCTGGATCAGCCTAGCCAAATGGGGAAAGCCCAGGCCTTTTTGGGCAAGCATCGCGCCATCATGAGTGACAAGCTCCGCAAGTCAGTCGAGGCCGAAGGTCGAACGACCAACAACTACCTCTACACCGGCACGAATATGGACGAACTGGCAGACGCCCTCGATCCCGAATGGCCTGGACCGGTTCCCTATTCCATCCTCATTGATCAGGAAGGTCACGTTCTCTATCGTAAACTCGGCAAAATTGATCCTGAAGTCGTTCGCAGTGAAATCCTTGATACGCTGACCCGCCACTATACCCCTCCCGCCGAATAACGGATTCGGAAAACCTGGGTCCGCTAGGTTCTATGTCGAAGTGAGTCCGCGAGTTTCGGGCGACACGACTATACTGCCAATTCCCCTTCCTCCTCAATCGAAGGGCAAACGCATCGAACGATCCATTTCCCCTTTTAACCCTCGCAAGCCTAGGAATAGCTCTCTTTTTTCCCAATCCAGCTCGATCGATCCGAAGTTATTCTCAGAATACACCTTGCCAATACGGTGCCGGTTTGGCTCTCCCGGAAAGGTGTTCCAAGAATGAGTTAAACTACTTGAAGTGACTTCGACTAGCTCTTTGCGGAAAGGACCGTGTTCCAAACGAGCGAACTCGCCGATGTGACGGTCTCCGCTGAGAAACACCACTCGGCCTTTTGCTTTTTCGGTCGCAAGATTGAGCAGTCTATTTCTCGATGCCGGAAAATTTGCCCACTTCTCGTACTTGTGATCCTCATGCAGCACTTGAATTCCCGACACGATGAAATGAACTGAGGCTTCACTTCGATCCAGGCTTTTCTCTAGCCAGGTCCATTGCGCCTCTCCGAGCACATCCGGATTCGAAGTCTTGGGCGAATCTCGAAAATAACGGACATCGAGTAAAATCACCTGAATCTTCTGATCATCCTCACCGTATTCATAGTCCCAATATATGCCTTGTTGAGATCGCCGGTCACTGCTCGCCGGTTCGTCAATAAAATCCAGAAACGCTTTTTGGCTAATCTCTTTGGCTGGGTACTCCACTCCTCCATTATTGATTCCGTAGTCGTGATCGTCCCAAACTCCAATCACTGCACACAAGTCTCTTAACCTCAGGTATCCCGGGACTAGCTTCTGCTTAGAAGCCTTGGCCGCAAGGACTTCTGGATCCACGCTGTCCCCATAATAGCAATCACCCGTCCAGATCCACAACTCTGGCTGAAAGGCTTGAACGGTATTCCAAATCGGCTGGGGCCTATTCTGCTTGGCACAGGAGCCAAAGGCGATTCGCTCGATGGGGGCGCCCCACTGGTTTGCCTGCGACAATGTGAAAAGCAGTATCGTAGTGAGTATCCGCATCTCCGGAACGATTAATCCCCCACGGAAGCCTATGTCAAAAGGATACCCACATGACATCCGTTCCCTGATATCGATTTTCCTGTGTATCGGATCCCTCAGCTAAAATAGCTTTGGTCTTGAGAAATCACCACGAACAATCATGTTTCTTAAGGTCTACCTCACCCTCCGAATCAATACCTCAAACTTCAACCATCTCGTATCATGAAAGGGACCTCCCTTCCCGCAACAATCCTCGCACTAATAGCTTTGACTGACCTCGCTAATTGCGAAGCGGTGAACGTACTCGTCTGGGACGAACGACAGCCACGCCAAGCGGAGGCCTATGACAATTTTCTAGGCAATGAAATCGCGGTGCGACTTGAAGCTGCGAATAAGGACATACAACTGAGATCAGTCGCCCTTGACGATCCGGAACAAGGCCTATCTAGCGAGAATCTAGATTGGGCTGATGTCATTATTTGGTGGGGACACGCTCGGCACTGGGAAATATCGCCCGAGACCGCTCAACGAAAGCTCATAAAGCGCATCATGGCCGGTAAGCTCGACCTAATCGCGCTTCATTCCTCGCATTGGGCAACGGTATTCATGGAGGCCATGAACGAAAAGACACGAGCCATCGTCCGTAATCGCTATTCCAGTACAGATCCGAAATTCGAAGTGGAGT
Source organism: uncultured Opitutaceae bacterium (assembly GCA_937942145.1). Classification (GTDB taxonomy): domain Bacteria; phylum Verrucomicrobiota; class Verrucomicrobiia; order Opitutales; family Opitutaceae; genus Pelagisphaera. The sequence goes on from CALDFV010000198.1 coordinate 12,988, forward strand.
ACGAATACATTCCCGCACCCGGAAGAATGCCTCCCACCGCTGACTCGATAGTCACCCCCGCCTACTATGCCCTCAAGAAAGGAAAGCGCCTCGCTCACGTCCGCATCGACATGCCCAACTGCTGTTTCCCTTCGTATCGACCCGACGGCGAACCAGGAGCACTGAGCGTAATCGCCCCTAATCATCCCATCGCCAAGGGGCTTCCCAAGACCTTCGAAGTGAAGGCCACCGAAATGTACAACGAACCCTTTCATGTGCCCGATCCCGACGAGGTCATTTTCGAAGAACGCTGGCGCCCTGGCGAATGGTTTCGCAGCGGCATGGTTTGGAACTTGGGCAAAGGGAAAGTCTTTTACTTTCGTCCTGGCCACGAGCAATATCCCGTTTTTAAGCAGCGCGAAATCATCCAAATCCTCGCCAACGCCTGTGAGTGGCTAGGAAACGATTAGATAGTGAGACACCATTTTGTTGGCCGCAAGAAACGCAAAACGAATTTCGACAGATTGTAATATGATGATCTGCACTATACTACTCGCTACTATCGCCTTACCTCTCCCAGCCCTGGCGAAACCCAATATTGTCTTCATCCTTGCCGACGACCTTGGAATTGGGGACGTCAACTGCTATGGCGGCGACCGTTGTCTCATCGAAACGCCCAATATCGACGCACTTGCCTCAGGCGGACTCCGTTTCACTGATGCTCATGTAAACGCGTCCGTGTGCGCTCCCACACGCGTTGCCATTATGACCGGTCGCTATCCCTGGCGAAACAGTCGTTTTCAACGTGGAGGAGCCTGGGGATTCACTGGTCTGCAATTCGACCCATCCGAAAACTACACCCTCGGCGACATGTTTCGCGAAGCCGGATACAAATCCAGTTACATCGGCAAGTGGCATTTGGGAACACAGATGACTACCAAAGATGGAAAGGTGCAGGGCGAAACCAATGTGGACTACCAGAAGCCGCTCAAGATCGGTCCTGTGCAGTTCGGTTTTGACTATAGCTTCATTTTGCCCGGATCACTCGATATGTATCCCTATGCCTACGTCAGAAACAATTTTTGGCAGGGGGAGATCACCGTCCAGAAAGGATGGAGCGCGTTCAATCGAGTCGGCGACGCGGAGAAGGACTTTGAGGACCATGAAGTTTTGGAGACCTTCTATGACGAAGCGGACGCCTACATCGGGAAACAATCGACCAACCATCCGTTCTTTCTCTATCTCGCCTTGACCGCTCCGCATACTCCAACGAGCCCGGGCGTCAACTGGCAGGGCAGAAGCGCCCTAGGCGTCTACGGGGATTTTGTCATGGAAGTCGATCACGCCGTCGAAAGGGTCGTGAACGCGCTGAAGCAGCAAGGCGTCTATGAAAACACCCTCATCCTCTTCTCTTCCGATCATGGACCCGCATCCTATGCAGGAAATATTCTCAAAGCGACTCCAGGACAAATTCATCTGCTAGAGGAGAAAGGGCACAATTCGAATGGCCCTCATCGAGGCTACAAGTTCTCCGTATACGAGGGAGGACTACGCGTCCCGCTTATCGCTCATTGGCCTGGCGTTATAAAGCCTGGCACCACTTCTAACGCCCTCGTCGGACTGAACGATCTCATGGCCACCTTCGCCGATGTCTCAGGAACAAAACTGGATCTTCAAAGCGGCCCTGACTCGGTTAGCTTCGCTCCGATTATGCGTTATCAAAATTCTAAAACAGCTCGCGATCATTTGATTATGCAATCCGCCATGGAAGTCTTTGTGATACGCGATGGCGACTGGAAGCTAATCCTCGGACCTGGCAGCGGGGCCAAGGGGTTGCACGGTAACGTGCCGGCTTTTGAGGACGCATGGAGAGATGCGCTATCCACCTTCGGCAAGAAACCGACACGCGATGAATTGCTCCAGGCACCCTTCGTCCAGCTATTCAAGCTAAGCGAAGATCCTCATGAGGATCACAACCTAGCGTCGAAACACCCAGACCAAGTTGATTCGATGGTGGGAATTCTCAATGAGCAAATCGCTTTGGGTCGCAGCACACCGGGGCCGAGGCTGGCAAACGGCAGAAATGTGTTACTACACCAGAGGCTACCTGATTTCGTGCGCGGCGCTATTTCTGAATAGCGCTAAGTTTTCACGATTAAGCCTCTATTCAATCAATCATATTATAAGTGTTAATATTATTAAATATTAGGGTTTTACCTATTTATTTTCTTCCTAAACGCCACTGCTCAAATAAGGCATAGGCTGTAGACACTAATCCTGAATCGTATCCTAAAGGCATGATGCGCCCCTATATACTAAAGATCGCGAATGAACTACAATTAGGAGTTCAACTTGTATGCTCGCGATTTATTCCAATCTTTTATTCAGAACCACCCTCTTCGTAATCGGGACCACTGCAACTATTGTAGTGTCGAACGCCGATGAGTCTCTGAAATACCGTTTCAGAGGCGGCTTCTTCACAGTTGATTATGGAGTCGTGACAGAAATGTCAGAATCTGACGGCCGAAGCTTCCGACTGGAAAACGACCTATCAGACGCGCAGTCGGGGGCCCAGATCACAACCAGAAGTATCGAGGGAGGCGGCTACCTTTCTTTCGATTGGGCCACCGAGAATGAGGCCTCTCCGTCCGACTACTCATACTTACGCATCTCGCCTCGTAACCACAACCTGCCCAATTTCGAACATACTTTTCACTCCCCTTCCATGGCAAAGGATCGGGGTACTTTTCGCCGCTACCTTCCAGAAGGAGAATTTTACACCGTTTCGATCGGGGTTCATGATTCAGACTCGAATTCAGACGCCTATGACTTGGAAATCCACAACCTGAATTTCGAGCGGATAGAACATCCAGAAACAGGACTAATCCCTGAAATAGACACTTATTTATTCGTTGCTCCAGACAGGGATCCTACCCGAGAAGGAACCGATACTACTCCCGACCCCATCACGCGCCCAGAGGACACGCCTAACATTCCCGACACAAATCCTGTCGGAGGGGGAACTGACTCCACTCCCGACCCCATCACACGCCCAGGGGACACGCCCACCGTCCCAGATACAAATCCTGTCGGAGGAGGGACGGATCTCATTCCCGATCTGATTACGCTTCCCGGAATTACCCCTATGTATCCAGATTATACACCCAGGGATACCGGGACAGGTCCCATCTTCACCCATTGACCCGGCTACACTGGGTCCGGGCCAGGAACGACTATCCCTGGAATGCCGATAACGACTTCACTTTCAACTACAACAGGACCCTTCTCAGGCACGGGCCCTGCCCCGACTTTAACCGCGTTCACGCTCCCTTCTTTTAGCCCTTCATCCGGTACGGGCAACGGTCCAACCGGAACGCTTGAAACGCATTCGGTCCCCGATTCGTCCCTGGGGTTTCTAGGTATTGCGACTTTATTGAGCTTACTATTTACCAAGGCCCTAATGCCAAAGTCGACGTCTCGCAACTAACGCAGTTTTCATCAATTTACGAAAACGCCAGAGCGACCACGGCGCAGCGCAAACGCTGGACCTGTTAATCGCTAATCACTCTACCCCCTGGGAAGCGACTCGTGCAGATGGATAATGTTTCCATCGGTATCGCGAGCAATCGGAGGTCCTGCAGGAGCACCCGCACCGCCTCCAGGCCTGCCACCTGCGGTTCGTCCGCCAGCGGCGGGTCCTCCCAGTCGACCACCGGAGGCAACGCGTCCTTCACCTTGTCCACCCGCAGCGCCAACTCCAGGCCGCCCGCCCGGGCCGCCCGCGCCTCTGGCAATTCGAGCTGCTCGTCCTCGACGCCCTTCGCGAAAAGGAGCATTGCGTACCATATCTGCAAATACAGCGTTGTTGGCCATTATTTTTGCGACCACATCCGGATAGGTATCAGCGACATTGGTCGTTTCTTTCGGGTCATCGTAAATCTTAAACAGTTCGACTAGTTCCGGAGGCGAATTGGGCGTGTTTCTATTAATGTTCGAGTGCACCAGCTTGTAGTCGCCCGAATGCACTGAGTAGGACGTTCCATTGCCGATAACCATATCGGTTTTGCGCTCACGCTTTCCACCCGTTTTAAGGACGTCCCATAAGCTCTCACCGTCAAAAGGCGTATTCAGATTTGTCTTAAGGTCCAGAGCCTCAACGAATGTCGGAAACAAGTCGTAAACCACCATAGGCTGCTCGCTGCGGACGCCCGCAGGAATTTTACCCGGCCAACGGATGATAGCGGGCATGCGAATGCCACCTTCGTATACGAGACCTTTTTGTCCTCGGAAACCACTGCTGTCCCCGACTGTAGTCGGACCGTTGTCCGAAAAGAAAACCACTATCGTGTTGTCTCGTATTCCTTCGTCATCGATCGCCTTGAGAATGTTGCCAATCGCTACGTCTAAGATTTCCACCATCGCGCAATAGATGCGGCGATCCCCATTTTCGATGTGGGCATACTTGTCGACGTACTCTTGAGGCGCTTGCAGGGGGGTGTGGGGCGCAGTGAACGCGACATAGGAAAAGAAGGGTTTGGAGGGATCGCGATCGCGGATCAGGCGACTGATTTCGTTGCCGAACAAATCGGTCACATACCCATTTTCAAAGACGGTTTTCCCATCACGGGCCCAGTCTTTTTGCTCACCTCGCCCGTGCGTCCAGTAGTCCGGCCCTGCTCGCAGTGATCCGTAGGTATGGTCGAAACCGCGATTAATCGGAAGATCGCGGACATGGGTCATGCCTAAATGCCACTTGCCCGCCGTCATAGTCGTGTAGCCCGCTTCCTTAAAAGCCTGATTCATAAGCTGCTCGTCGTGAGGTATCGTCAAGTTGGCTGGTATCGGCGAAAATATATCGTGACGCATCGAAATGTGACCCGTCAGGAGTGAGGTACGAGTGGGTGAGCAAATCGGGTAAGCATAAAATCGGTTCAACTCCATTCCGTCCTTAGCGAGCTGGTCGAGATTGGGAGTCGACATCTCACCCCCGTGGTATCCCACGTCCCCCCAGCCTTGGTCGTCCGAGACTAAAAGCACAACATTAGGTTTGGTAGGAGCGGCGAATGAAAACGAAACGAGGCAAGTGAGAACAATCGTAACGAAACTCGAATTAATTACTGATAATCGTTCGCACATGGCACAGGATGAGAATAAGAAACGGAATTGCATAGATCAAGAGGCTAGCCAACAGGGGTTGAGTGAAGAATGATGACAAACTTTACACTGAGAACTTCTCACTCAAGAGCAAGCAGTAGTGATCGCGACTTCTCCAAAGTTTAGACCCAATTAGGAACTGAGTGATGATGCGACTCAAGATCATCCACCCTTTTGATTTGAAAGCATCCAATATAGCGCTTTTCTAAATAAATCACTTTAGCCCCACCTACCCCACAATCTAGCCAAATCAGATTGAGCACTTCATCACTCATCCTTTGAATTACATGCGATTTCCGACCAACCAAGTAGCGAACCCTGCAGGCATCATATGTAACATCCCTAGAATACTCGTATGCCTTGTTATCGGAGCAAAGCTGTCTCACTTTGTGAATGCCGCAGAAAGCTTCAACGACAGGCTCCTTCCGGCTTTCAAAGAAAATTGCATCAAATGCCACGGCAAAGATGACAAAATAAAAGGGGATCTAAACTTATTGGAGATTTCAAATTCAGACGATTTACTGAGTACCCCCCAACGCATTCAGGATCTCATCGACGTCCTCGAATTCGAAGAAATGCCGCCAGAGGAAGAACCTCCTCTTTCAGCGGAGTCGAGACAGGAGATGATCGCTGAGCTGCAAGCACTGATGAAAGAGGCCATCGCCGCTCGCACCTCATTTCCCAAAACCCCGATTCGGCGCATGAACCGCTTTCAATACAACAACGCGGTCCAGGACTTGTTCGAACTCAACGTGGAAGTCTTTACGCTTCCGGAACGTATGTTACGGGAGTACGGCGACTACTTTAAACCGCAGACAGGGATCATGCCATCATCCCTGAAGGCTGGTAGCCGCCCTCTCGGGAAGTCCCAGATGATCGAACCGCGACTAGCCGGGGTCGGCCCTTTCCCTCAAGACCTCCGAGCAGAACATGGCTACGACAACCAAGCCGACCACCTATCCATTTCACCGCTGCTCATGGAATCATTCTTGAAGCTCAGCCGCTCGATTGTCGAAAGCGACGACTTCAACGAAGACACTTGTGGGGTGTGGCATTCATTTTTCACTCCTCCCGCCACTAGTGAGAATCTCTCAATCGTAATCAGTAATCGACTACGTTCGTTTCTTACTCGAGCGTTTCGTGAGCCGGTAGATGAATCTACCTTGAATCGCTACGCTGAAAGCGCCTTACAACGTATCCAATCAGGTGAGACCTACACGGATGCGATGAAAATGATGGCTTCAGCCGCTTTGGCCTCCCCACGGTTTCTCTACTTGCGGGATCAACCGGTCACCGAGGGCGAGGCAAACAATGACAAGGACATAGCCCTCGCATCGCGACTTTCCTACTTTCTTTGGGGTAGCATACCCGACTCGATTCTTTTGGAAAAAGCGGTCAATGGAGAATTGAGTGATCCCCAAACACTGGATGCTGAAGTCGAGCGAATGCTCCGGGACGAACGATTGAAGCGGTTTTGCGACAGCTTTCCGGGACAGTGGTTGCAGCTCGATCGGATCATCACATCCACCCCCGATCCAGATACCTGGCCGAAGTTCTATCATTCAAAGTACCGGGGAAGCATGCATATGATGCTCGAACCGCTTCTCCTGTTCGAGACCATTCTCATTGAGAATCGATCCATCCTAGAGCTCATTGACTCCAACTACAGTTATCAGAGCAAATTTCTTCAAGCCTGGTACCAAGAAGGGGCACAACCAAATGGAATGCCGGTCGTGCAGGTTCCCTTTGAACGAGTATCGCTTGAAGACCGGCGTCAAGGTGGAGTTATTACAAACGCTGCGGTTATGACGATGACCTCCAGCGCTAGCCGAACCAAACCGATCACTCGAGGGTCCTGGATTGCGTCAGTTATTTTCAACAATCCTCCGGAACCCCCTCCTGCCGATGTTCCGCCGCTCCCTGAGACGAGCGAGGAAGTGGATATCGAATCCCTCACCTTGCGAGAGCGATTGGATGCACACAGGGAGAGTCTAGATTGCGCCGGCTGCCACAATCGAATCGATCCCTTAGGATTCGCCCTGGAAAGCTACGGCCCCACAGGTCTTTGGCGGGAGCGCTATGATAATGGCCGCATCGTTGACACCGCGGGAGCGCTTTTTCGAAAGCACGCATTCAACGATGTCGTCGAGTTCAAAGACGCTATCCTAGCCGAGAAAGATCGCTTCGCCCGGGCTTTTGCCGGACACGTGCTTTCTTTCGCTCTGGGCCGGGAATTGGATATCGCCGACTCTCCCGCACTCGATCGAATCGCCCAGGCGACGATTGAAGACCGCTTCCGAATCCATACCCTTATCAAGGAAATCGCCCTCAGTGAACCCTTTCGACAACCCGTACAGGTACCCGAATCACTGGCAGCCAAACAGGAACGATGAGAAAGCAGATCCAGAAATCGCTGGGATGTCTTTGGCTTTTCAGAGGCATTGTTTTTTTGACGGCGATTACTTGTCTCAATATATTTGCCGAGAAGCCAAATATCATCATATTTCTAGCCGACGACCTCGGCTATGCTGATGTTGGATTTAACGGTTGTGAAGACATTCCCACACCGCATATCGATTCCATCGCTGCACAAGGAGTCAAGTTTACGGACGGCTATGCGAATCATCCCATATGCTCCCCTTCCCGAGCGGGATTGCTTACTGGAATGTACCAACACCGATTCGGGTTTGAGAACAATTCTGGCCCCGAAGAGTATTCCGCTCCCAATTTCGGCATACCACACGAAGTTCCTACACTGGCGGAAAGACTGAAGGAAGTCGGTTATGCCACCTGCTGGGTTGGGAAGTGGCATGTTGGTTTTAAGGAAGGCCTCCGTCCACATGAACGTGGATTCGAGTACACCTATGGCTTCCACAGCGGCGCCCGAACATTCTACCCGAATGGCCCTCGCCAGAATCATCAAATGTTTCGCCACGGCCTGCCATACAATGACGAATCGGAGTACCTCACAGACGCTTTCGCTCGGGAGTCCGTCGAGTTTATTGAACAAAACCGGAAAAGCGAAAAACCATTCTTCCTTTTCTTTTCATTCAATGCGGTCCACTTGCCTCTCGAAGCAACCCAGCGTTACGAGAGCCGTTTTCCAGACATCAAAGACAAGAAACGCAAGACCTACGCTGGAATGCTATCCGCCCTAGACGACGCGATTGGACGTGTAATGACCAAAGTGCGCGATCTCGGCCAAGAAGGGAATTCGCTCGTTTTCTTTTACAGCGACAACGGCGGACCCACGACTCAAACGACCTCGAAAAACGATCCGCTTAGTGGGTACAAAGGGCAAATGCTCGAAGGAGGCATCCGAGTTCCTTTCGCCATGCAGTGGCTTGGAAAAATTCCGGCTGGCGAAACCTACCGAAAACCCGTCATGGGATTCGACGTACACGTAACTTCTCTTGTCGCCGCCGGTGCTCAGTTGCCAACTAAAAACCCCCTCGATGGCAAAGACCTTATCCCATTTTTGAACGGAAACCAAACGGGGAGGCCCCATCAGGATCTATTCTGGCGGACAGGAACCCAGCACGCCGCTCGAGTGGGAGATTGGAAACTCGTGAAAATGCGTGGTCAGCCTGAAATGCTTTTCAATCTCGCCAATGACATTGGGGAGAAAAGAGACCTCTCCAAACGCAACCCAGAAAAGCTTAAGGAAGCTCGAGCCATCTACACCGCTTGGAGTGAACAGATGGAGACGCCTCGCTGGATTCGGCAGGACCGTACCAACGCGGAGATCGGGGGAACTTTAAAGTCAAAGCCGATAGTAAATGCCCAAAATACAATCCAATCGACCTTCACCAAGGCGGATCGCAACGGCGATGGAAAGCTCTCTCCCGATGAAATTTGGCCAAACGTAGATTTCGAAATGGTTGACGCAAATAGCGATGGATTCGCTACGATCGAAGAAGTTCGCACCCATGCCCGAGGCAGACAGAGATGAATACCGACCCGCAATCCAATCCTGAGAGCACGTCAGCCCAGTCGAGCCAAACAAAAAGCTCACTGGGAACAATTGCCGCGAAATCGATTCGTATCGCTATCCCCATTTCGATCTTAGCGATCGGCGGAATTGGATACTCTTTGCTCTCTATTGAGCCCGAAGAAGCCAAAAAAGAGAAGGAAGCCCGAAGGCCTATCAAGACCCAAGTCGTCGAACTTAGAATTCACGACTACCCGACTCGCATCGTCTCTCAAGGCAACATCCGGCCCCACAATGAGATCAGTCTGAACTCCGAAGTTTCAGGACAGATCGTGCGCATAAGCCCCTATTTTGAAGATGGCGCATTTTTCAATATGGGAGAGATTCTCATTGAACTCGACCCATCCAATTATCAGGCAGCAGTTGCCAACGCCGAGGCCCAACTGGCTCGAACCACTGCGACTTACGCGCTTGAGAAAGCGCAGGCAGATCAAGCGCGGGCCAATTGGGTGAATCTCGGCTCAACCGAAGAGCCCGACGATCTCGTACTCCGCATTCCCCAGCTCCGACAAGCTGAAGCGAATGTCAAAGCGGCTTCCGCCCAATTGGATCGGGCCAACCAAGATCTCAGGCGTACTAAGATTCTCGCCCCCTTTAACGGTCGGGTTCGTAAGAGACTCGTAGGGCTAGGCCAAGCCGTGCGTAATCTCACCCCATTGGGTAACGTATTCGATTCCGACTATGCCGAAATACGGCTCCCTATTACAGGATCGGATCTTCCCTTGTTGAAACTTCCAGAAGGATTGGGTGACCCTCCTGTGGATGTGATTCTAAAGGACGCGCTCAATACCGACAACAAAACGGAATGGAAAGCGAGCATCGTACGCACCGAAGGCACGCTTGACGCCAGCTCGCTTGAGCTTTTTGCCATCGCCAATGTAGACGATCCCTTTGGTATCAAGACCGGAAAACCACCCTTGCGAATCGGTCAGCCCGTAACGGCGCACATCTTTGGGGAGGTTCTCGAAAGCGTAATGGCACTGCCCAGAGTGGGAGTGAAACGGCTGGACCAGGTATACCTCGTTGATCCCTTGAAATTGACGCTTCACAACCGAACAATTGACGTCATCTGGGCCGACCAAGACCACGTGATTATTCGGGATCCAAACATTCCAGATGGATCACTACTGGCCACCACCAAGTTGTCCTACGCGCCTGAAGGAGCAAAGGTAGAGATTCTTCCGGACATCAATCCGAACGCGCTTCTCGACATCACCTTGGGAGATCCCAAGACGGGAAAGCCCGAGAAAGACGTATTCAAAGGCGGCGGAAAAAAGTCTGGGGGAATTTGAGAGATGATCCGCTGGTTCACAAAAAACGGCATCGCAGCCAACTTCCTCATGGTTGGCATCCTATTGGCAGGCCTGTACACCGCTTTTTTCAAGATCCCCTTGGAAGTCACGCCCGCGTTGAGCTGGAATTTGGTAATGATGGATATGCGCTACCGCGGGGGAAACCCCAAGGATATCGAGAAAGCCATCTTAATACCGGTTGAAGCCGCCTTGGAGAGCGTTCAAGGAATCGAGCAGCTAAACGCGGATGCTAGCAACGGCAGAGCGCGTTTCTATCTCCGGGCCAAAGACGGAGTGGATCTTCGAGGCTTGATGGACGACGTCAAAGCCCAAGTGGACACCATCACCACCTTCCCCAGAGAAACCGAACCCCCTCGCATATTCATTCCCGAATCTGCCAATTCCCGCGAAGTGCTTACCGTTGCCGTTTATGGGAATCTGAGTGACCATGATCTCCTAAAAGCCGCTCGCCAGGTACGAGATGATCTTTTGGAAATCCCTGGCATCAGCCGCACCTCAATTCAAGCCGATCGCCCAAGAGAAATATCCATCGAGGCGGACGAGTCCCTGCTCCGATCCTATAACCTCACATTTCAACAAATCGCTGACGCGGTCCGTCGCAGTTCGGTCGATATGCCAGCTGGCTCCATTCGAACCGAAAGCGGCAGAATGACCGTGCGAACAAGGGGACAGGCGTACTCAGAAGAAGACTTTTCAATGATCCCGATTCGTTCCGCAAACGGCGCCGATGTTCTGATCGGTGAAGTGGCCACCGTGATTGACGGTTTTGAAGGCGGAACCAAGTATGTCGAGTTTAACGAGAAGCCCGCGCTCTACGTGGAGGTAATGCGCGTCGGCCAAGAGAGCGCGATCGACATTTCGGACAAGGTGCACGAATACGTGAAAAACGCCCACCAACGCTTTCCCGATGGAGTGGAACTCACTATCTGGAAGGACGAGTCCCAGAGCATCCGAGGACGGCTGGATACTCTCGTTAGTTCCTTGTTCCAGGGCAGCATACTGGTAATGATAATACTGGGGATCTTCTTGCGGCCCCAAGTGGCATTTTGGGTCGTGCTAGGAATTCCGGTATCGTTTGCCGGCGGAGTATTGCTAATGCCATTTTTTGGAGTCACGGCGAACATTATGAGTCTTTTCGGCTACATCCTCGTTCTCGGGGTGGTAGTCGATGATGCCATCATAACGGGAGAAAATGTCTACACGCGCCTCAAGACGGGAATGGATCCAACGGAAGCGAGCATTCTCGGGACGAAGGAGGTCGCAGTACCCGTAACCTTTGGGATAATTACTACGATCGTAGCCTTTTTGCCACTGCTCTATTTTGACGGTGTTTGGGGTGACTTCGCAAAACAAATTCCTCCCGTTGTAGGCACTGTCCTGGTTTTTTCACTACTGGAATCCAAGTGGATACTTCCTGCCCACTTGAAACATATCAAAATCAAGCCAAGCAACAATTTTTTCTCCCGTTTTCAGTCAAGAATCGCCAATGGCCTCGAGCGTTTTGTGGAAAACGTGTATCAACCTTCCCTCGGTTTTGCAGTATCGCACCGATGGTCCGTGCTGGCAGTATTTACGACAATGGGATTGATCATGGCCGGCTACTGTGTGGGTGGACGCATGGGCTTTCAGTCATTCCCCACGGTCGACACAACGAGACTCACAGCGATCTTCGCCTTGCCGGGCGACACTCCCTTGGAAGTAACCGACCGATATATAAGAAGAATCGTAGGCGCGGTCGACCAATTGAAGGGGGAGTTTGTCGATCCTGGCACGGGCGAGCCGCTCGTTCGAAACATATCCCTTGTATCCGGAGCCAAGTACCCTGGAAGAGGATACAGTCAATCGCAGGGCTTTGTTCAACTAGAGGTCGTCCCCCCCGAGGGCCGCAGCGAGCCCGGACCGCGCAACAGCGTGATCGCCAGTCGCTGGGCAGAAATTATAGGCCCAATACCCGAAGCCAGACAGTTTCGCGTGTATTCAGAATCTACATTAAAGCAAGGCGGCGAATACAACGAAGAGTACCTCAATCTTGAGCTGCGCGGCCCGAGCTCCGAAGAAAAGGCGTTAGTTGCCGAACAGATTCGCGATCTTCTCAGGGACTACGAGGGAATCAGCACGGCTTGGGCCGATATCAACTTGAAAGCAGAAGAGCTGGTCGTTTCACTCAAGCCACGCGCCGTGGAGCTAGGTCTGTCCCAGCAATTGCTATCCAGACAAATTCGTCAGGCCTTTTACGGAGAACAAGCCCAGCGAGTACTGCATGACGTCGACGACATCCGCGTCATGGTTCGTTTGCCTGAAGACAGGCGCGAATCCCTCTACACATTCGAACGCATCAAAATCCGCACGCCTCGCGGAGCAGAAATACCCCTAACCACGGTCGCCGATATCGAGTTCACCACCGCTCCGACCTTCGTGGAAAGAAATGACCGAGCGGAGGTAATTCGCATCGGAGCGCAGCCTATCGACGAGACTGTTGACATCGTAGGTATATCGAAAGAAATCACTCCCAAACTTCAGGAACTATGCGACGAAGTAGAAGGCATCTCTTTTCAATGGATGGGCTACGTAGCAGAGGCCGAAGAATCCAAGCGACGCACCATTCTGGGCTCCCTCGCTCTGATTTTCATTCTCTTCGCCCTTCTAGCCATCCCCTTCAAATCGATGGTTCAACCATTCTTCGTTTTAACCGCTCTCCCATTCGGAGTAATCGGAGCCCTGCTCGGCCACTTGATTATGGGTCTGACGCCGTCCTATCTTTCCATATTCGGAATGCTCGCCCTTGCTGGAGTAGTGGTGAATGATTCGCTGGTTATGGTCGATTACATCAACCAGCGAACCCGCGAAGGAATGTCGCTGCTTAACGCTTGCCTCGAAGCCGGCGGAAAGCGTTTCCGGCCCATAATCCTGACTTCCGCAACCACCTTTATCGGACTCCTGCCATTGATGCTAGAATCCTCCCTGCAAGCGCAGTTCCTAATCCCCATGGCGGTTTCCCTTGGATTCGGCGTGGTTTTCGCGACGACTATTACTCTCTATCTCATTCCCTGCTCCCTACTCGTATCTCAAGATATCGAAGCAGTCGCGGGTTCTCTAAGGAAGTGGTACTGGAAGCCCTTCAAATCGGACGAAGCATTACAGCATCCAACCTGAATTTTACGCTATCCGCCCATGTCCGGAAACGAATTGCCTAAACCGCAAATCAGATGCAATATATCGCGAATTATTATTCGCAAATAATGAATCCTATGATCAACAGACGCGATTTCCTCAGAGGTGCCGGTGGCGCCCTCCTTTCGCTGCCTTGGTTCGAGAGCCTTGGAAAGTTAGCTCCTGCGAAAATGCCAAAGTCGCGTCTCGCCTATTTCTACGTGCCGATTGGGGTGGTTAGACGATCATTTTTCCCAGGCGAGGCAGAGGCGGAGGTCCCTAAAGGGAATCAGGGCAACAAGATGGCATCCCTTTTCATTCCTGAGATAAAGCCCGGTCTACACAATCTTAAGCTGACCCCCACGTTACAGCCACTAGCCCCGTTTAAGGACAAAGTAACCTTAATTACGGGAACGGACCGACCTTTCCAGCACGGAACCGACGTCCATGCCCAATGCGCCTCCTGCTTCCTCAGCAGTGCGGTACCTTACGGGGTGGGAAATTCCGCCTATCCACTCGACAGGACTCTAGATCATATCATCGGGGACCAAATTGGGGATCAAACGCCGTTTCGAACTCTGGAGTTCAGCTGCAACAGCCACAAGGACAACAAGGAGTCCATCTACTTCGACAACATGTCTTGGTACGGGACGGGACATTTAGCTCCTTCAGTTCGCGATCCGCGCAAGATGTACAACCGCCTTTTCGGAACCCAGGGAATTCAGAATTTTCGCAACATCACCGATCTAGTTCTGGAAGATGCCCGCACATTAAATCGTAAACTTGGATACGCTGACCAACAGAAATTCTCCGAGTATTTCGATTCCATCCGGACGATTGAAGAGCAGATCGACAAGCTCGATGACATGCGAGGGGAGCTGGACAAAACCCCGATGCCAGAGCCTTCAGGGGCCTACCTACCACGTGGGGAATATATCCGGCTCATGGGTGATCTCATGGTAGTAGCCCTGCAGACAGGCTTAACACGAGTGGCCACGTTCATGGTGGGCCCGGAAAGATGGGACACGCCTTTCACCTATGATAGCCTTTTCGATAAGCCAGTAACCCATCATTACCTGTCTCACAATCAAACCGAACACGTTGAGGATCTCGAAAGACTAGATCTATTCCATATGGAACAGTATGCCTACCTGATTCATAAAATGGACCGCATCATCGAGTCCGACGGCACCACGCTTCTAGACAACACGATTTTCACCTACGGATCCGGCCTTGGAGATGGATCCACCCACCAGTACCACGACTTGCCCATCATTGTCGCCGGATCCGGGCGCGGCCAGTTTATATTGGGTCGCCACTACCACGCTCCGGAAGGCACGCCCCTTTCTAATCTTTGGCTCACCCAAGCCAATGCGATGGGGCTCAATATCGATCGATTCGCCGACAGTTCAGGGATTCTTTCCCAACTGCAATCCTAGTCTGTTCTCAAGGACCAAATCCGCAGATCGTCAATATCCGCGGTTCCGCTATCAGTGATTTAAATTAGTCTCTTAAGGGGAATATAATTATATAAACACTTGATAGTAAACATTATAAATAATATAGATAGGATCTTATGATACTTATCCTATGGCTGATTATTAATATATACTCCAATAGTACTCCACTAAAAACTATTTTCTGAACGATACATGCCAACGAAGGCAGCTCATGTGAGCTTGCTGAAGTGCAACACCCAGACAAAAGCGGGGAGGGGGTAGGGGCGGCGGCGCGCATCGCAATGTATATTCATCAACTAGCCCCAGAAAAAATTGTCGTCCCACGGGGCAATCTCTGCTTCAACCTTTTGCCAAGATGCCTAAGGTTTATTTGCTTAAGAAACTCAATCCGGATGACACCATCTGGAAGCATTACCCAGAAGATGGCGCTGTCCGCTGGGTCGGGGAAAACGAGGAAGAAGCTAGGAAGAACGCGGCTAGAGGATCCCTTCCAAAGAACAAGGCCATGAGCATGTCGCCGTGGCTCAATAAGGAGCAAACTTCCTGTGAGCTTGAGCACAACTCGGAGGAGGACGGCGTCGCGGGGGTTAGCGACTAGCGGAGCAAACGGGAGAGTCGGCTCTTCGGCCCTAGAACAGACTTACTCTTTCAACTACCCCCAGAAAATATTTTTATATTGCTGGGCCTGGAACAACGGCTCCAGCTAGTAGCATGAAGGCACTGGGAAAATCTTACTATTTTGACACATAGTTTGTATAGGTTGATGCATTGTTGAGATTTGGAATAGGGTATTCAAGGTACGGTATTTTTAGAAAAGATCCTTAATAGAATCGAACTTCGAATCAGAAGCAATTGACCGTGCAGATTTGCCAGCGTTGTTCGCCAAATCTGCATCTGCCCCATGCTTGAGCAGTGTCTTGGCGCAATTTATGAACTTACTCGCGGCTTCGATATCAGCGGCACCGTTGGCTCTGTTAACAGCGTAAATCAGTGGAGTCGCTCCATAACGCTGTCCCTTATCGTTCACGTTTAGACCCTTGCTGATCAGAAAAGGTATCATGTCAGCTTGCCCCCAGAAAGCTGCCTCATGCAAAAGAGATGATCCATTATCGTTCCGCAAATCCAGCGTCGCTCCTGCATCTATGAGGAGTTCGCAGGCCTCTTGGTTTCCACCGCCGATTGCATGATTGAGAGGCGACTTGCTAAATCGGGTT
>CALDFV010000199.1 GCA_937942145.1 uncultured Opitutaceae bacterium
CTCGCGAGTCCGGGCACAATATAATCTTCGCTTCCCTATCGATTCGCGCCCTTAAAGAACACCCCGAGTTCGCGACGCCTACAGTAGTAGATGGGATTTTGAAACTGATGTCTCTTTTCAACAACGCTCACCCTGGAAGCGGGTACTATGGAAAAGAAAAGGGCCGAATTCACGGGAACAAGATCAGCCTGCCCGAAGAGGACGGAACCCCACCCTACCGCGATATCGAAGGCATGGCAATCGCGGTGCTTGACGAAGTGATCAACCAGAAAGCGCAGATTCACCGCGAGGGTTTCGGAGGTCTTGTCCACATCGTCAATCACGCAGCCGCGATCGCCGATCTTGCGGATTACGGTTATGCCGAACTCGCCCCGCGAGCCGTCAATTCCCATCGTCAGCACCTCCGTTTATGGCGGAATCTGCCGAATGTCCTAGACGAAAAAGGACCTTTGCCCGTTTCTCGATTCACACCCCACACGGCGGCCTACTGGACTTCCGGAAATATCCCCTACGACCGCGCCCTGCTCACCCATCGCGTCAAAACGATGTTCGGATTTGACGAATTGGCAGCAACCGTGGACGAGGAAGCGAAAGAGAAAGCCGCTTATGACAAGCTTCGCTACCTTATGTAGCGAAGCAAGAATACTCGAAAATCTCCTCGTTCATCCTCTACTTGTACTCCACGTCTGTACCCAAATTTGTAGTGCGTACACCTTGGAGCTCTGGTTTAGTTGGAATAGCGGGCCGCATAACTTTTATCTCCGACCCCGAGGATCCTGCATGCCCGCAACCCCTCTGATTCCGGTCTAGCAAAAAAGCCGTTACTAGGTCTCAAATACGTATCCAAATAATACCCTAAAAGATGGCTTCCCCGATACAACCCCCTCGTCGGATTCGTTATCATCTGTGCCCACTTTCCGCCTCTGCAACCGCCCTCAGACTGGTGTAAGTAGAAAACAATGTTCCCAAGGAAGTAGGTCTTTGATTTTGTAACCAAGGCTCTACTGCTCTTTTTTTGCACTATTTTCTAGCAAAAAAGGGATCACCATTATGTAGACGAAGCCTAACAATCAGCCCCCTCAAAAATATGAAATTCATGGTCACCTTTCCCCTCACCCACCACGCCTACAAAGAGCGGATCGCTCGTTTCCTTGAAGCCGGAGCTCCTCCCCCAGAAGGAGTGACTATCCTGGGCCGCTGGTTCACCTCAGCCCAAAACAGAGGTTTCATGGTGGTAGAAACCGAGGAGGCAAAACTCCTCTTCAAATACACATCTGAATGGGCAGACATTATCGACTTTGAGTGCTTTCCGGCGGTGACGGACGAAGAAGCGGCGGAGATACTATCTGGCATGGCCTAACGCGGTGACCAAACTCTAGATCACTCAAGCTCAAATCTGAGAGTACGATCCCAAAGGAGCCAACTTTATGGCTCCTTTTTTATTCACAAAAGCGACTGCGTTAATAAATCCCCCTCGGGGCGAGACCCGAGGTATTCTAAGGTAGAGGGCGATCTCCGAGTGCCCATTGGCGTAACTATCGGGTGAGCGTGCGGAGATAGCCCGCTACCAAAGTCAGCTACGAAGCCACCGACGTGTGTTATTCTCAGTGTCTTCGTTGAGGTGTCAGCTAGCGCCTCGGTACGACAAGCTCATGGCAAGCAAGACGGGGCCAGTGACAACAGGCTACGCCCGTCATGAGCTTCGAGATATTTACCCAAAGGGAATAATTCCGTAGCCTTAAAAATTGTTGCTGCATTTGGTTTCGGGAGATCGCAAACTATTGGATATTTGAAAATGGACCTGGAAATAGAAGGCAAGGTAGTGGTTATAGTCGGGGGCGCGGGCGATATTGGCAGCGCCTGCGCGAAGCAATTCCTGAAAGAAGGCGCTCTTGTTGTCATCGGAGACAATCTGGAGGAGAGAGGGCTAGCCCTCGTTGAGACGCTTGGAGAGAAACATCCCTCACGTATCCATTTTATCAAACTAGACCTCACCAACCAGGAGTCCATTCGAAATTTTGTTCGATCAGTCGTCCACACTCACAATGCAATCGACATCATCGTGAACGGTGCAGCCACCTTCTACTTTGAGGAACTTACCCAATGGGAAGACTCGTCTGAATTGGATCGCCATATCGATGTCGGATTGCGTGGTCCCATAGCCCTGATCCAGGAAGCTTGGCGACTCAGCGCCCGCAGCCGTTCTGGCAGCATCGTGAACATTTCCTCCGTGGCCGGTCATGTCGGCGAACCCAACGCCATCGCCTACACGCCTATCAAAGCCGCCCAGAAGGGCCTCACGAAAAGCCTGTCGATTGACATGGCCGCCAACGGCGGCTGGTCTGTATCGGTATCGCCAGGACATTGTGCCACCAGCGTGCACAAAGAAAGGTCCCAAGCAGAAGGCAAATCCTGGGAAGAATACGAGAGAACCAGTCCACAAATAGGAACCACCATGTTCGACCGTTTCATCCAACCAGAGGAAGTCGCCAAGTGGGTCGTGATCGCCGCCTCCCCTCTGGGCAAGCTCGCCACAGGACAGGACCTAAAGATTTCCCTCGGCATCGAGTCTGGGGGGTTTAATCGGAATTATGACACTTCGCCCGACAAGGGGAAACCGCCTGAGGGAGAGTCATTGTAGGAACGGTTTTATACCACGATCAGGAAAAAATTGGCTGATTCTAATTGTGGATAAATCGCGGTATAAAACCACTCCTACGGGAGAAATCATTCACAGCGGAAGATATACGTGACGTGTCATACGACTGGTAAATCGTCGATACCCTACCCTCGTATTACAACTTGCAGTATCGTCTTTAGCAAATCCATTGCTCGCTTTTTAGTGCCATTTTATCTCATCTAAGGCAACTTAAACGAATTTTCTTTAAATCGACCTGTCTAAGCGTACGTTATATACCACTGTGAGCTTTTTACGACCCATAACGCTTCTCCTCGTAGCTGCCATCGCCAACCCGATGTGCTGCTGCCTGAGCTTTGCGGAGATGGATCTCAAGGCTTCGTCGGAGGCAAGTGCGGACTCTCACGCCTGTTGTCAGCTGGCGGACAAATCAACTCAATCAGAGCAATCGGCTCCTTCCGGGGATCACGATTGTTTTCACGAAGAGATTGAAGGTTCCCAATACAGCGACAATACAGGTTTCTCTACGACAATCTCAACTGGGTCCTCCCAGCAGGTTGTGGCATATGTAGATGCTACAAGCCTTTACGCCATACCGCAATTAATCGGTATCTCTGACTCGGCTAACAGGCACGACCCCTGCTGTAGGGAAACTGGGATTTCATATTCCCAGAAGTACTGCGTCTTCATACTCTGATACGTGCAATCGCTGCTTGAGCAATGTCGCTCGAGTAGCTCATTCCGATTGGATCAGGCGGTCCACCACGGGCGAACCAGGCCTTTTCAGGCCGCGCAAGCTATCCAATCCCAACAGAGTCTTCACAGACTCCCATTGCACGTACCCAATATGAATTTAACAGTCTATTTTCAGAAAAAAGTTTATCGGTTTTGCCTCGGCTTGGCGACCCTTGCTACTATTCCGCCGATCTATTCGCAAGTTCCCGACTCGAGCGTGCCTGAAGCCTTGCTGCAAAAAGACATCGCGGGTCCCTACATCCTAGAGGCCCTCCAAAATAATACTGGGATACTCGCACAAGAAAAGCGGTACCAAGCCGCTCGCGCGTCAATCACCAGCGCTCGGGCTTTGCCCAATCCGCGCGTTCAGATTACGCATTTCGTTGAGTCCATCCAGACTAGGACCGGACCGCAAAGGCAAGGAATTCAACTGCAACAGCCCTTTCCCGCTATGGGAACCCTAGGCCGAAGAACCGATATCGCTCGCACCCACGCTGAAGCGCTTTGGAACGCTTACGCGATTCAGCAGTTCAAGCTAATGGATGAAGTCGTCGAAGCCGTGTTCGACCTGGCGTACATCGAGAAGTCAATCGAGATCACCCATAAAAACATAGACCTTCTGCAGCGTCTCGAGTCCATTGCCGAGGATCGTGTCAAGTCGGGTGCCAGCTTAACCGATCTCTTGCGGCTCCAAGTCGAGATCGAACGCCATTTTGACAGTGTATCCAAACAAGAAACGCAGCGGGACTCTACCGGCTATCGGCTGGAAAGCCTTCTGGGACGGGACCCCACCGGCAGGCCGTTCATACTAGACTGGGAAGCGCCTCAACCCATCGAGATTAATGCGCAACGGTGGATCTCCTACGTACGCGAGAACTCTCCCGAGATCGCCATGTTACGTTCAATTGAATCCAGCCAGGAAGCGCGCGAACGACTGGCCAAGCTCGCAAACCGCCCCGAGTTGTCTGTAGGATTAAACTACCTACGCACTGGCGATGCTTTGAATCCGGCTACTTCTGGAAGCGGTGACGACCCTTGGGCGATTATGGTTGGCGTATCACTCCCGGTCTGGGGCAAGGCAAATAACGCCATCGGTATAGCGGCCTCTCTTGAAAAGGACGCCGTGTCTGCCCAAATCCTCAATCAGGAGAGAGGTCTCATTGGAAATGGGATGTCATGGATTGCCAAACTGGAAGACTCGCAAAAACGCATCCAGAGATTCGAAACGAAGCTCATTCCTCTTGTCCGGCAAGTCCAGGAAATCACCGAGTCCAGCTACCAGTCGGGGAACGCCAGCGCGCTCGACCTTATCGACAGCGACCGAGCCCTTCTCCAACAGGAAACCGAATACTGGCGAGCCGCAGCAAACGCCTGGATCGCCCGCTGGAAACTCGCCACCCTCTCCGGAGGGCTCTGGCTGAACTAAACTAATTAGCCCAGGAACTGATACCAGCCACAGAAAGCGCAAAATCCACAAGAATGTTTAAACACTTACACCTACCCATTCAGAGCCTATCATCCTTTTGTGACTTCTGCTCTTCTTGTAGTTAACCTAAGATTTTTATCATGAAAACTAAAACGTATCTGATATCTGGAGGCATCGCTCTTCTACTCGCCATTTTCTTCCTTGGGCGCTGGTCTGCACCAAATCCCACCAACCCCCACGCGGGCCACAATCAGGCGGCGACAGCGCCTTCTGCCCAACAGATTTGGACCTGCTCCATGCACCCTCAGATTCAAGCGACCGAGCCGGGGAATTGTCCCATATGCGGCATGAAGCTCATTCCCATCGGTCAAGGGTCCGGATCCGAAGACGGGCCGAGATCGTTTAGTATGAGCGAAAGCGCGAAAGCGTTGGCCGATATTCAGACCAGTCCCGTCGAGAAGCGATTTCCCCAAGCGGAAATTCGATTGGTGGGAAAACTCGGCTACGATGAAACCAAAGAAAAGTCCCTCACTGCCCGCTTCCCCGCCAGAATCGACGAGCTTTTTGTGAACTTCACTGGTATTCCCGTTAAGCAAGGAGATCACCTTGCTCAGGTTTACAGTCCGGAGCTCCTAACGGCTCAAAGTGAGTTACTATCCGCCTTCCGATACGATCCAAATGGCTCCACGACATTGGCAGCGAGAGAGAAACTACGTCTCTGGGATTTGCTTCCCGAACAAATTGATTCCATCATTCAAAGCGCTAAAGCGAGCGACCATTTTGAACTTAAAGCCCCTATTAGTGGGGTCGTCGTCCACAAGAATGTCAATGAAGGGGACTATATAAAGACGGGTCAGCCTTTGTTCCGAATTGTCGACCTCAGTGATCTCTGGCTGCGCCTGGACGCCTACGAATCCGATCTAGCCTGGCTTCGCTTTGGTCAGCAGGTGTCATTCAGTGTCGAGGCTTACCCCGGACAGACTTTTCAAGGGCAAATCACTTTCATAAATCCAGAGCTCGACCCGAAGTCACGCACCGTATCCGTTCGGGTAAACGTTCCCAACGAAGAGCGCAAACTGAAGCCGGGCATGTTTGCCAAAGCGATCGTCCGATCAAATATCGCGCTGGCTGGCAAGGTCTACTCTCCCGCATTCGCCGGTAAGTGGATCAGTCCCATGCATCCGGAAATCGTAAAGGACGCTCCGGGTAAATGCGATATTTGCGGAATGGACCTTTTGCCTGCGGAAGAGCTGGGATACGTACAGGACCCAAATGCGGAACCCCCTCTTGTCGTACCCGCCTCCGCTGTACTGCGAACCGGGAAACGAGCTGTTGTTTATGTTAGGATTCCGGATACGGAAACGCCCACCTACGAAGGACGGGAAATTGAAATCGGAGCCCGTGCTGGGGACGTCTTCATCATTTCCTCGGGTCTGAGTCTAGGTGATCGCGTCGTGACCAATGGCGCCTTCAAGATAGACAGCGCCCTTCAAATTAGAGCCAAGCCTAGCATGATGAATCCCCAAGGCGATGGACCGACACCCAATCACGATCACGGAGACACAGTGCCAACGACTGGGCAGAGCGAGCACAGTGACGGCAATCTTCTCGAGTTTGATTCGGCGACGACGAAGGACGTTCTTCCCCACTACTTCGCTCTTCAGTCTGCGCTGGCCGCTGACTCGATCGACGGAGCAAAGAAGGCCCTCAGGGAAATGATGGCGGCAACGGGTCACGGCGGTCCCGCTGGTGACCTGATTCACACGATGTTGGACGCCGACTCGCTCAACGACATCCGGAGACCCCACTTCGAAGTACTCTCCAACGCGCTAATCAAATCGGTTTCCAACCACGACAACGCCTTCGAAGCCAGCCTCTTCCAAATGCACTGTCCCATGGTCTACCCTGACCGTGGCGCCGACTGGCTGCAGAAAGACAACCAACTTAAAAACCCCTACTTCGGGGCCATGATGCTCACTTGTGGGGAGGTTAAAGGGACGTGGGACGAGGGACGTGGGACGTGGGACGTGGGACGTGGGACGAGGAGCGAACGGAGCAAACCAATGAGCCAAGACTCGCTAGACGATTTCAAAGCGTATCAACTCGCCATGGAACTTTTCGATTTGGTTCTGGACGATATGGCACCCTTGACCAAGAAACCGGCGCTACAGAAGATCGTTTCCCAGCAACTAGGAAGCGCCGATTCGATTGCCGCGAATATCGAAGAAGGTCATGGTCGAGAAACGACGAAAGAATATATTCGTTTTCTCGTAATCGCGCGAGGTTCGGCACGCGAAACAAAGGGACGATACATCAGAATTCGAAAATGGTTCGACGAGCAGCTCATCCAAAACAGATGCGATAAGTGCGATCATATCATCGCTATCCTAACGAAGACTATTGTTAGTCTCAGAAAGCGTACCTAGCATGACCGAGCCTAGAGCATCTTCCGCGGCCCGCGAACCGCGACCCCCGTCCCCTCTAAACAAACTCATACGTTTTTGCTTAGAGAATAAAATCGTCGTGGTCCTGTTCACCGCGGCCTTGATTCTTTGGGGCATAATGGTGGCTCCGTTCGACTGGAAGATCGATGCCCTCCCCCGTGATCCCGTACCCGTGGATGCGATACCGGATATCGGAGAGAACCAGCAGATCGTATTCACCAAATGGATGGGGCGTTCCCCGCAGGACATCGAAGACCAAATCACCTATCCGCTCACAACGGCGCTTCTCGGACTACCCCAGGTAAAGACGATTCGCAGCTATTCCATGTTCGGATTTTCCTCCATCTATATAATCTTCAAAGAGGAAGCAGAGTTTTATTGGACGCGTAGTCGCATACTAGAGAAACTGAACAGCCTTCCTTCCGACACGCTCCCGCAAGGCGTCTCACCGCAACTCGGTCCCGACGCGACTGCACTGGGGCAGGTATTCTGGTATACGCTCGAGGGACATACGCCCGACGGAAATCCTTCTGGAGGCTGGGATCTCGATGAGCTCCGCTCCACGCAAGACTGGTACGTTCGCTATGCGCTTCAAGGCGTCGATGGTGTCGCGGAAGTCGCCTCAATCGGAGGTTTCGTGAAAGAATATCAAGTCGATGTCGATCCCGATGCCCTGCGGACCTATGGCATCGCCCTGCACGATGTCTACAACGCCGTCCGTGCCAGCAATATCGATGTCGGCGCTCGGACGATTGAAATCAACGCGGCGGAGTATGTGGTTCGCGGGCTCGGATTCCTCGAATCTCTAGACGATCTTCGCCGAACGGTAATCACTCAACGGGACAATGTGCCCATAACCCTCGACCAGATTGCGGAAATAGAGTTTGGCCCCGCACTCCGCCGCGGAGCCCTCGATAAAGCAGGGGCCGAAGCGGTTGGCGGTGTGGTCGTTACCCGCTATGGCGAAAACCCTCTCGCGGTCATTCAACGCGTCAAAGATAAGATTGCAGAGATTTCGCCCGGACTCCCCAAGAAAGCGCTCGAAGACGGAACCGAAAGCCAAGTTAAAATCGTTCCCTTCTATGATCGCACGAATCTTATCTATGAAACACTTGGCACTCTTGAGGACGCAGTCAGTCAGCAAATTCTGGTTACAATTATTGTCGTTGTCTTGATGGTGTTGCATCTGAGAAGCGCCGCCCTCATCTCAGGCGTCCTCCCACTCGCCGTGCTTTTTGCCTTCATCGGCATGAAACTCTTCAAGGTCGATGCCAATGTGGTTGCGCTTTCAGGTATCGCCATCGCTATCGGCACCATTGTCGACATGGGAGTTGTTCTGATCGAAAACATTCTAAAACACTTGGACGAATCCTCGGAAGACGAAGATCGGCTTGAGGTCGTATACAGAGCTTGCACGGAAGTGGGCAGCGCAGTGGTGACTGCAGTTCTTACAACTGTTATCAGCTTCCTCCCGGTATTCACGATGGAAGCCGCCGAAGGAAAGCTCTTTCGGCCCTTAGCATTCACAAAGACATTCGCTCTGGTCGGTTCTATCGTAGTCGCGCTAACGATCATCCCTCCGCTCGCCCATTGGCTGATAGCGGGAAAGTTCAAAGCGGGCCGGACGAAAATGGGACTTTGGGTAGTCACTGCTCTCGCCGGAGTTTTTGGTCCCTTCGCTTTAATCTGGTTTCCCGCATGGCTTGGCTTTGCTCTCTTCGGCGTTGCTTCGTTTAACCTCCTCAAGGACCGCCTCCCCGCGCAAACCCAACAATGGGTGATCTACAGTTTCAATTTTCTAATTGCCCTTACAGTGGCTCTAGTTCTCGCGTCTGACTGGAAACCGATCGGCCCAGATCAGTCGATAGCAAACGCAGCTTTCGTTATTGTTGTTATAGGCGGACTGCTAGGATCCTTTCATTTTTTCATCAAGTACTACTCTTTCCTTCTGGCGTGGGTACTGAGAGCAAAAGGGCTTTTCCTCACTTTCAGCGCGGCGATCATTCTATTTGGCTTGATGGTCTGGATCGGCTTTGGAGCCGTTTTCAGTTGGCTTCCGAACGCCCTTAAAGAGAACAGGATGTGGAGCAGTGCCGCCCACGCGCTTCCTGGTCTAGGTAAGGAGTTCATGCCCACTCTCGATGAAGGTTCCTATCTTTACATGCCAACCACGATGCCCCATGCTTCCATCGGCGAAGTCATGGATGTACTGCGAAAGCAAGACATGGCGATCAATGCCATACCCGAAGTTGAAATTGCGGTCGGAAAACTCGGCCGCGTGGACAGCCCGCTGGATCCCGCTCCCATTTCAATGATCGAAACGATCATATCCTATAAAACCGAATACAAGGTAGACAGCAACGGTCGTATCCTCACGTATTCCTTTGATCGAGAAAAAGGAGCCTATGAGTATAGCCCCGAGGGAGATCTCATCCCCGACAAAAACGGAAAATCGTTCCGACAGTGGCGCAGCCACATTAACTCGCCCGAAGACATATGGGCTGAGATTGTTCGGGCAGCCACCATACCCGGGACGACCTCTGCTCCGGAGCTTCAGCCGATCGCCGCTCGCATCGTCATGCTCCAAAGCGGAATGCGGGCCCCAATGGGCATGAAGATCTACGGACCCGATCTTGAAACCATTGAGAAGGTGGCCTTGCGCATCGAATCTCTCTTGAAACAGGTTCCCGCCATAAAGCCGGAAGCGGTACTGGCCGATCGCATGGTCGGAAAGCCCTATCTCGAGATCGATATCGACAGGGATGCCACTGCCCGCTACGGCATTAAAATCGCCATGGTGCAGGACGTGATTGAGGTAGCCATTGGGGGCAAACCCATCACCCAGACGGTCGAGGGGCGCGAACGCTACGGGGTTCGCGTACGCTACCAGCGCGAACTGCGCGACAGTATCGAAGAAATTGAGAACATTCTCGTTGCCGCTCCGGATGGCACTCAGATACCACTGAGGGAACTTTCAACGATAAACTATCTGAGAGGCCCCCAGGTGATCAAGGCCGAGGACACCTTTCTCGTCGGTTATGTAATATTCGACAAGCAAGCAAACTTCTCAGAAGTAGACGTTGTTGAGCAGGCCCAAGGCTTCTTAGCGGACAAGATCGAAACAGGTGAGCTTTCGATTCCGTCAGGCGTCAGCTACAAATTCACTGGCAGCTACGAGAACCAAGTTCGAGCGGAAAAGAAGCTAATGGTTGTGCTGCCAATCGCGCTTTTCGCAATATGGCTAATTTTGTATTTCCAATTCAAGCGTATCACCACTACTTTGCTTGTGTTCTCAGGGATACTATTCGCTTGGTCCGGAGGCTTCATCCTAATCTGGTTCTACAATCAACCCTGGTTTCTCAACTTCGAGCTCTTCGGAGAAAATGTGCGATCGCTCTTTCAAATGGGCACTATCAACCTCAGCGTCGCCGTCTGGGTCGGATTCCTCGCCCTATTCGGAATCGCCACCGACAATGGAGTCATCGTCTGCACCTACCTTCAACAGGTGTTCAGAGATAAGTCGCCGCAATCCATCGAGGAGATCCGGGAAGCGACCCTCATTGCCGGCACACGCCGCGTACGTCCCGCCATGATGACGAGTGCCACTACCATCCTAGCGCTACTTCCTGTATTGACATCTACAGGACGCGGCTCCGACATAATGGTTCCCATGGCCATACCCACATTCGGAGGCATGCTCCTAGCTATCATCACGATCTTCGTCGTGCCCGTACTCTATTGCACGATCGAAGAGCTGAGAATCAAATTCAAACATTGACCCATCCCACGGACCTCGGTTTTCCAACGATCCATACATCATTTTAAACCTACTAAAATATGAAAACACTCATTGCGTCATCAATCGCAGTCATCGCGACAACATTTAGCTTTGCGGACATAGAAGCGGAACTCACATGTTCGACTCCTCAGTTCGAAAACTATTTCGAAGCCCAGACCGCGCTTGCCAACGACGATCTCTCCGCAGCTCAAACCGTAACGAATTCATTACTTGAGCTAGCAAAGGAAAAGGGTTGCCCACTCGAGGGAAAAGAGTGTTGCGCCGCTGAACTTGAGGCCGCTAGCAAAATCGCTAAAACGACCGACATCGCAACGGCCCGAAGAGCATTTAAACGGTGGTCCGATGCGCTTCTCGCTAAGTTAGAAGATTCCGGCTTGGCAGAAGGTCCCGTCTACAAGATGCACTGCCCGATGGCTTTTGGGAATACTGGCGGCACCTGGCTTCAGAACTCGAGCGATCTTAGAAATCCCTATTACGGAGCCATGATGCTCAAGTGTGGCATGATTCAGAAAGAGTATGAATCGAAACCGGAATCGCAGAGCTCCCACCAAGCCAATTCGCATGGAGCGCATCAACCTTCAGAATAAACGGCTATTCGAAAAACTGAGTCCCACCCATCGATTAAGAGAATCGTAATTTGGCAGAAATGAGCAATGACTTCTTCTAAA
>CALDFV010000200.1 GCA_937942145.1 uncultured Opitutaceae bacterium
AAAATTCCGCACTCTCGCCGAAGAGGTAACCAACTATGCTGATGACTACACGGGTTCTGCGTTGAAGGTGATGAATTTGACTAGCAACGATGGTCAAAAATTCCATCAGGACCAGTTGGTTTACACAGGTGTTTCCGATTCCGGGGCGACTTTGTCCTTGCTGGCACTAGGGCTATTTGGTCTTACCGCCGCTCGTCGCCGTTTTAGTCGGACCTAATTTCCATCTCTTACTACAGTGTTCATTTAGGGCCGGCCGGTTGAGATCGGCCCTTTTCTGTCTCGTGTTCAAACGACAGTTTTTTTGGGCATTAGTGCTTCACAGCCGCCGTTTAGGCGCGATCCGTGGAGGTTAGTAGAACACCGAAAAATCAGTTCTGACGGTATTCCTGCATGAGGTTCAGAGTGGATTCTCTCATCCTGAAGAGGGCTTTTCGAATGTCGACCTGCCAGGATTCCTTTTCTTCTTGGAGGGAACTAGCCGCTTCCAGGGTGGAAATGGTCATATGGATAAGATGCAAGGCTCGCTTTAGGGTGGCGACTACAAAACCAGGTTCAGGATCGACGCCTTCCGCGACTTCTTCGAGGGCTCCGATGAGTTTGCTGACTGTGAGTTGAGAATGCCACAGGAGTTGGTTCCACGGATTGCTGCTTTCTTCGTTCAACAATTTTCGCGATTCCGTCTCGAAGAAGATCCGGGAAGTGACATCCATCATCTCGGAAATGAGAGGGTGGTTGGGCAGATACTCATCGGGCGAGGGTTTTCCTTCATTGAGCAAACCGTTCTCGTCCCACAGCTCATCCTCTTCGTCTGGATAATCAATGCTTTCAATTTCCCAGCCCATGGCTTCCGCGACCAGCTCTTCACATTTTGGGTCGTCCCCATATTTTTCAAAGAGCTCCATCAGCATATCACTACGGGCGTCCGACTTTTGCAAATACGCCTCCCATTGAAATTCATTCATTTCTCCTGATGAAGGGAGTGGGTCATCTTCGGGTTCTATGGCGTTTGCCAAGTTGTCCATGAAGTCGAACATCGCTTGCTGGTTCCTGAGCCGTTGCTCGATTTCCTCGTTCTCGGACAAGCTCCACTGTGGGAGGGTAACCGTCCATTTGTAGTCTGTTGTCTCGATAAGAACTCGGCCATTGCGCTCGCTGAACCATTCCAAATAAAGGCAGTTGCCAATGACGTAGGGGATTTTTCCGTCAACAAATTCGCCGATCGCGGTTTCCGGGTCGACTGGAATTTTAACTTTCTTGGATGCCGTTATATCCCCGACCACCCCTTCTTGGCAGATGTCCAATCCGGTGTAATTGCCCTCAGTTGGTTCGGGATTTTCGAATACAAGTTTTGCTCCGGCCAGGTCGCGGTAGCAATTTCCTTTGAGCTTCAGCTCTACCGGTTGGTTTAAGCCTTTAAGCCAGATGAGACCCGTTACCTTGCCCGGAATACGGTTCTGAATTTCTCCTTTTATGACGTGCTGATCGAGCCTCCATGCCATAGAACTTCACGTTGGACCGTAAGTTTTCAGTGTCAACTACACGGTTTGCCCCAATAAGAAGGAAGGGTACTTTCTAAATTTTTTGATAACCGGGAGTCATCCTTTGCTTCTACCTGAAAAACTGGTCGAAGACCATTGCTTCCATTCTTCAAAACCCTATTGTTGTTTACAACAATGAGTGAGTGTCTAAAGCTTCTAAAGGAACTCGTGGCCATACCCAGCGTAAATCCGGTATATGGGGGACCGGGCGAGCCCCATGTCGAAAGTTTCGTGAGCGACTTTCTCAGGAGCCATGGCATCGAATTTCGAGTTCAGGAAGTGCTGCCAGGACGGAACAACCTAGTGGCTCGAATTGGTCCTGACGATCGGCCGGCGGTTCTAGTCGAGGCTCACATGGACACGGTTGGGGTCGCGGGCTGGTTCGACGGAAGTCCCTATGATTTGACGGAAAAGGAAGGCAAGTATTTCGGCCGAGGAGCGTGCGACACGAAAGCGAGTCTAGCGGTGTTTATGCTATTGGCTCAAAGGCTTGCCCAGGCTGACACGCCTTTGAGCCATTCGTTGGTTTTTGCCGCAACCGCGGATGAGGAGTCTAAGCAATTGGGCGCGTTCAAGCTCGCTGAGCTGGTTGGGGAACTTAGCATCGTGGCGGCAATCACCGGCGAGCCGACGAGAAGCGCCCTCATTACCAAGCACAAGGGAGCCTGCCGCTACACCATCGAGTCTCGAGGGAAAGCGGCCCATGGCTCTACCCCGGAACTTGGAGAAAATGCGATCTATAAGATAGCGCGAATTGTTGAGAAGCTAGATCGGTACGCGGAATTGCTTTCCCAGGAGGAAGGTAGGGCGTTCATTGAAAAAGGGAGCTTGAACGTTGGGAAGGTGACCGGGGGAATCGGATTTAATATCGTTCCTGACAGCTGCATCATTGATGTGGACCGAAGACTTGGAATTGGAGAGAGCATGGAGGAGGCCCGGGAGGGGATAGAAACCATCGTCCAGTCGGAGACGGAGACCGAAGTGTCGACCTTTCTGGAGCGGCCAGCTCTGAATACCGAGAATGATAATTGGTTCCCGCAAGCCTTAGCAAAAAGCGCGGAGAAAGCGGGGAGTCAAACCGACTTTAAGGAAGTCGCGTTTATGACGAATGGCGTAGCTTATTCGGCTGCGGGGATCCCAACGGTTGTGTTTGGTCCAGGAGATATCGAACAAGCGCATAAGGCTGACGAATTCATAGAGGATGGGGAGATGGAGCGGTCCTTGTCTATTCTTGAGAAATTCTTCTTGTCATAGAATCGGCGATACAGTCTAGGGAGCTTTAAGGTCTCAACCGAGCTCAGATTTTCTGAGAAATCGATTTTGTATCCTTAACCCGATAGAGCCATTGGCCGATTGTTATATCTGAGTGATAGGGTGTCGCTCGATTGAGAAAATTAGGATTTCGATGGTCTTTGGCGTTATAGGGTTACTAGCAGCAGGTTTAGGAGTGCTTCTTTATGTATCTCAAGGACTGGATGCGAAACCTCGACTGCAGGTAAAGGTTTTGGATGTTGTGGATGGGAGATCTGTGAAAGTGCAGACGAAAGACGAGGTTCAGGTCGTAAGGCTCGGAGGAATCGGCTATCCTAATGGGGATGAGCGGTCGATCGCGGATGGGCGTAGGTTGATCAGCGACCTGACCTATGGTCGAATGCTCGAGATGGAAGTGTTAAACGAACGCGAGGGTGAGGTCTACGTCAATCTGAGGTCTTTAGGGGGCGAGTCTTTGAACGAGCTCATGCTAAGTCTTGGTTTCGCTAGGTATTCGGCGGCGGGTGTGGGATTTCGTCAGAATTTGATAGCAGTCGAAAGTAAGGCCCGGGCCAATCGAAAAGGGATCTGGAACTCAAACCGGGAGCTATTCCGAAACGCGGCGAATTCTCACAGCAGGGGTGAGACGACTGTGAAAAAAGATCAGGCATTCGCGAGATAGGTTGCGGGCGCCAACCTCTGGGAGTGGTTGACACTCGGACTAGAATGGAATGATCATAGGGTTAGAAATTCCTTTAGTAGCTATGGAACCCAAGCCAAATCCCGGTTGCTGCACGCCAGCCAAACCATCAATCACTGGAGAGCAGGTAGCTGTAAATCAGTGCGTTGAAAAGTCCGAGTCCAAGCGGTCACCCCAGTATGGGAGTCGCGAAGGAATGGTCCTGATTGAAGCGGGATCTTTCCTGATGGGTACCGATAGTGATGAAGCCTGGGAGGCGGATGGAGAAAAGAAGGTGATCGAAGTCTCCCTGGATCCTTATTGGATTTCACGCTGCTGCGTAACGAATCGCGAGTTTGGAGAGTTTGTGGATGATACCGGGTATGTCTCGGAAGCGGAACAGTTTGGCTGGTCATATGTATTCCATATTCTCTTACAGAAGTCGGTTCTGAAACGCCTCAAGCCACAAAACGTGCAAGGGCTCGAATGGTGGTACGGAGTAGAGGGAGCCTACTGGAGAAAGCCTGAAGGTCCTGGATCAAACGTTAAAAAGAGGATGGACTACCCGGCGGTTCACATCAGCTGGGCAGATGCAGTTGCTTATTGCCAATGGAAGGGACACCGTCTCCCAACGGAAGCGGAGTGGGAGAAAGCGGCCCGAGGAGGCTTGGAACAGAAAATATATTCCTGGGGAGATGAGCTCCATCCTGAAGGAAAGCATCGCTGTAATATTTGGCAGGGGAATTTTCCGCTAGCGAATACCGCTGAAGACGGTCACGTGGGGCCCGCTCCGGCGAAGTCGTTTCGCGCCAATGGATTTGGAATGTACAATGTGGCGGGGAATGTATGGGAATGGTGTAGCGACTGGTTTTCTCCGAGCTGGCGTTTAATCCATAAGGAGCCGAATCCCCAAGGTCCCGATACGGGTGACCGCAAAGTGATGAAGGGCGGGTCCTATCTTTGCCACGACAGCTACTGCAACCGTTATCGGGTTGCTGCTCGTACTTCGAATACCCCTGATTCCTCAACGGGAAACCTAGGATTCAGGACCGCAATGGATGCGTAAGTTTCGGGGACTGACTAGTCCTCGGAACTACGACGACCAATGCGAAGGGGACCGCGGTTGCCTTTGCGCTTCCTTGGAGGACGACTCCAGGTATCCGGGGCAAACTTGTCGTCACCGGCCTTAGGGTCCTCTGAAGACTCGGAACTCGGTTTTTCGGAAGATTCGGAACCAGGATCCGATCCTTTGGCTTCGCTGGAGTCTTCGGATTCGCTTCTGCTTGGGGATTCTGACTTCGCCCTTTCTTGGGGAACATGCTTGGGAAGGCTTTTCTCTTCCTGATCGAGAGTGCTCTTCATCTTCTTGAGCTGATCCTCGAATTGCTTGAGTTCGTTCTGCTTGCTTTGGAGTTCTTCAATGTCCTCCTGGAAATTCTGCTTTGCCTGCTCAAACTGGCGGAATTCCTCTTTGAACGTTGCTTGGTCAACTTGAAGCTTAAGCTGCTCCTCTTTTACATTGTTCTGCAGCTCTCGTAGAGAAACTTCCGCATCCTTTTTGTTGACTTCAATTTCCCGCTGACGCTTGGAGAATTCATCGTCAAAGGTCTTTTGAGTCTCTTCAAGTTTGTCAGATTTCTCCTGGAGTTTGAATCGCTCAACTTCAATCAAGCGCTTTTCTTCTGCCAGCGCCTCCATGTCGAGGTTGGAGGCTCTCTTTTCTATTTCCGACTTGAGGGTCTCGATTTCCTTCTCTCGTTGATCGAGGATAAATTCCTTCTCAGCGACAATCTCTTTCTGCTGTTGTAAGGAATCGTTCATCGAACGAATTTCTTCTTTATGCTCTTCGGTACTGGCAGAGGCTACTTTGGCTTGGGCGAGATCACGATTCAGATCTGTAATTTGCGCTTCCAGATCGAGTCTTGTCGCGTTCCACTCTAGTTGGGCAGCTTCGAGACTCTTTTGAAGTTCGGCTGTTCCCGAGTCTGATGCGATCCCTTTTTCTTCGAGCTCGAATTGTCGCTCTTCCAAGTCTGCAAGGAGGACTTCCGCGTCTGCCTTTTGTTTGGCAATTCGCGACTCGCGTTCTTTCAGCTTCTTCTCACGTTCCTCGAGTTCCGCTATCCGCTCTACCGTTTCTGCGGATTCACCACCCAGTTCGTCACTGCGCTTTTTAAACTCGAAGAGGAGGTTTTCCGCTTTTGTGCGAGCCTCTTTGAGCTCCTCGTTGGAACTCTCCAGTTCGGAAATGCGAGAAATCGCTTCTTCCAGATCGCTTTTGAGCTGATTGGAGGCTTCCTCGGTCGCAACTTTGGTCGGATCGTTCTTTTTGAAGAGGGATGAGAGGGCCTGCTCTACTTCGACCATGTCCTCCCACGTGACTTCGTCTTCCGATGAAGTCTCGTGGTTGAAAAAACGGTTTGTCTCTTCGAAAACTTTTTTGAGGTTGCTGGGCTCATCGATAATATCTGTAACGCCGGAACGGATACAATCGATTACATCCTCAAGCTCATGGTTCTCTGAAAGAAGAAAGATCGGAAGTTTGGGCTGGGCTTGCTTTAGGCGACTGACAAAGTCCAGATTCTTCTGGTTGCCCGGAATCTCACGATCAGTTATAGCAAGATCGTACGACTCCTTGCTAGCGGCTTCCACCGCGCTCTTCTCGCTCGAGTGCGTGCTAATCCGATAACCGGTTCCGGAAAGGAGAAACGACAACGCCTTAGCGTCCTCCGTGTCGCTTCTTACGATGAGAATTTTTTCGTTCAAAACTTGCCTTGATTAAGTGAATTGTTGCTGGCGTTGTTTCGCCAGTGTTTTACACGTCAAGATCCTCATCCCGCTGAATTCTGCCAGTCGTGATTTACACTAATTATACAGGTTAGAGAAGGGCCGGAAAATCGACTCATGGAGCTGGCTGATATTCGATCAGACGACCGCTGATGATGGTGTCTGCCCTGTCAGGCGAGAGAAATGGTGAATCCGATAAAGGGGATCGGTTTCCAGACGGGCGAGTGATTGACGGAGCGATCACTAATGAATCGCGGCTAGGGAACCGTGCTTTAAGCGATTTGCGTTTTCTGAAAGAATTCGCTTAGAACATCCATCCGCTCGCGGTTTCGTTGGATTTGCTTTAGCTCCTCCAGCGTGAATTGATGTTCGTGGGAGGCCATGATCCGCCTCATCTTCTGGAGGGCAATATTCTGAAGCTGTCGGACGCGTTCGCGAGTGATCCCAAAGATGCTTCCCACCTCTTCTAGGGTAAGCGGAGAATCGCGCTCGATTCCGAATCGTAACCTGATGATCTCCGACTCTCGATCCTCGAGTCTTTCGAACATTTCGGAAAGGTCGCTGTGCACTGACTTCTCAATGAGCTGTTCGAAGGGGGAGCGGGCGCTTTCGTCTCCAACCAAGTCGCCAAACTCAGTACCTTGGGTGTCGTCGCTGACGGGGGCGTTCAGTGAAGCGGGACGAGTGCTCACCGATTTGAAATGGGCGATTTTATTGACGGGAATCTCCAAGTAGTAGGAAAGCTCTTCGTCGGTGGGCTCGCGACCGAGTTCTTCAGTGAGAGCCAGGGTTGCCTTCCGAATGCGGCTGATCTTGTCGATTAGGTGTACTGGAAGGCGGATCGTTTTGCTCTGGTTCGCAAGCGCCCGTTTGATGGCCTGTTTGATCCACCAGGATGCGTAGGTGCTGAGTTTGCCGCCTTTTTCTGGATCGAATCTTTCAACCGCCTTTATTAGGCCGATGTTGCCTTCGCTGATCAGGTCCATAACGGGCAGGCCATAGTTCTTATAGTCGTGCGCGATTTTCACTACGAGACGAAGATTGGATCGGATCATGAGATCACGGGCGAGCGGATCCCCTTTCTTAATCCTCTTGGAGAGTTCGACTTCCTCTTCTTTTGAAAGCAGCGGCGTGTTGCCGATTTGCCGCAAATAGGGTTCGATTCCCCCTCTGGGAGAACTCGATTCGGATGGAATGAATGTCCTTTTTTCGGGACTGGATTCCTGCGGGCTTCGCGATGGGAAAAACTTTTTAGTCTGCCGTCTGATTTTAGCAGTTCGAAGGCCTATGGATCCATTGCTTCTCATGGGGGAAAACTCAAAAGTTTATAGACGGCTCAGAGCGGTAGCGCCGTGCAGTCGATCATCCTCCTGAGTACGGTTAAGATAACGCTTGTTGGAAAACGCCTTGGCCGAAACGAATGTGTTTTTGCGGAGGCGGTTTCAAAGGGAAATCTAAGTCTCCAACCTTTTCGAAGGGAGATTAAATGACCGCGGAAGAGCGATCCCTGTCTTATTGTTAGACCATTCATAAATAGGCCGCTAAAGAATTGCGTGTGAGGCTCTTAGAATGACTCGGCGACTGCAACGGCTTTGAAAAGAGCGGACGCCTTAAAGATCGTTTCCTGGTATTCAGAGGTAGGATCTGAATCGGCTA
Organism: uncultured Opitutaceae bacterium; assembly: GCA_937942145.1. Lineage (GTDB taxonomy): Bacteria > Verrucomicrobiota > Verrucomicrobiia > Opitutales > Opitutaceae > Pelagisphaera. The sequence continues at coordinate 7,912 of CALDFV010000200.1, forward strand.
CAATTCCCGCGCCCGCTTGAATGACCACTTTGTTATTACTTATCATCGCAGTGCGGAGCGTTATGCACGAGTCGAGATTCCCATTGTAACTGAAGTAGCCTAGGGCTCCTGAATAGAACTCACGCTGGTCGGGCTCGCTTTCCGAAATAATTTGCATCGCCCGAATCTTAGGAGCACCGCTTACTGTTCCTGCCGGAAAGGTGGCTCGCATAAGATCGAAAGCGTTTTTCCCGGTCGCGATCTTTCCTTCCACTTGGGAAACGATGTGCATGACGTGGGAATACCGCTCAATCGTCATGTAGTCGGGAACGGATACGGACCCGTATTCGCAGACACGACCGATGTCGTTGCGAGCCAGGTCTATGAGCATTAGGTGCTCCGCTTTTTCTTTCTCGTCCGCGAGAAGGTCTTTTTCCAATTCCAAGTCTTCTTCTTCGGTCTTTCCCCTATGCCGTGTGCCGGCGATGGGACGGATCTCTACTTTGTCGCCGGTTAGCTTTACGTGGACCTCTGGAGATGCGCCTACGATGGCGAACCCGTCGGCTTCAAGCAGGAACATGTAGGGCGAAGGATTTACCGTGCGCAGGGCGCGGTATAGATCGAGCGGGCTTTGCTTGAAGTCTTTCTCAAAACGCTGGCTCAATACGACTTGGAAAATGTCACCCGCTCGGATGTACTCCTTAGATCGCTCCACCAGGTTTTCGAAGTCCTCTTTGATGAAATTGCCGTCAGGGATCTTGATGTCCTTCGGCGTTTGGAGCGTAACCGGGCTTGCTGGATTTGGCTTAGCTAAGGTTTCGCGAAGCTGCTCGAGTTCGGCTAGAGCTGCCTCGTAGGCGGCTTGGGGGCTTTCATGAGCGGCCAGACGCGCATTGACGAGGAGCCGAATCGTCTGCTTTGCCCGATCGAAAATGACCATGGAGTCCGCCAGCATGTAGTAGCTCAATGGGGACTTGTGATGGTTTGCCTTAGCTCTTGGAACGGTTGGTTCAACTCTACAAATGTATTCATACGACACGTACCCGACTGCCCCGCCAGTAAATGGAGGGAGTTCAGGAAAGTCGATTGGGTTGTACTGGGCGATTTCCTCTTCGATGAGGGAAAGCGGATCATCTGGAGTGGGGATGGTGCGTAGCTCCTGACCGGTTTCCTCGATATAGGTCGTGTCCCAGTCGCTTCGGAAGATTTTCCGAGGCCGGCAGGCGATGAATGTGTAACGCGATAGCCGTTCGCCGCCCTCGATGGATTCGAGAAGAAAAGCGGGACTTTCCGATTTGAGCTTGGCGTAAGCGGTCACGGGGGTTTCCAAATCCGCCATGAGATCCGCATAGACGGGAATGAGATTCCCTTTCGTTGACAAGGCTTCAAACGTCTCGAGATCGATATTGGGCTGTAGCTTGTGTGACATTTCTTAGGTCGGCGTTACGTTAAGAGACGGAAGACCAGTGTCTATGAAATTCGGATGACGACTCTTTTGGCTAGGAGCTCGTATCAACGTATTTATGCGGAAATGCGGGCGGATTGTCGCCCCTATAGTACTGGATATAGTTTTCCCAGTCTTCCAGTTTCATTAGGTCTCGAGGGTTTCCTCGTTTAGCCATTCGTTGGCGCCTCGTCTCCGGATCACAAGTGATGAAATGAGCGCAAACGCTCGTGCCAAATCTCAATTTCAGATTCTCCAGCCAGTTGGCGTCGCGAGCTTCGAGGGTGAACGGACCCACCAAGATGACACTATTGTGGCAAAGATTGTCTTCGGCGATGGCGAATAGGGTTTCGTAAATAGGCTCTCGAAAAGAGTCTTTAAAGAACGGGCTATCTCGATCGTCGGGGTTTTTTGTCGCCAAATCCAGCCCGGCTTGAACGACCCGCTCAGTGGCGGAGTCAATGTCGATGAGGGAGGCCTTTTTTTCTTTCGCCAATCGCTTGGCGTAAGTCGTTTTGCCTGCTGCGGGAGCTCCCATGACGATGTGCAGCGTATTCATCCGTTGCTAGGCTGGCTTTGAATTGAGAAAGTAGGGAAGGCTATTCAGCTGTCGCGTCATCCATTGTGACACGTTTCCGAGAACTCCACTCTTGATAAACGGAGTAGATTAGAAAGGCGACCGATACGATGGTAAAGGAGGCGGCAATCGGGCGGGTTATCATGGGCGCGAAGGAACCTTCCGACATTTGCAAACCAGAACGGAGTTCAGATTCCATAATTCCGGCCAGAACATAGCCAATGACGAAAGGCCCAAGTGGGAATTTCGCTCTGTCCAGAATGAATCCGAGAACGCCAAAGCCGATCACGACCCAGACATCGAACATGCGATTCGAAGGAGCGTAGGCTCCAATCAGACAGAACGCGAATACAATGGGAATGAGGTAGGCTCGGTTGATGTTGATAACCTTGGCTAGTCCGCGAGCGGAGAAAACCATGATGAGAAACATCACGATATTTGCAATGATGTATCCAGTCATTAGTGACCAGACTAGATCTCCATTGGTTTGGAAAAGCAGGGGTCCTGGCTGGATCTGGTGCATGATCATTGCTCCCAGCAAAATCGCGTCTACTGGCGCTCCAGGAATCCCAATTGTGATGAGGGGAATCAGCGCTCCTCCCGCGTTGGCGTTGTTGGCGGATTCCGCAGCCACGATTCCTTCATCGTGTCCGGTTCCGAACTTCTCCGGTTTTTTGCTAAACGTTTTTGCGATTCCGTAGGCGACCATTGAGGAGATGCTGGCTCCAATTCCGGGAAGGATGCCAACCCACGTTCCGATGCAAGAGGATCTGAGGATGTTGAAAATGTGCTGCTTCCACTCCCTGAATTTTGGGAAGATGCGGTCGGTCTTCGCCATCGATATGCTAATCCCCTTTTTGTTGATCTCCAGCGCGTCCTTGATGATCTGGCTCATGACGAAAATCCCCAGCAGGACGGGCAAGAGATTGAATCCGTCATCCATAGATTCGAATCCGTACGTCAAGCGGAGCTGGCCGTCGGATTCGTTCAATCCGGGCATCGCAGCGAGGAGCCCGAGGAGGGCCGCCATCAAGCCTTTCAGCATGGAGCCTTGGCTGATGGAGGCGATCAACACCACGGCCATGAGTACCATCGTGAAGTACTCCCAAGGGCCAAATTTATGGGCTAGATGTGACAGAGGTGGTGCCAGGGCGATCAGAAATATGCCTGAGACAATACCGCCGAAAAGCGAGGCTCCAATACCAAGGCTGAGGGCCTTGCCGGGCTGTCCCTTTTGGGCAAGAGGGTAGCCATCGAATGTCGTCATCATCGCGGATGGGGTTCCGGGCATTTTGAGCAAGGTCGCGCTGATCAATCCACCACTGACGGAACCCACGTGCATACCCATTAGCAGCAGAACCGCGTTCGTGCTGTCCATGGAGAAAGTGAGGGGCACGGTAAGAGCCATGAGCATTCCGCCTCCGAGGCCCGGTATCGCCCCCACAAAAATGCCGCCGGCGACCCCGATGATTATCCACATAAGCGGATAGGGGCTTAAAACATGTTGGAACGCGTTCAGGATTTCCATAGCGAATTATTGGGGCAAATCCATGTAGAATACTTCGGTAAAGAGATACTGTCCTCCAAAACCGAATACTACTGCGATGATTGCGCTCGAAATCATAACGCGCTTTTCAAGCCGCGCGAGAATAGAGCTCAGAAGGAAAATGAAAATCACTGTGGCGATTCGGTAGCTTAGCAGGCCGCTTTGCATTGACGCGATGTAAAGGCAGGCAATCAAAACTACGGATAGCGCTAAAAGGGGTTCACTAATAAATCCCTGGGCTTCTTTCGGTTTCTCCGTTTTTAACGAACGGTACGCTCGGATAGCGATTGCAATTGCGAAAGCAATCACCAAGTAGGCGGCGTATTTAGGGAAGGCTGCGGATCCGACGGGATCAAAAAAAGGAGGAGGGATGTCCTTCACTCCCATTAATATGAATACAGCCAAGGCGATCAAGCCACCACATACGGCGAGGTCAAGACGAGGGGTCCGGGATTTCGAAGCCATGGATTAAGGATTTCTTGCTCTGGTGGCGATGGGCGTGACCCGCTCGCGCATATTGTCGAGAAATTCGTGGACGATCTCAGGTCCGCCAAACTCATTGTGGATTCCGAGGGATTTGAATTCTTTCTCAATTTCAGGAAGCGCCATTACTTTGCGTAAGGCGTTCGTGATATATTCGATGCGATCGCTAGGCGTGCCTTTAGGAGCCAGCCAAACGCGGGAGTCGCTAATGACGAGGTCGACGCCGATTTCTCTGGCGGTTGGCGTATCCGGAAACTGCGGTGGGCGCTCTTCTGAAAGGAACACGAGCGGTTTGAGGCCCGTGCTTTCGTACTTGATAAATTCCAGAAGCGAGAAGAGAGAGAGGTCTGTGTGTTGGCCAAGGATGGATGCGAGCCGTTTTGAACCTCCACCGGTTTGGATGAAGTTCAGTTCGATTCCCGCTCCTTCGGCAAACATGAGAGGAGTCAAATGCACCGGGAGCCCGATGTTGGTGGCGATTTTGACAGACTTTGGATCCTTCTTTGATTCGGATACCAGCGTCTCAATGGAATCAAAACGTGAACTTCCCAAAACGCCCAAACCGATCTTCGAATAGCCTGATCGGCCGATAACGGTAAAGTCCGTATGGTCATAACTGACGATGCCCATGGCCTTTGAGGTGACGATTCCAGGAGTCCAAAGTCCGATCGTGTATCCATCTGGTGGGGAATCCTTTATCTTTCGCGTCCCAATGGTGCCACCAGCCCCGTCCAAATTGACCACAACCGTTTTCACGGGAAGAATCTTGTGCTTCTGAAAAGCCCTTTGAAAAATCCGGGCAAGGGTATCTACTTCGCCTCCGGTGTTCGTTGGGACGATGATCTTTATCGGTTTTTCTGGAAACTCACCGATGGCGGAGCTGCCCACTAAGATTGCGGAAAGCAAAGCGGCGAGGAGCCGTTTAGACCGAAAGGCGGCGCTAAGCAGGTTTGGGGAGTGATTGCTGTTCCGAAGGGCCATTCCGAGAGATGAGCATTGATGGGTTTGAAACGAGAATCAGGATCATCCGTGCTGCAAATTTCGGGTCAACCTTTTACGCAGCTGGTTTGAGGGTTACGTGTATCAGGTTCGGTTCAGGCAATTAAGGCTGATGGCCTCGATTTTTCGAGGTATCTGAATTCGGTTGGGAATCGTTTAAGTGATGAAACGGATTTTCGGATTCACATTATCACTCTGATCGTGAAACTCCAGCCATGGAAACAAATGGGTACCCGATTGATTTTTCTGGAAAAACGGCACTGGTGACAGGTTCCACGAGAGGCATCGGTAGGGCGATCGCCGATCTCCTGTCCGATTTGGGGGCAAAGGTGATCTACACGGGGACCAAGCGCTTCTCTGATGTAGCTGCGGGGGAAACAAAGGAATACTGGCAGATGGAGGCGGGCAAACCGGATAGCGTGGAAGAAATCCAGGCCCGCATCCTTGATCTTCCCGGGCTCGATATTCTGGTTAACAACGCAGGGATTAGCGGGGAGGATTCAGTGGACGGCTTGGTAGATGAGGAATGGAATTCAGTCCTTGAAGTAAACTTGAATACCCCAGTGAAGCTGATTCGCGCGGCAACGAAGGTGATGAAGAATGCCAGAAAGGGTGGCCGAATTCTGAACGTGAGTTCACTCTTTGGGGTCATCGGGCGGCCTAACCGTCACGCTTACACCGCATCTAAGTCAGCCCTGTCCGGCATCACTCGCTCGGCTGGGCTGGAATTGGCCCGGGAAGGAATCCTGGTCAATGCGATCGCTCCTGGATTTATACTGACGGACATGACGAAAACCATGCTGAGCGTGGAGAGGCGCAAAAGTTTAGAAGAAATCGTGCCGATCGGCAGGATGGGCGACGAAGCGGAAATCGCTCGTTTTGCCGCCTTTATGGTTTCGGATCTTAATAGCTACCTGGTTGGTCAGACGATTACCGTTGATGGTGGCGTTTCCGTAAGCCCTGGGTTTTCTTGATGAGACTGACACCGGATGTCATTGCGCTCATTCAGGATTATCGGGAAGATTCTCCGGAAACGGTGGCTTTGCTGTCCAAACGCTATCCGGATTTGCCGATGGCCTTTGTGGCCCAACAGGTTAAAGCCCGTCAGAGGATTCGTAAGAAGCTGCCGCGTTGGTATGCGAACGAGTCGATCGTCTTTCCGCGCAGTCTTTCTTTAGAGCAGTGTTCCTCGGAATATGCGGCGGAATACAAGGCCGGTCTGCTAGAAGGAGCGACGATTGCCGATCTGACTGGAGGCTTTGGAGTGGATGCGATCGCATTTTCGGAGAGATTTAAACGCGTGTTCCATATTGAACGAAATCGCGAACTTTCGGAAATGGTCGCTCAAAACGTATTGGTTCTAGGGAAAGAGTCCCAGGTCGAGACGTTTGCTGACGATGGCTTAGACTGGTTGGATAAATATTCGGATAGGCTGGATGTGGTTTATCTGGATCCTGCGAGGCGGGATAATCGCAGCTTGAAAGTTTCTGCTCTGGAGGATTGCGAACCGAACTTGAAGCAACATTGGGAAATGCTTCTGAAAAAAAGTGGAAAGGTAGCCGTTAAGCTCTCACCTGGCTTGGATGTAGACAGGATCATCGCAAGTTTGCCCCATATTCTTGAAATCCACATTCTTTCGATAGAGAATGAATGCAAAGAGTGCTTCTGCATTGCCAGCGAAAGCTATGCCGGCGAACCCGAAATCGTGTGCGTTAATCGACTCAGTGATTCCAGCTGGGATACCTTTTTGTTTAAGCGATCTGAAGAAAAGGCGTCACAGGGCCGCTACTCCATGTATTCAAAATTTCTATATGAACCCAATGCGTCGATAATGAAAGGGGGAGGTTTCAAAACTTTGGGCGATAGGCTAGGCTTGGAATTGCTGCACCCGAGAACGCGCTTCTATTCGTCAGAGCAGATGATTGAGGGATTCCCCGGAAGAGTCTTTGAGATTCTGGATTCGGGAGAGCTGCAGAAGAAAGGCGCTGCGGCAATGTTTCCAGAAGGCCAAGCAAATGTCCTGGCCCGGAATGCGGGTTTATCGAGTCCCGATTTGAAGCGAAAGCTGGGTTTGAGAGACGGTGGAGACTTGTTTGCCATCGGAACCACGGACGTAGGAGGAAGGCGGCGCTTGCTAAAATGTCGAAAGGTGGAAAGGTCCTAGCCTGTCATGTCAGAGGAATTTGAAACCGCTCGAACTGAAATGGATTCGTTGATCGAATCCGTGCAAAGCGCGATTCTCGCATCCGTTGATGGGGCGGGTAATCCGCTTTCCAGCTATGCGCCCGTCTTCGTGGACGAGAATTGCCGATTCTATGTCTACATCAGTTCGATGGCAAAGCACACATCACAAATCCGTCGTTCCAAAAGAGCGAGTGTTATGCTTATCGAAGACGAGTCGGTGGCGGAGAACCTGTTTGCTCGGAAGCGGTTGACGGTCGATTGCCAGGCGTTGATCGTCGATCGTGATTCTTCGGATTGGATGCGCATCATATCCAAGATGGAGTCGCGCCATGGAGAAACGATGGGCTATTTAAAGGAATTGGTCGACTTCGACCTGTTCAAACTGACTCCCAGCGAAGGTAGACTAGTTCTAGGGTTTGGCCGTGCCTACGAGGTGTTCGGAGAATCGCTTAAGGACATCGGCTATGTTGGCGGAGGCGGGCACCGTTCCAAATGATTGCGGTAGGACTCGCTAGGGCGTGAGTCCCACCGTCATTAATTCAGATATGGCTGATCTAGGACCGTTTACCGATCAGGCGATTGATGGCGCTGATCACACCTCTAATCGATGCGAGTTCAATGTTCGTGTCGATTCCTGCTCCAAAGCATCGTACGCTGGTGCCCTTGTCTTTCAATTGTATGTACGACACAGCCATCGAATCCGCGCCACGTCCGAGCGAGTGTTCATTGTAGGAGAGTAACTCGAAATTGGATACGTCTACGTCCTCCAGAGCGTTGAAGAAGGCTGCTATAGGGCCATTTCCAGTGCCACGAAGGTTCTTTTTGGCGCCAACATGGTTAACGACCGCCCATACCTCTACGTGCTTGTCATCGATCCGTTCGCTTCGGAATTCCAGAATTTCAAGAGGCTGAACGATGTCTACGTATTCGCTCTTGAAACACGCGTAAACCCCTTCTGGAGTAATTTCATCTCCGGTTTTGTCAGCGATACGGTTGACGGCTTTGCCCAATTCTTTGTGCATCTCTTTGGGTAAACGATAACCGTATTCCTTTTCCATGACATAAGCCACGCCGCCTTTGCCGGATTGGGAATTGATCCGAATGATTGCCCGGTAGCTTCGACCCATATCCGCTGGGTCGATGGGAAGATAGGGGACTTGCCATAGGGCAGAAGGGTCTTCGTCCTGTTGGGCAAATCCCTTTTTGATCGCGTCTTGGTGCGACCCTGAAAAGGCAGTGAACACAAGGTCCCCGGAGTAGGGGGTTCGTTCGTGGACGTCCATACGCGTTACCCGCTCGTACATCTCCCGAACGTGGTTCAAGTTGGAGAAGTCCAACTGTGGGTGTACCCCTTGCGTGTACATGTTAAGCGCTACTGTAACGATATCCAGATTTCCGGTACGTTCGCCGTTGCCAAAAAGGGTTCCTTCTACCCGGTCGGCTCCGGCCATTAATCCCAGTTCCGTCGCAGCGATTCCCGTACCCCGGTCATTGTGCGTATGCAAACTGATAGTGGCGGAGTCGCGTCGAGAGAAGTGGTTGCAGAACCATTCGATCTGATCCGCGTGTACATTCGGTGTGAAAAGCTCAACCGTAGCGGGAAGATTCAGTATGATCTTCTTCTCCGGAGTAGGTTTCCAAACGTCGGCTACGGCTTCACAGCAATCGAGAGAGAACTCCAGTTCGGTATCGCTGAAACTCTCTGGAGAGTACTCGAGGCGGATATTGGTATCAGGTACGGTCGCCACCATGTCTTTAACCAGTTGCGCTCCGTCAACCGCGATTTGCTTGATGGCGGCTTTGTCCTTGTCGAACACAACGCGTCTTTGTAAAGGATTGGTCGAGTTGTAGATATGGACGATGGCGTTTTTTACACCCTCGAGAGACTCAAAGGTGCGTTTGATCAGGTGATCACGACATTGAACAAGCACTTGTATGTGAACATCGTCAGGTATCAAATTGTCAGATACGAGACGGCGCAAGAAGGCGAATTCCGTTTCTGAAGCAGAAGGGAAGCCCACCTCGATTTCCTTGAAACCTATTTTCACGAGGGACTGGAACATTTCCACCTTTTCTTCAACGCTCATGGGAATCGCTAGGGCTTGATTACCATCACGAAGGTCGACGCTGCACCAGATCGGCGCGGTATCGATGACCCGGTTGGGCCATTGTCTATGCGGCAAGTCTATGACCGGATAGGGCCTGTATTTGCTAATGGGTGGTTTTTGCATGGTTGTATCGTGTTAAAAAGACATTGTGAGTTACGAATGCGGGGCGAACTTGGTGACGCAATACAAAAGGTCGTTCGTGCCGAATGGCAGAAATCTCGCGAGGCTTCCTTTGAGGCGAGAAAAGTAAATGCGTCCCGACAGCAGCTCCCTATCCTAGAAGGAGAGTGTCTAGCTTCGTAAGTCGTAGAAGATTTTGGACGGTTAGGCTCATTTACTTGTTATAATGTGTAGGTCTATCGGTTGATTTGTCAAGGAGCTTAAACAATCCTTCCTGGGATTGGATAGGAGTAGACAGGACTTTGTTCAGCGTTCAGAGAATTCAGATTACGACTTTCCTCCGCTCGCTTACCGTTTTCCGAGTCCGTGTACTTAGATGGCGATCGGTGTTGTTGCGGGCGTTTTCCAAGCTTGTGTCCCTACGGCACGACGTTCTATGTTTGAGGCTCTCTAGAATGCCTGTCATCCCAACATATTGAAAAATGCGGAAAATGTATCCTGCCCGTTCATTGCAAACTGCTTTAGTTTTATCGATTCTGTTGAATCTTCTCTGTATCGCTGCTGAGGATACTCGTCCCAATATTATACTGGTTATGGCGGACGACCAGGGATGGGGCCAGATGGGCTATTACGGTCATCCGGTTTTGAAGACGCCAAACCTTGATGCGATGGCGGCCAATGGGATTCGATTTGACCGTTTCTATGCGGGCGCCCCTGTTTGTTCGCCCACCCGGGCATGCGTTTTGACAGGTAGGGCCAATGACCGGACTGGGGTTTATCAGCACGGGAACGCGCTTCGACTACAGGAACGACCAATTGCCCGGGCACTGCAGGAGGCGGGCTATGCGACCGGACATTTTGGTAAGTGGCACTTGAATGGCGTTCGGGGACCGGGCGTTCCGATCTTGGGGGAGGATCCTTACCATCCAGGGCGTTATGGCTATGATCATTGGCTTTCGGTTACGAATTTCTTCGATATGGATCCCATTTTAAGCCGCAATGGCGTTTTCGAAGAATTCGAGGGAGATTCATCGGAGGTTGTTGTGGCCGCAGCTTTGGAATTTTTCGAGAGACGTTCGAAGTACGACCGACCATTTTTCGCTACGATTTGGTACGGCTCTCCTCACTCGCCAATGGTGGCGAGCGAAGCGGATCGGGCTCCATTTAAAAACCTGGATGAGTCGGATCAGCATCACTACGGTGAATTGGTAGCGCTCGACCGCAGTATCGGCACCCTGAGAAAGGGGCTACGAAATCTTGGTATCGAGCAGAACACGCTCGTTTGGTATTGCAGCGATAACGGTGGGCTAAAGGTCAATCCGCCGTCAGTGGGTGGATTGCGGGGGTTGAAAGGAACGGTTTACGAAGGAGGGCTACGTGTTCCCGGAATTATTGAGTGGCCCGCGGTCGTTAAACGAGGAGTCCGCACCGAATCACCTGCTAGCGTGTTAGACATGTTCCCGACTATCGCAGAGATTGTGGGGCTACCGGAAGAGGCGATCCTAAAGCCGTTCGATGGGATTAGCTTGAAGCCGTCGATCCAAAGCGGAGAATTTGGAGTCCGCGAAAAGCCGATACCCTTTCGCTTTGTGGGGAAAGGTGCTCTGCTAGACAATCAATACAAGCTGGTTGCGGTGGATGTGGAGAACCGAAAGTATGAGTTGTACGATTTGAAAAAAGACCCGATTGAATCCGAAAACGTATTTAAGACTCTGCCAAAAGTCGCTAAGCAAATGCAGACGGAATTCGAAAAGTGGAACCAGGGGGTTGTCGAAAGCGATTTAGGTCGGGATTACCGTGAAGGTGAGTTGACAGATCCAAATGCTCGTCGGGTTTTCTGGACGGATATGCCTGAATACCAGCCCTACTTTAAGGATTGGAAATTACGCCCGGAATATAAGATTCGGTTGAAGGATAATTAGAGTGCCCCTACCTGTTGTTTGTGATGGCCAGTGATGATGTAAGAATAAATGAGATACGCGCGTTTTTCGAAGGGTGGGATCTCTACACGACAGTTATTGAGCAAAACTACATGATCCATACGGAGGTTCTGTCCTATTTAGTCCGTCGATTGACGGAGCTGGGGTGGTCGGATTTGAGTATTCTGGAAGTGGGCTGTGGAGATGCTCATGTGGTGAGCGAGATGGGACGGTTCTTCACCATTGAAAGGTACTGTGGTATCGAGCTTTCAAGAATGGCATTGGACTTCGCCGCGACAAAGCTGGAGGGAAAGGTGCAAAACCTTGAATTGATCCATGGAGAGATGGTGGAGGAAATCGACCGCATTCAAGGCAAGTTTGATCTCATTGTTGCCGGTTACACCATTCACCATCTCGATGAAAAGGGAAAAAGAGCGCTTTTTGCCTCTTTAAAAGAAAGGCTCTATTCCGGAGGATTGCTCGTCGTGTATGATGTCGTTCATCGGCAAGAGGAGACAAGAGAGGAGTACCTGGATCGAGCGGTCAGGCATTTCGAAACAGATTGGACGATCTTCACCGCTGAGCAATTGAAGAGCGTCCGAAATCATGTACGTCAAAACGACATACCGGAATCATGGGAGGGATGGCGAAGAATCGCTCAGGAAAGTGGATACCAGAAAATGCGGTTTCCCTATTACGACAAGAATCGACTCTTTGGAATTATGGAGTTCCTCGACTGAAGCAATCGGTGGTTGCGCTGGATTAGTCACAGGCTGCATCTACTGATGTTGCATCCGCTCGAAATTTGACAATTCGTATTCTCGCTCTTCCAGTTCGCCCCGCAGCTCAGAGTACCTCTCTTCGTTGATTTTGGAATCGCGGGACATGATCCAGGCGTATTTCTTGTTGGGATGGCCGATTACGGTGAACGTGTGGTCCGGGTCGACGTAGAGAACGTAGTAGGCGGCGTTGATTATACCGAAGAAACGCATCCGCCACTCGGCATTGGTTTCGGTGTTTACGATGGTGCCGACCGGGTGGTAGGTCTTTAGCTTCCCCTCGGGCGATCCTTTCCGGAATTCATAAGTGGTTTGGATTTTGCCGTCCGGCAGGCGCTCGTAGGTTTCGGTGCCGTTCCAGGCCCCTTTGTCGATCGCAGTGGGCGTGTATCCGTGGACATACCACTTCCCCATGAATTCTTCGATATCGACCTTCTCGGCCAATTCCTGGTTGGGCACCGGATTGCTCGTACAGGCGGCGAGCAGCAGGATTCCGGAAATGAGAATGAGAGTTGAGCAGAGCTTCTTCATTGTTGTGATTTTCTGTTGTGATATAACTTAGTTTTGTAAATGCACCATCCGCCAGCGGTAAGAAACACCGCTACTCCGGGTCCAAACGCCCAGGCGATAGAGCGTTCGATTGACGGGGCTTGAATCAGAGAACCCTGTTCATAGCCAACGAGGGAAAGAAAGAGCCCCGTGCAGGCGATTCCGAGAGCCCGGGCCACTTTCGATAGCATGCGCCAAATTCCGTAATAAACACCGGATACATTCTTGCTTGTACGGGTTTTCTCTTCCTCGACGAAGTCCGAAAACAGCGATTCGAGGAGAACGATACTCGCCACGAGAACTCCACCGGTTCCGGCGAGCAGGAGCACAGGCCAAAGCAGGCCGGCCGGCAGGATGGGGTACACAATGGCGGAGAGCAGGGCCAGCGATATCACCGCGCCAAAGAATAAGCGCGCCTTGCCGATCGCTTTTGAAAAGTGTACCCATAGGGGCGCGGCCAGTATGATGAAGACGGTGAGGACCAGAAGGATGATCCCGATTTGTTCCTCGTTCAGTTTGAGGGTCGTTTTGTAGTAGGGAAGGGCGAGGCTAGAGTTGAAGGAACGGCCTACCGCGATCGCCATGAATCCAAATACGAGCAAGACGAAGAAAGGGGACCTGACACTCTCTTTCAAAACGTCCACAGTCCGGTAGGACTCGCTGGCTTTGAGCGGCGATTCTTTGCCTTTTTCTCTGAGCGCTCGCCAGATAGACAATCCCGAAATTAGGCAGCCAGCCGATGCCGTTACACCCAGGGCGAGTCCGGTGGCGCTCCGCAGTTCTAAAGTATTGGCGATGGAACTACCATCGAATTGGAATGCCAGGTAGGCGGGCAGCCCAATTCCGAGAAGCAGTCCGACAGATCCTGCCACGATTCTCCAGCCGAAAAAAGTCGCTCGCTCTTGCTCCGAACGGGAAAGGTCGTTGACGACGGAGAGATGGGGAACACCGAAGAGCGTCATGGCTGTGTTGACCACTAGGTACCATACCAAGAGATTGGCGAAGAGAGCGTTTGGGCCGGACTCAACCGGAGGGCTGAAGAGAAAGTAAAAGGCGAAACCGATAATCGCTGCCCCAGTGAGGAGATAAGGGACGCGCTTCCCCTCGATCTTTGAAGCGGGCGTCTTGTCTGAAAGAATGCCCATCAGGGGATCGCTGACGGCATCCCAGATCACGGCGATCGCGATGGCCAAGCCAGCCATAGAGGGCGCCAGGCCCGCGAGGATGTATAGTTCCAGCAGGAATACCTGGAGCATCAACTCAATCGCGCTCAGCCCCACTGAGGCAAAACTGTAGCCCGCCTTAGTGGGCCAGTGGATGGAATAGGGCGAGCGTAGGGGTTCTGCAGTCATGGAATGAGGATCGATGCGACAGGCAAGGCCGGGCACCCTCTATTAATGAGTCTTAACCAGTCTGATTGTCGATTCGGCTCGGAAAAAAAGGTCACGGTATTAGAAGAACGGAAAATGCATGGGCGATAATTCCAAATAGCGAGGGGTTTCTGCCCTAAATATGGTCCAATAAGTGTTCAAATCATGAATCTGCTTTGTTCATGAGGCCTTTAGTGGTTTAGTGAATTAAGCAAGGAGTAGTGCTCGTATGTGTGGGGTGGCGATCGCAGCTTGTCAGAAGGTCTGTGTATTTGGGAAAATATGTTATTTAATGAATAAGGACCAATGGAAGGCTTTGTTAGCGATTCCAGCCGTGATGACGATCGGTTGGGGATTCGCGGTTGCTGGGGGCAGTGGACGAGGCATGGATTGGATCAGCTCTCCATTTGCCTTTGCGGTGTTACTTGCCTATTGCCTGCAGTGGGTGGCGTTTGTCCCTGCTTATTTGGGTAGAACGGAGCGGTACTTCGACATTGTCGGGAGTGCCACCTACATTTTGGCGACTGCGATGTTACTTATCCTGAGCGAGAGGCTAGATGCTCGTTCTGTTATTTTGGGTCTGATGGTATTTATTTGGGCATTACGGTTGGGGTATTTTCTCTTCATGCGAATTCATAAAGCGGGTAGAGACGGAAGGTTTGATGTGATCAAGAACTGCTTTGTCCGCTTTTTGGCCGCATGGACGTTGCAAGGTCTATGGATTACTTTTACCGCTGCGGCGGCATGGACGGCAATCGCTTCCAATTACAAGGAGCCCTTGGGATGGTATGCTGCCATTGGGATACTGCTATGGTTGGTCGGAATTGCGATTGAGGTAGTTGCAGACCGGCAGAAGAGCCAGTTCAAGGCGGATCCAGAAAACAAGGACAAATTTATTCGGGTTGGTCTTTGGAGCCGTTCACGTCATCCTAATTATTTTGGAGAGATTTTGCTTTGGTCTGGAGTAGCTATCATTGCCGTGCCTGTTTTGCAAGGCTGGCAGTGGCTCGTGCTCAGTTCGCCAATCTTTGTGACCCTCTTGCTCACCGGAGTCAGTGGCATTCCCTTGCTAGAAAGGCGATCCGATGACAAGTGGGGAGGCCAAGACGACTATGACGCCTACAAGAAAACGACTCCTGTTCTGGTGCCGCGCTTTTGGTGAGGGTAAAAATCCAGCACTACACGGCACTCAGAAGCTCCGTGCTTTAGCCTGAGCCAAAGTCGTAAAGCAAAAAGCCAAGTTAGAACTCGTATTCGCGACTCAGGCGAAAGCGCTGAGCGACTTGTACGGACTCCTTGGTTATAAATTCCTTACTGTAGTCCATTTCCTTTCAATCAAAGTGGATGGCCAGCCAAATGGTATTCGAATCGGTGTGCGTTACGCGGTGGCGTTCGTGCTTTTCGATTAGAAGATGGTCTCCCCGGTTTAGGGTTACCGATCGGCCCTCCTCGAATTCAATGCTCCCGCTACCTTCCAAGACTATGACCCATTCCCTTTGAGATTGGTCGTACCATTCTCCTTCCGGGGTCGTGTTTCCGTTTGAGACGATTCGTTCAACGCGGACATTCTCTCCAGTAGTGATGGTTTCGAAATGTTCGACTGAGAGGTTGTCGGGTAGCTCTTGAAAGATATTTAGCATGAGCGGGGGGTATTCGAATAAAAGGGGATGAGAATAAGTGAAATAGCCAAAGTCTAGCGATTCACGATCATTTGTGAGATTTGGGGATAAATTCCAGCCCAATACCCCTTGAAATTTGTCAAAAATGATCATTGACGGAAGGGAAGGCCCTTCTATTGTCCGAAATCTTCTCAAGGTATAGCCTTGGGCACTAAGGTGCGGCGAGATAGCTCAGTTGGTAGAGCAGAGGACTGAAAATCCTTGTGTCCCCTGTTCGAGTCCGGGTCTCGACACCACTTTTTCCGTAGGCAAAAGTGGTGGTGATGTTTGCTAGCACAAACGCAGTCGAGCAAAGTCGTCTGGCACCGTCATCGATGATGCTTTCTTCGCGGAGCTCAGTCAGGTGTCGTCGCGTTGCTCCTCGGTACGGGGTCTCGCCACCACTTTTAAGTGGAAAAATACAAGCGACTTAAGACTAACCAAAAGGCTCCGTTTTTTCTAGGTTTTTAAGAAAAACTAACTCTGTACATTCATTAAAGCGAGCTAGGCAACTTCAAGCCTCTGAACGTCTAGGTTCCA
>CALDFV010000201.1 GCA_937942145.1 uncultured Opitutaceae bacterium
TTGAAAAACGATCCTGGAGAAACGAACAATTTGGTGAACTCCTACCATCGCGAACACGCCATCCAACTGGCCAAGCACCGCGACATTCTCTATCGTTGGATCATCGAGACTGACGACAAAGGCCGTTTCCCGGAATCGGACAATGCGTTGCGTGCCGTTATCGATCGTTGGGGAGAGGACGCAGTGAACAGGGAATACAAACGGGTGCGATGATCGAGTTTTGCTTTTTGATAGATCGCTCGTTGTCTTAATTGCTTCGAGGGCTGATCCGGGTATTTTCTAAAAACGACTACACTATCCCTGTTCACATATGTCTCGAAGAGACGCCCGAAAGACCATCTCTCTTGCTGCTGCCTGTGGCGGAGTTTTCTCAAATCTGAAGAAAGCGCATGGGGGATCTGGGCCTCATGGGTACTTCGGGGTATTGTGGGGTGGACAGTATCTAGGATTGCGGATTGGGTATGTGGGTAGTAATAACTACTAAAATTCAAAAACACTATGTCGGGACATCTCTATCTTTGGACGAAAACGATTCACTTGGTCATGGTCATGGCCTGGATGGTCAGCCTCTTTTACCTGCCTCGCATTCTGGTGCACCTCGTAGAGGGCAAGGCCGCCGGCCAAGGCGTGGAGCGGCTCTACATCATGGCCCGGAAGCTTTTTATGTTCGGCAACGTCATGTCGCTGCTCGCCATCCTTACGGGCGTTTGGATTGGAATGTCCATGGGCTACTTTTCGGGTCAGGGCTGGCTGCATGCGAAGACCTTTCTAGTCGTGCTGTTCATTGGCTACAATCACTGGACGTTCCGCATGGTGAAGAAAGCTGAGCGGGAGGCGTTGACGTGGTCCTCGAAGGCGTTGCGCTGGTTCAACGAGATCCCGCTGGTCGGACTGATCATCGTCGTCTACCTGGTCATCGGCAAGCCGATGTGAGCGCTCGTTTAAGCGGGAACTCTCAATCGGGTTGGGGGTGTTTTTAACATCGTTCGCGTCACTGCTGAATCCTCACTATTCTCCTCCGTTTCATCTATGCCCCAAGCGTTTCGATATTTTCTGATTATCTTTTGTTTAGCGGATTGCATCCTTGCGGGGCAGGAATCTCCCATTCCGGAACGTCAAGAGATACCTGAATACCGGTTGCAACGGGACTACCGGCCAGAGGTTACCGCAGTCCGGGTAGAGGCACCGCTGAAAATTGATGGCCATCTCGACGAGGAGGTGTGGAGAGTCGCCCCTTTGGCCGGTCCCTTGCTGCAATACCAGCCGAGTTCCTACACGCATATGGACCAGGAAACCTACTTTCGGGTAGCTTACGATGACGACTACTTATATGTGGGGATTTGGTGTTGGGATACCGAACCGGAAAGAATCGTCGCTCGCTTCATGCGCCGCGATGACGAGCTTTGGAATGACGACTCGGTCAATATCAACCTCGACACGTTTAATGACTTGCGGAACAGCTACACTTTTCTAGTCAACCCCAATGGTACGCGGCATGACGCGATTTCTACCAACAATGGAAACTACAACTCCCGGTGGGATGGTGTCTGGAAAGCGAAAACCCAAGTAAACGAATACGGTTGGCAGGTTGAAGTGGCGCTGCCATTGACGACGTTCAGTTTCGATCCGGAGAGTTCTCAATGGGGCCTCAATGTGGGCCGTAGAATTAAGCGTTTGGATCAACGGGGCATTTGGTCATCTCCGAGAAATGCTGTCCGCGGGTATTACATGTCGGAGGCAGGGAAACTGAATGGCTTGAGAGATCTCAAACAAGGTCTGGGTCTGGAACTGAATCCCTACATTCTAGGAAAGCAGTCGGATGACAAGGATCTGGGAACGGATGATTTCGAATTCGAGTGGGGCGGGGACTTTCGCTACCGGATCACTCCCAAAATCAGCGCCACCGTGAGCTACAATACTGACTTCGCTGCCGCTGAGACCGATACCCGGCAAGTTAATCTGACGCGGTTCTCGCTGTTCTTTCCGGAAAAGCGTCGATTTTTTCTCGAGGATGCGGGTGTATTCAATTTTGGGGGCCTTGGAGGTAGATTCAGACGAAGATCGGGAACGCGAGCGTCACCGGTCATTCTCCCGTATTTCAGTCGCCGTATTGGGTTGAACAATGAAGGGCAGGTCGTGCCGCTGCTAGGGGCGGCAAAACTTTCCGGCCATGTCGGGAACTACAATGTAGGAGTCATCGATGCCGTCGTGGAATCCAATGGGGCATTGGATAGCCAGAACGCGTTTGTGGGTCGCGTGACGCGTGAGATCTTCGACCAATCCACTGTGGGGGCGCTCGTAACCCATGGAGATCCAAATTCTAACTACGACAATTTGCTTTTGGGAACGGACTTTCAGTACCTAACCAACAAGTTTCTCGAAAAATACCGGCTAGAAATAAATGCCTTCGCTGTGGGGACGGAATCGGATCACCCGGATTTCGATGACGGATTGGCCCCGGTGTTCGGTACGAGTGCCGTGCTTCCGGCGGATGAGTTCGACATCGAGGTGGCGCTCATGCACGTGGATGACGATTTTAATCCAGCTATGGGTTTCGCGCCGCGTACGGGGGTGCGTCGGTACTACACGAGATGGGTCTATAAACCGTATATCGAATCCAAAGATTGGTTGAGGCAGGTCTATTACAGCTATGAGGGGGAATACATCACGGACCTTTCCAACCAGCTTCAATCTTCCAAGCACCTTCTGACGCCGTTCCAACTCTTTTTTGAGACGGGCGATTCTTTTCTTTTGGAAATTGAAAATTCAGCAGATGTCCCCTCCAGCGTTTTCAGAATCTACAACGTTGAGGGCGATGAGAATGACGTGTTCGTACCGTCCGCAGACTATTCATGGACCCGCGGAATCCTGGCGCTCCAAACGTCTTCCAGACGAAAGCTTCAATTCAAGCATGACTATTCCTTTGGCGATTTTTATAACGGTACCCGAACCGAGAATACATCGGAATTGACATATTTGCCCTCCAAGCATTTTGGAGCGGAATTGAGCTACTCGAACCAGGATGTAGAATTG
>CALDFV010000202.1 GCA_937942145.1 uncultured Opitutaceae bacterium
ACCTTTCCTATTTGCCGTTAACAATCTGAACCTGCGCGGAAGAGCCCTCTATATCCACAATTTCTATACTGAGCTTAGATTTATTCGGCAAATCTTCCCTTATGGCTAAGGTGATCATCGCCAATCCCCTTTCCGCGTGAAACGAGTAGCGACCCTTTTCTCGTTCAACGATTTGATCCCCCGCCCAAAGAACGCTTTCATCCGGACCTGATACTCTCAAACCCACAGCCCCTGCGGTTCGAACATCCATTTGGAAACGCAAATAATGGAAGTTCATGCGCCCGTGCTGTCGGAGGGCCGGAATCCCGTCCAAGGGAAGCCTTCCATCCACCTTCGTGTACACGGGCCGCCATTCGAACAGAGGATCATCGGAAGTGACATAGCCAAAGGGCTTGTGCCGTACGAGATCCGCAAAGCCGCTATCCCCATCCTGATCGTGCAGGTATCGAAAGGTCCGTGCAATGCGCCCCGACGACACTTTGTAGGGTCCCTCTTTCCCCAGTTCGGAAAGGAAAGCAACTAGATCGGCCAATTCGTCTTTGCGTAGTCCGCCTGTCAGTCCGGGCGGCATCAGCGATACAGGACTGATGGTTTGAGACGCAATGTCGCTTTTGGATACGACAACGATACGATCGGAGGCATCCCTGACCGTAATGGACTGGGCATCCTCCTTGGCCAGCGTGCCTGCAACCAATCCCCCATTCTTGAGAGAAACGCTAACCACATGATAGCCTTCCTTAATCTTCTTCTGTGGCTGAAGCAGGGAATCGATAATGTAATCCATGGGAGCGCTGGCTCCCAGACTGGTCAAATCGGGCCCCAGTGATCCTCCAGATCCGCCAATGGCGTGACAAGTATAGCAGAGGAGCGCGTCCCGACGATAGACATCTTCCCCGCGATGCGCATCACCATTCGATTGGGTGAAGGCGATGAACGCGGCCATTTCATCCGCGTCCAACGACGGGTCTACAGGCTCGATGCCAGCAGCGTCTTCGATCGCTTTCTTCAACTCGCCGGCATCTATAGGCGCCGAGCCCAGCAGGCGTAATGCCTTCGTAGCGACCTGTGTGTCGATGGATTTTCCCTTCAACTGCTGAGCCAGTTCGTTTGCGAGCTTCGTACGTATTAAGTACGGGCGAACCAGAGGCAGTGGGTCATGGTCCTTGTGGGCAATGCTTAACGCTTCCGCCACCAAGGAAGCTACCGATCCTGGACTCGAGCGAGCATACCCGGCTATCGCTCGTACCCGAACAAGAGGGGGATTACGATCGCTCACCAACCGATTCAAAGCGGGACCTGCTTCATTCGATCTCATTCGAGCCAACCCTTCTACTGCCGCATCGGCCAACTTCTCTTCCGTGTCTGGATTTCCAGCCAACGCTTCTAATCGTCCTATAACTCCAGATACGTTCCAAACCCCTGCGAGTTCAGCTGTCCTAATTCTAACGCCTTCCTCATCGCTTTTCAATAGAGCCTCAACATCAGCGACTGATACTTTGGGACCGCGTTCCCCCCGCCCCGATGCTCGCAACAGCGCATCGAGTATTTCCGAAGAACCTGACCCTCCTTCGTTATCAATCTGTACCGCGGCTTCGAATACAAGCGCTAAGACAGAATCATCTCCCAATTCACCCATTAGTTGAAGCGCGGGCAGAACGGCGTTTTGGGAAACCCCTCCCTCCTTCCATAAAGCAATCAAGGGCGAAAGCGCTTCTGTGTGATTAAGACACTTTATGGCATAGACGAGTTTTCTCGTGTCCTGCCCAAAGAGCAAGGGGTCCTTCTCGACCTCCTCAAACCAATCTTCTTCCAGCGCTTCCATGGTTCGCCAGAGCCCGAATTCAAAAACGTCGTCCATCGACTCAATATAGGCCTCCATAGCCAGTTTGGCAGACCGAGCACCTCCCAACGCTCTTAATCCGTGCAGGGCCTCCAACCGTACACGTGGGTGTGGATCGCGTATCGCCCTCTTGAAAAACTCAAATGCTCGATCATTCTGTCCTGGATTCTCCTCTAAAACGCGTACCGCTGCAGCCCGGGCATTGAAATCCTCTGACTGAATCAAAGCCTCCACCAATCCCAAATCGACTGCCCGGAGCGCTTGCGTCACCCACAGAGCCTCCAGTCGATGGTGATCCCCCTTTTCATCTTCCGGATCAAGCCCGGCGACCCATGAACGCAGAGCCGGAATAACCTCGCTCGCGCCACGGCGCTTGAGTTCCCATTTTGCTTGGGTGCGCGTCCACGACTCGGGAGCTTTCAAGTAGTCGAGCAACTCGTTTACGGACGCCCCGACCAGCTTGGGGGCCTCGACAGGAAGCCGTTCCTTCGCCGCAATTCGCCAGATACGGCCTCTCGTTTGGTCGCGGCGCTCGTCCCGAAAATCCACTTCCCCATGTTGAATAATCGGGTTGTACCAATCCGCCACATACAGCGCTCCATCGGGACCCAACTGAAGGTCAATCGGCCTGAAGGCTCCGTGCGTGCTGGTTACTAAATCCTCTTGCTGCACG
>CALDFV010000203.1 GCA_937942145.1 uncultured Opitutaceae bacterium
CTTCATGATGACGGACTCGTCTGCTTGGGAACTAAAAGAGAAGAAGGGTAACCAGTTTCTGGCCCTAGAAGGAAAGAGCAAGTACGAGCCCCCACACCGTTCACCCCTCAACATCGCCCTGATTAAAGGGAAAACGTTTGGGAGCTTTGTTCTCGAAGTGGATATCCTCCAAAGCGGGGTCAAAGGCACTCCGATTGCTCAGTTCATGAAGGAGAATGCAGACCCCACCAAAGCGGGAGGGTACGCTCATAGAGACCATTGCTTTTTCTTCGGTTTCCAAGATCCCGCTCACTACATGTATATCCACGTAGCGAAGACAGGTGACAACAACGCTCACAATGTTTTCGTCGTTAACGAGTCGCCCCGAACTCCCATCACAGACTTCCGGACCGTGGGAGTAGACTGGGGAGTCAATGTTTGGCGTAAGATTCGCATAGTCCGCGATGTGGCGAAGAGCACTGTCGCTCTATACTTCGATGATATGCTCACTCCCATAATGATTGCTGACGACGTGCCATTCGAGCAGGGATTCATCGGATTTGGCTCTTTCGACGACATCGGCTGGGTCGACAATATCAAGATCTGGGCGCCAGAATCTAAAACCAATACTCAGACCTTTTTTGAATAGTCTCTCCAGCCCCTATTAGGCTATCCGATATGAAATTCGCTATTTGTAACGAAACTTACCAAGGCTGGAGCCTGACCGACACGTGTGCCAGCGCTTTCGATACAGGGTATCAAGGGCTCGAGATTGCTCCGTTTACGCTGAATGAGGACCCACGTGACCTGACGATACTTGAAGCAAAGTCCATCGGTAACATCGTTCGAGAGCATGGCCTCGAAGTCGTCGGACTCCACTGGCTCCTCGTCAAACCGGAAGGAATGCATTTGACGACCCCGGATTCAGCGGTTCGCCAAAAGACTCTCGACTTCGGGAAGCACCTCGCCGACCTATGTGCTGCGATGGGCGGTAAAGTGATGGTTTGGGGGAGTCCCAAGCAACGAAATCTGGATACAAATGATTCCTACGATGATGCGGCCAACCGAGCCGCTGATCTGCTTCGCTCGCTTGGCGAACATTGCGCGACGCTCGACGTATCCATCGCCATGGAACCGCTTGGACCGAACGAGACGAATTTCCTAACTTCCGCAGCAGAGACGATTAAGTTGATAGACAAGATCAACCACCCAAACATCCGCCTGCATCTCGATGTTAAGGCCATGTCCGCTGAGGCGGGATCGATTCCCGACATCATCGATTCGAGCCGCGACTACACGATTCACTTCCACGCCAACGATCCGAATCTTCTCGGTCCCGGTATGGGCGACCTAGAATTTCAACCCATCGCAGACGCCCTCGACAACGCCGGCTACGACCGGTGGGTTTCCGTCGAAGTCTTTGACTACTCCCCTGGCGCCGAGAATATCGCCAAGGAAAGTCTACAAAACCTCAAAAACGCATTCAAAAGCACCCCCTCCCTATGAGCACAGAAGAATCAAATCGCGAAGCCGCCTTAATCGCCGAAGCAGAAGCCTCCCCCCTTATCAAAAGACTGGGGATTTTCACCAAACTATCCGGTCCGGGTTGGCTCCAAGGCGCCATCACCCTCGGCGGAGGCTCGCTCGCCGGAGCCCTCTACCTGGGTGTGATCGCAGGCTTCGGGCTCCTCTGGCTGCAACCTCTCGCGATGATCTGCGGCATCATAATGCTCTCGGCCATCGCCTACGTCACCCTCTCGACCGAGAAAGCGCCCTTTGGGCTCGTCAACACTCACCTTTCCCCCGCTCTGGGCTGGGCCTGGATGATCGCCACCATAATGGCCAATATCGTCTGGTGCATGCCCCAGTTCAACCTCGGCCGTGCCGCCATCCAGCAAAACCTGCTCCCCTTCGTGGGCGACAGCACCGCTTCCACCGCCATCATTTGCCTAATCTTCCTTGTGATCGGATTGGGCATCAACGTCCTCTACGAATCCGAGGGTAAGGGCGCCAAAACCTTCGACCGAATCATCAAGGTCATGGTCGGCATGATCGTCCTGTCCTTCATTTTAGTCGTCATCACCCTGGCGACAACGGGAGGTATTCAATGGGGCTCTCTCTTTGCTGGCTTGATCCCCAACCCCAAACTACTCGTCTCTCCCGCCGCAGGCTATGCCGATCTCATCGCCGCATCCAGCCACCCCGACTGGTGGACCGCTAAAATCATTACTGACCAACGAGACATCATTATCGCCGCCTTCGGCACTGCCGTCGGAATCAACATGACCTGGCTCCTCCCTTACTCGTTGCTCAAAAAGAGCTGGGGGAAGACGCACCGCTCCTTCTCGATCTTCGATCTGTCCATTGGCCTTTTCATACCCTTCTTTCTAGCGACCAGCTGCGTTGTCATCGCCGCGGCCTCCCAGTTCCACACAAAAATCGGCGACGTCGACCCCAACTCTCCCGTCGCAGCCGGAACGCTCGCCCAACTCCAGGAAGCCCATCCCGGAACGACCAACGCCGCCGACCTTGAGCTGGCACTCAGCTTGGTCAAACGAGACAATTTCCAGTTGGCCACCACTCTTGAGCCGCTCGCAGGGAAGGTCGTCTCCCAAACCATTTTCGGACTCGGCGTCCTCGGAATGGCTGTATCTACGATCATCATTCTCATGCTGATCAACGGGCTCGCCTTTCAGGAGCTACTCGGGAAACGCGGCGATAAGAATGCCCACTACATTGGGTGCGCCGTTTCCGGTATTGCCGGATTCGCTGGTCCCTTTGTATGGACCGGAGCGGCCGCGGCCGCCTTGGCTATCCCAACCTCTGTAATCGGCGGCTCTCTGATCCCAATCGCCTATTTCACTTTCTTCCTCATGATGAATTCCAAGAAGGTACTCGGTGAAAACCGGCCGGAAGGAACCGCCCGCATCGTCTGGAACGTCCTCATGGGATTTGCCACCGGCGTCGCCACCATCGGGTCCGTCTGGGTCCTTTACGGGAAATCTCACTTGAGAGACTGGCATGGGATGATACCCGCGGCAGGTCTCGGCTTGCTCGCGATCCTCTTCATTGTAGGAATCTTTTCTTTCATCAAGAACGAACGCGCATCATGAAATTCGGTATCATCGGATCTGGAATGATCGCCAAGTTTCACGCTAAGGCGATCGAAGCCATGGCGGGTTCTGAACTGCATTCCGTTTACAGTCGTAATCCCGAGAGCTCAAAAGTGATTGCTGACGAGTTCGGCTGCGCGGCCAGCAACGACTTGGATGCCTTTCTAGCTGACCCGGAACTCGAAATCGTCACGATAGCGACGCCATCCGGAGCGCATCTGGAACCGGCAATTGCGGCGGCTAGAGCAGGCAAACATGTTATTTGTGAAAAGCCGTTGGAAATCACAACCGATCGCGTTGACGAAATGGCCGCTGCCGGAAAGGAGAACGGCGTTACTATTTCCGGCATTTTCAATCGGCGTTTTAATCCCGGGCTTGTTGCGCTGAAAAAGGCCGTCGACGAAGGCCGGTTCGGTCAGATTTCCCTAGCCGATGCTTATATCAAATGGTATCGAGACCAGGACTACTATGATTCCGGCCAATGGCGCGGTACCTGGAAACTGGACGGAGGCGGAGCACTCATGAACCAGTCAATCCACGCAATCGACCAATTGCTCTATGTTGCAGGACCGGTCAAATCCGTCAACGCATCCACCGCGACGTTAGCTCACGAACGAATCGAGGTTGAAGACACTGCGGTTGCCATTCTCGAGTTCGAAAGCGGCGCTCGTGGAGTCATCCAAGGCTCGACAGCCTGCTGGTCCAAAGATGGCCACTCCGCTGAGGTTCAAATTTGCGGGGAAAAAGGATCCGTTTTCCTGGCCGATGACAAGTTTCGAGTTTGGGAGTTCAAAGAGGAAACATCTGAGGACGATCGCATTCGGTCTGAGCTCATGGTGAAAACGGGAACCAAAGGAATTGGAGCGAACGATCCGAGCGCCATCGATTTTTCGGGACATCAGCTCAATTTTGAAGATGTCGTGAATGCGATTCAGGAGAATCGTTCTCCACTCGTAGACGCGTTAGAAGCTCGAAAGGCAGTAGCCCTTATCAATGCAATTTATGAGAGCGCGAGGGACGGTTCTAAACGAGTATTCCTGTAGGAAGAAGCGGACTGGGAATCTACGATTATGTATTGGCTAACTATTCAGACCTTCATCACCCGTTTTCTGGCCCAATCAAATTACGGACGTCTGGCAGTATCCGATTCCTTCTTCCGCTTCCGAGCTTAGCAAGGTAAGGATCTTTTGAGGGATCTCCCGCTGCGGGTTCATCTTCCTCCTCAACCTCTTCTTCCTCCTCGTCATCGAGGAAAACATATTCATCCGCTTCATCGAAGAGCTTGGAAATCCGTCTCGCTTCTGGCTCGAGAACCAATGGCGGATTGGCAAGGCGTCCCTTCTTAACAAATACAAACAGACAAGGAAAATACTCTTTGAGGTATCGATCTTGAAACTCGTCAATCCACTTGTTCGAAACCTCGCTACGATTACTGAGCAAGACCACATCAGAAAAGTGGATACAACAATCGTACCATTGGAGCAGTTTTCGCTCCTTTTGCACTCGGTGGCAATCTACAATCGAGATGATCCTACCCAATTCGTAACTCGATTCCTGGAGCCAGTTGAAAAAAGCTTCTACGAAATCCGCAGGATCCGACATCCCATCTGCGACAACAAAAACCGTTTCACCTGTAGCTTCCGCAATAATTCCTTCGTCAACACCCTTCCACAAATACCGTTTCTGCTCACAGAGGGTATGACGAATAGGGAGCGGTGACTCCCAATGAACCGCATCATCTTCCGAAATGAAAACCTGAGACTCGGTAGAGGAATCCAATCCAAAATCCACAAGATCTGAAACAACCGAGGAGCGGCCCCCGCCACGAGAACCCAAAATAAGATAGACAAACCTTTCCGACATATGCCCGAAATACTGACGCTAAATTCTTGGAAAGCTAGAGAGAGAACAACCGATTTTGCGCATGCTGGCGCATCCAATGATCAATCGTCACTAGATTAGCCATCGCTTCAACAATCGGAACGGCTCGCGGCAAAACGCACGGATCGTGCCGGCCTCGAGCCTTCAGCTCGGTCTCGTTTCCGACTTTGTCCACTGTTGGTTGCGACTGAAGAAGCGTCGCCGTCGGCTTGAAAGCGACGCGAAAACGGACCTCTTCCCCATTTGTAATCCCCCCTTGGACTCCACCGGAACGGTTTGTCTTAGTCCGAACTCGGCCGTCTCGAATCTCGAAGTGGTCATTGTGCTCGGAGCCCGACAGTCTTGTCCCTGAGAAACCGCTTCCCACTTCGAATCCTTTTGTAGCAGGAAGGGAGAGCATCGCTTTCGCTAAATCCGCCTCAAATCGGTCAAACACCGGCTCACCGAGCCCAACGGGCAAATTACGTATCACACATTCGATGACGCCACCCACGGAATCGCCTTGGCTTCGAACCTCACGGATACGGTCTATCATCGCTTGAGCAGTGTCTGCATGTGGGCATCGAACCGCGTTTGCTTCGATCAGCTCGAGGGAAATATCGGAATCTTCAGGCATCTCGATATCCTGAATCCGCTTCACATAGGCAATCGTTTCAACTCCACCGGCAAGACCGAGAATTTTTTTCGCTATGGCTCCCGCCGCAACCCGCCCGATTGTCTCACGGGCAGAGGACCGGCCTCCTCCTTCCGGATCTCGATGTCCAAACTTAGTTTGATAGGTATAGTCAGCATGGGAGGGCCTGAACTTCTCCTTCATTTCAGTATAAGCTTCGGGCCGATGGTCTTTGTTGAAGACCAACATCGAAACAGGAGTTCCTGTCGTACGTCCCTCATAAACTCCCGAGAGAATCTGAACCTGGTCCAATTCCTTTCGAGGCGTAACGATGTCACTCTGGCCAGGACGCCTCCGATCTAACTCAAACTGAATTTCCTCAGCCGTTATCGACAGGTTTGGAGGGCACCCATCGACGACAACGCCCACCGCCCCTCCATGGCTTTCACCCCAAGTGCTAATCGAAAATAGTTTGCCGAAAGTATTAGGCATGGCGAAGACCCTACGAGCAGACCCGAACGAATAAAGGAAAATCTTGCTCTAGATATCCAGGAAGAAACCTTAAAGACCTAGATTCCAGGATCGAAACTTGAAACATCGCCCTTCCCGAGCTGCTGGTTCATTCCCAGAGCAGGCGTAGCCTCTTTGCATGTCCCAATATTTTTGGCGGGAACGCCAACAACGGTGCCGTGCGCTTTGACGCTATGGAGCACCACACTACCCGCCCCAATTTTCGCTCCCTCACCAATTTTGATATTACCAAGGACTTTTGCTCCCGCAGCGATCAAGACCCCGTCACCCACCTTGGGGTGCCGATCCCCTCTCTCTTTTCCCGTTCCGCCTAGAGTGACTCCGTGCAGCAGCGAAACGTTGTTCCCTACAACGGCCGTTTCACCAATTACCACCCCCGTTGCGTGGTCTATGAGTATTCCATGACCGATTGTCGCCGCAGGATGTATGTCCACTCCGAATACTTTCGAAATCAAGCTCTGTAGATACAAAGCAAGGGTTTTACGATCCTCGTACCAAAGGTAGTGAGCGAAGCGATACGCAGACAGAGCATGGAATCCCTTGAAGAAAAGGAAGGGTGAGAGGTATCCACCTGCCGCTGGATCCCGCTCTTTAACCGCTTGCAGATCTATGAGAATGCACTCTCGAAGCCCCTTTTCCGATTCGAGGATTTGAAGAAACAGATCCCTCAAAGTGATGCTGGGGAGGATGTCATCCCGCATTTTAGAGGCGAGTGTGTAGCTTAGAGCGGCTTCAAACGAATTTTGCCCTAGTACCGTTTCTTCCAGATAGGCGACGAGGAGACGCTCATCTTTCGTCGATTGATCCGCCTCCTTGCGAAGAGACTCCCAGATAATGTTATTTAGAGCGTCCATATTAGAATTTATAACTCGAAATTGACCTCGAACCGTATGCGCAGGACCTTCGAGCGCCAATGCAAATCAATCTCGAAACTGTTTTGTTCGAAAACTCTCCCCGTCAATATTTTATTGCAAAACACTGGTTAAATCTATTTGGCGGCCGGCTTTCACTAATGGAATTGAGAAAAATGGGCTCAAAGAACAATGATTTGTGACCATTAGCCCAGTTGGGTGTGTCAAATCGTAAACCCTAGCTGAGAAGGAATCACTCAATTTTGCCAACCAAATACTAAGTATGAATAAACTATTAGCTTCAATAGCGGCCTTAGCACTGTTTACGGTATCTTCGAACGGCGACGTCATCGTCACTAAATCTGGCTCCACAATCGTAGGTAAAATCCAGGAAATCGACGGCGGAAAGATCAAAATATCGACCGATTTTGCGGGAGACATCGTGGTCGACCAAACCCAAGTCGAACAAATGACCACCGACGATCCTATTTTTGTTTCGATTGAGGGTGGTGCCTCGTTCTCAGGAAAGATCACCGGCTCTGATGACGGATCTCTCAACGTCGCGACCGAAACCGGCAGAATGACTACCTCTGTTTCCAATGTCAAAGAAAGCTGGCAGATCGGAAGCATGAGTCCCACCGAAAAGAAAATGCGCCGCAGTTGGGCTTACCTAGCGGCTTTCGACCTCGCAGGCAAAAGCGGGAACAAATCCAGCACTGGATTCGGAATGAGCTTCCGAGCCACCCTAAACGGGCCGGATGATAGGCTGGCTTTCTTTTCAAGGGCAAATTTCGAAGAAACCGACGGGACTAAGAGCGCCGATGATGCTCGGGTAGGGGTAGACTACTCGAACCAGATCAACGACCAGTGGAACTGGTATGTCAGCAGCGAACTAGGACGCGATGTCATCAAGGACACAGATTTGTTCGTCACAACAGCAGGCGGTTTCGGATATACGATAACCAATACCGATTCTAGATTCCTCAACATTCGCGGTGGTGTCGGCTATCGGTTTGAGGAATACAGCGATTTCTCCACCCCGATCCGCGAGCAGCTAAACGCCGCCAGTCTAGACTTTGGTCTCGAGCACAAGGAAACGCTCAAGTGGGGTACGTTGGTCAATCGTATCAAGTTTACGCCTACCATCGAAGACTTTGGCAGTTTCCGCCTCTACCAAGACACCGCTCTCGATCTTCCTCTCAAGGCCGATCAATACAGCGTCCGACTAGGTTTCGCTAATGACTATGACAGTGACGCGGATCTGAGCGGAAAGAAGGAACTCGATACCACCTACTACATCCGCCTCGTTTTGAACTGGCAGTAGTTGCATCAACACCCCTTTCCCAACGCCTCCGCTTTTCGCAGCCGAGGCGTTTTTTATGTCAAGAGCTTTCCCCAACGACTCAGGCAGAGACTTCCTCTTCCACTCCGAACACCGCATTGACGTAATTGTCGATCTGGTACGCCTGTAAATCCTCAGCCTTCTCACCAAAACCCAAAAAGTAAATTGGCAATTTCAACTCACGGTATATTCCCACGAGCGAACCTCCCCTGCTCGTCCCGTCTAGCTTAGTCACAATCAGTCCATCGAGACCAAATTTCTCGTGAAAAACACGAGCTTGCTCAATGGAGTTTGACCCTAAACTTCCATCAACCACCAAAAGGCTGTAATGCGGTGCCGATTCATCGTGTTTTTGCAATACACGCCTGATCTTGGCTAGCTCATCCATCAAATTGCTCTTCGTATGCAAACGACCCGCCGTGTCGATGATCAACGTGTCCTTTCCTCGACTCTTGGCAGCCTGCCACGCATCGTAGGCAACGGCCGCCGCATCTGCGCCACGTTCACCGGAAACGATCTCTAGGTCCAATCGGTTCGTCCACTCTTTCAGCTGCTCGATGGCCGCGGCTCGAAACGTGTCGCAGGCCGCCACCAGAACTTCTCTTCCCTCGGCCTTGCATTGGCTCCCCAGTTTAGCTGTCGTGGTGGTCTTTCCAGACCCATTTACCCCAATCAGACAGATCACCGTGGGCCGGTCGTCCTTAAACTCGATCGTTCCCTCCGAGCCATCTAAAACGCGCCTAAGGACAGATGATCCGATTTTCGCTACATCCTGACCGCGCAGTTCCTTGTCTTTCCGGTAAGCCTCTTTCGTTTCTTCAACGATTTCTTCTGTCGTCTCGTATCCAAAATCTGCTCCATAGAGCGCTTCTTCTAATTCCTCGATAGTCGATGCATCTAGCTTCGCGCGACGGAAGATCCCGCCTGTCTTGTCAGCGATATTCTTGGCGGATTTCGAGAGCCCGTCTTTGAATTTCTTGAAAAGCGATAGCATAGTCTAATCGAATTAGAGATTTTTCTGACCCGGCCAACACCGAATTTCAGCTAACTTGATCCTCAATCCCAACTCGCCTGTCTCGACGGCCGGTTCAACTGCCCACGAAGCTTGTCGAGTATTCCATTTACGAATCGACGCGACTCCTCCGAGGAATACATTTTGCTCAGGTCGATCGCCTCATTGATTGTGACCACTGGAGGAATGTCCTTTCGAAAAAGCAGTTCGTAAATCGCCATTCTCAATATCGATAGATCGATTTTAGCAATTCGATCGAAATCCCAGTTATTCGCGATTTCTTTTATCTTATCGTCGATCGCATCTAGATTTTCGATCACGCCAAAGATAACTTCGTCAGCGAATGCGTAGTAATCTCGTTCCTCCTCCTGGTCTTCGTAGAAGACTCTGAGATCTTCATTAATGTCTTCGGGATGGTTGATCGACCATGAGTAAAGGTATTGCATACAAGCGATGCGGCACAGTCGCCGTTGCGGTTTTTTGACTTCTGACATGGCTGTTACCTGTAGTCGCGACGCAACTGCGCCATTTCGAGAGCGCATTGCCCAAACTCCGCTCCCTTAGGAATCGATCCCACACAACGTTCTTTCACCTGATCCTCATCGTCCCCAACAATTACGCCATTCACGACCGGAATACCCGACTCCAACGCCACTTGCTGCAGGCCGATGTTCGAGGAATCCGCCACCAACTCAAAATGCTTTGTACCACCCGCGATGATAACACCCAAAGCAATGATCGCGTCGAAATGCCCTTTGCCTGCCATGAGTTGTGCAGCGATGGGAAGCTCGTTTGAGCCCGGCACCCGCTCGACAACAATTTTCTCTTCCAAGACACCCGCTTCCGCCAAGGCCGCCTGAACCCCGAACAATAGACCATCCACGTAAATCTGGTTATAACGAGCGGCGACAATCGCGATCCTGAAATCGGATCCGTCAATATTGGAAGGTTCTGGCGATAAGCGGCTCATATTAAGAACAAAGTGAGAAGAGACACGGAAATGAGCCCGTTACCCAGCCATGTAAAGTCGGAATTCGGATTAATCTCATTTCGACCGCTGAGCACGGCCATTGTTACAATGAGACCTGCTCCACAATTTCGAGGCCGTAACCGTCTAGTCCGACCACGTTACGACTGGTATTCGAAAGAAGGCGGATTTTCTCTAGCCCAAGCGCCACAAGAATTTGGGCCCCTATCCCATAGTCACGCAGTCCCATGTCTCCGGGCTTTTCGGCTGAATTGTCGATCTGAGAAAGTCCGTTGTCTGGACGACTGATAAAAACAACCGCTCCGCACCCCTCTTTGCCAATACGGGTAAGCGCCTTTTGCAGCCCGTCGCTTCCCCGCCCTCCGGTTTTTCGAAACAGATCCGTGAATAGATTCTCTGCATGCACACGTACCAGGGTCGGCGAGCGACCAATTTCTCCAGAAAGCAACGCGTAGTGCTCAATGTGGTCGAGCTTGCTCCGAAAAACCTTAAGACGAAAAGATCCGAACTCACTCTCAAACGGCAATTCACTTACCTCATCCACGAGCTTGTCGCGCTTGCGACGATACTCAATCAAGGCCGCGATCGAAATCATTTTGAGCCCAAACTTCTCCTTGAATACACAAAGCTCAGGAATCCGGGCCATCGATCCGTCGTCGTTCAGAATTTCGCAGATGGCCGCACAAGGGAAGAGTCCCGCTAGTG
Source organism: uncultured Opitutaceae bacterium (assembly GCA_937942145.1). Lineage (GTDB taxonomy): Bacteria > Verrucomicrobiota > Verrucomicrobiia > Opitutales > Opitutaceae > Pelagisphaera. Next base: position 11,016 of record CALDFV010000203.1, read on the forward strand.
AAGCCAGATCAATCGCCGCTTCCGTATGACCCGCTCGCTCAAGGACGCCTCCATCCCTTGCTTTAAGCGGAAATATGTGGCCAGGCTGGACGAATTCATCGGGAGAGGTATCAGGATTGCCTAGAAGCTGGAGCGTACGAAATCGGTCATAGGCGCTGATTCCCGTGGTAATACCATCCGCCGCATCGATGGATATGGTAAAATCGGTCTTATGGGCCTCCCGGTTTTCATCCACCATTCGATTGATTCCGAGCCGCTGCAAGTGGTGACCCGTGCAAGGGGCGCAAATGAGCCCCCGCGCATGCTGAATCATCATGTTCACCACCTCTGGAGTCACTTTTGAAGCCGCGACGATGAGGTCGCCCTCGTTCTCTCGCGACTCGTCATCCGTCACGATAACGGGCCGACCCGCAGCAATTTCCTCAATTGCCTCCTCGACACTATCGAACGCTATTTCTTCTTCGATCTGACTCATTCTGGCCATCAGTGAAACGCAAGTCTCGGCAATGACAACTCGATACACCGGATTCACGCAAGTGATCCGGGCATAAAAAAGCAGGGCCTCGTCCAAAAACCCTGCCTTTTAACAATCCATCTAATTATAGAAACAATATCAAAAATACAAAACCGTCTTAAAAAATCTTCGTGATCTGTATATCGGTGCCAATTCCTGTTTCCTTGAGTAAGTGCGCTCATTTTTTTTCGTTTTTCTGCGGAAATCACTCATCAGACAAGCAAACCACACCCTAGAGATCGGTATGCAGGCATAAGCCTATTAGACTATCAGATTATCTACCAACAACTTAAAGCTCTACCAAAATCGGACGAAAACAATCCTATCGGAGATAGCTTCAATAACGCTTTTTTCTCGATAATTCTTCTCGAACGTACCTTTCTCATTGCAAGCAACACGCCGAAAACCGTGATAGTCGCCGAAAACCTCACCAAAACCTTTCGTGATAAGAAACGCGGCCTCGTTAAAGCGGTCTCCAATGTCAGCCTGACTAGCGAACCTGGAAAAATCTTCGGTCTCCTCGGGGCAAACGGTGCCGGGAAGACCACCACCCTCCGGATGCTAGCTACACTTCTCGAACCGACGAGAGGAACCGCGACCATCGCGGGTTTCAGCATTAGGGATAATCCTCAGGAGGTGCGGCGAAATATCGGATTCCTGTCCGGGAGCACCGCTCTTTATGGCCGCTTGACCGCTCGGGAGATGATCCAATATTTCGGCAAACTCAACGGAATGAGCGGCCCCGAACTGACTAGCCGGATCGACGAGCTCGTAGAGCGTCTCGAAATCGGCGAATTCCAGAACGGCCGTTGTGACAAGCTCTCTACGGGTCAGAAGCAGCGAGTCTCGATAGCCCGCTCCATCGTGCACAGTCCACCCGTCATGATCTTTGACGAACCCACCAGCGGCCTCGATGTGATGACTTCGCAAACAATCATGGCATTTATCGAACAGTGCCGCACTGATTCACTGACCGTCGTGTTTTCCACTCACATCATGAGTGAAGTTGAACGTCTTTGCGACCACGTCGCGATCGTCCACAAAGGAATTATTGCCGCCGAGGGAAGTGTTGGGGATCTGCACGCCCAGACAGGCGAAACCTCAATCGAGAAAGCCTTCCTGAAAATTGTAAATGGAATGGAGGCAGAAGATGTCTAGAACGTCCCTAACATCTACCGTATTCCTAAAAGAAATACGGGAAACACTTCGTGACAAGCGGGTAATTCTCGGCGTAATCGTTTCACCACTACTCGTCACGCCTCTTCTCATTGGCACTGTTCTCTTTTTTGCCGGCAAAAAGGAAATCGAAAAACAAGCCTCTATCGTTGAAGTCGGAATCGTAGAACAATCGGCCTTCCCCGAGCTCGTCAAACGGCTCAAAACGGATGAAGGTTTCAACGCCCATGAAATCGATTCACGTGAGGCCGCCAAGCAAGCGATCGAAGACCGAACGATTAGAGCGGCTCTCATTATTAGTGAAAACGCCCAAACCGAGTTCTCCTCCAACAATTCTGCTCCTCTAGAAATACTCTACAACTTTGCCAACGAGAACTCGCAATACGCACAGGCCCGACTCAGGAACTTTATTGGAAAATTCGACAAAGAAGCCCTAGCGGATCGGATCGAAGCCGCCAGTCTATCTGAAAACTTTGCAAAGCCAACCAAAGTTGAGACAACCAACATCGCCGCGGGCTCCTCGGCGGGTTCATTCGTTCTCGGACTTTTCCTTCCCTACATCATAGTTATGAGCGCAGCGTTCGGCGGAATTCAAACCGCGTTCGATCTCTGTGCCGGAGAGAAAGAACGAGGCACGATGGAAACACTGCTAGTGTCACCCGCATCCCGATACGAAATCGTCACGGGCAAGCTTCTGACAATCCTGACTATAAGCTTCATCGCATCCTGTTGCGCCATTACCGGAATCATCGCCCCTATCGCTTTCGGGCTCGAGTTTTTTAAGAAACTGGTCGGAGACAGTATTTCAATCAACTTTATCTCAGTAGTCTGGATGATGCTCATTGTCATCCCTCTCGCGCTATTCACCTCCTCTCTACTTTTGGTTATCTCCAGTTTCGCACGAAACCAAAAGGAGGCCCAAACTTACATCCTCCCCTTTTTCGCGGTAGTGATTCTTCCCGCTGTGCTTTCGACTGTGCTGGGAGCAGAATCCCATATTTACACGGCATTCATCCCGATATTGAACATATCGCTTACCATGAAGCAGATTTTTGGGGACCTATTCGACCCTCTCTACTTCGGCATCTCACTGGCAACTTCGTTTCTCTACGCGTTCCTCGCCATGAGGCTCGCCGCATCCTTTTTCCAGCGAGAGCAAATCCTTTTCAGAACCTAACCGTTCTCGATAAAACGAGTTCACCCAATCCACCAATCATCAAACCTAGCGCCTTCGCTCATAAACCTTCAAAGCCAAAGAGCTGAACTAATGGTTTCGGATTGAGACCTAGACTGCCAGGCGACAAGACTCTTCGCCGGGAATGGGGACTGCGTTGAGTAGCGATTGTGTGTATTCGTGCTTGGGATTGCCAATCACTTCCGCTGTCTGCCCTTGCTCAACGATTCTTCCGGACTTCATGACCACCGTCCGGTCAGAAATTTTCTTCACTACACTCAAGTCGTGAGAGATGAACATGTAGGAAAGGCCATAGTTCTCCTGAAGCTTCATCAAAAGCTCGATCACTTGCGCTTGAATAGTAACATCCAAGGCACTCACCGCTTCGTCGCAAATAATCAGCTCTGGTTTGAGAGAAAGCGCTCTCGCAATACAGATACGCTGCCGTTGTCCTCCACTGAATTCATGGGGATACCTAAAAATGTGGTCAGCCTCGAGCTGCACTTCTTCCAGCAAACGCACTGCTAGTTCTTGCTTGGGCTCTCCCTTCAGCATCCCATGCTCCTCCATCCCTTCGGTTAGAATATCCAGTATTGTCATACGTGGATTGAGTGAGCTAAACGGATCTTGAAAAATGATCTGCAAATTTTTCCTGAATGGAAGAAACTCTTTTCTGTTCAGTCCAATCAGTGAATTTCCGCGATAAGCAATATCACCCGAAGTCGCTTTCTCTAACCCCAGAATGGTTCGTCCTAGTGTACTTTTACCACTGCCAGACTCGCCCACCACGGCCAGTGTTTCACCCGGAAATATATCCAAAGAAAGATCGTCAACTGCCTTCACATGACCCACGGTTTTGGAAAAGATTCCTTTCTTGATAGGGAACCATGTCCGCAAATTTCGAACTTCAACCAAGGGGGTTTCTTTTTCTAAATCACATACTTTCGCCTCATCCGTCAGACGAGGAACTGAAGCTAGCAGGATCTTTGTGTATTCCTCTTTCGGTGAGGCGAACAGGTCCCGAAGCGTTCCCTCTTCCACTTTCTTGGCCTTCTCCATAACCATCACCCGATCACAAAGCTGCCAGATGACCCCCATATCGTGGGTAATAAAGATTATGGAGCTTTCCTCTTTTCTGATCCTAAGAATTAATTCGAAAATCTGAAGCTGAGTGGTTACGTCCAGAGCAGTGGTGGGCTCGTCAGCAATTATAACCGAAGGCTCTAACATGAGCACTAGAGCAATCATGACCCTTTGACGCATCCCACCCGAAAACTCAAAAGGGAAAGAGTGCATCCGTTCTTCGGGTTCAGGAATACCCACTTTCTTGAGCCATTCTATACCGACTCCCCACGCTTCTTCCTTTGAAATGTCTCGATGCAATTGTAACGTCTCTACAATTTGTTTTCCTACTTTCACCAAGGGTGACAAGGCGGTCATGGGCTCCTGAAAAATGATGCCTATTTCTTCTCCTCGGATTTTTTTCAATTCATCAATTGGCATCTGGAGTAAATCTGCACCGCAAAAGTTAGCCGTTCCTGAGACAATTTTTCCAATTGGATCCGGAATCAGTCGCACAAGACTCATGCCAGTAACAGATTTTCCACTACCCGACTCGCCAACGATTCCGAGTATCTCCCCTTGCTTTAAATCAAAACTGAGATTGTCGACCGCACGCACGATCGTGTCCTCAGTCTTGAACTCGACCGACAGGTTTCTGACCTCTAGCAAATTTTCAGTTTCAGGCTTCATGATTCGAAACGACTATTTACCCGCGGATCGAAGGCAGCTCGAACACCCTCGCCAATAAAGACGCCTAACAGGATTACAAGGATGAGTGTTGCAGTTGGATAGGTAACCAACCACCACGCAGACCTAAATTCCTGTGCCTGTGAAAGCAACTCGCCCCAACTTGGAGTTGGAGGGGGGAGTCCAAATCCAAGATAGTCAAGAGCGGACAAAGAGAAGATCGCTCCTACCAAATAGAAAGGGAAGAAGGTTATGATTGGAACGAGAGAGTTCGGCAAAATATGTCTCGACATGATCTTACATCCCGGAAGGCCTAGGCAATGGGCAGCCTCAACAAAGGGCTGTTTGCGAAGCTTTAAGAATTCGCCGCGAATGTAGTAGGAAATCGATATCCAATTGAACACCCCGTAAACAATTAGAAGCAGTATAAAACCTCTTCCAAAAACAGACCCCATAAAGATCATAATATAAAGGAAAGGAAGGGATTCCCAGATTTCAATGAGTCTCTGACCTCCCAAATCAAAAAGCCCTCCCTTATACCCTTGTAGTCCTCCAATGATTACACCCAAGAACATCGTTCCGATTACGAGAGCCAGCCCAAAGTTCAGTGAAATACGCAGCCCATAAAGTATTCTCGTCAAGACATCTCTACCACTGCTATCCAACCCGAGATAGTGATTTCCTATAGGGCGAAAAGGAAAGCGAACGATCTCCTTATCGAAACGGACCGAGTAGGTTTTTCCTCCCCATTCAAATGCCTGATCATCTACCCGCTCTCTCCCCACTCTCGCGGCAGAGGCCGATATTTTAGACTTTATTTCTGAATCGAGCTCGCCCCAAAAACGGTCTCTATTAGTAGGTTCGGTTCCATTTTCCCGGAATGCCCATTTTAGGGGATCACTATCTTCGATCTCCTCTCTTAGTGTGATCCTGACCGAACTCGGAGGCCGAGCCCTAGGACTAAAAGCGGATAGACTCGCCTTTACCGCCATTCCTTCTAAAGTGGTTATTTCCTCATCAACTGACCCTAATTCTAATTCGTTCGCGAAACGAGCGTCGATAGCTGACAGAAACTCTGATGAAAGACTCATACCATCCTGCACAGGCCGGCCCCTTAGATCCCTCTCGCTTTCAACGCCAAAAAAACCAGCTCCAGCATTAGATCGACTGATTTTCATTTCAGAGTCTACATTAAGCGAACCTACAAGTTGTTTCCGGTTAACGCTAACGTAAACAACATCATCTAATTCGATACTGTCTGCGGAAACCGTTTCATAGGGACCATAGGGAACCAAGGGGAAAATCATAAAATTCTCCTCGGATTCTGCAAACTTTGGTAATTGATTTATCAGTTTGTAGTCTGGTCTTGTATACAGTCCACTGTCAGTAAACAAATCATCTGGATAAAAAAAGAAGACCGGAAATCGCCACTCACCATCAGACCGAACCACCAGTGGCTTTTCGTTGCTTACAACTTCCGAAATTAGACTAAGCGCATAAAGGCCAATCAAGATCCAGAAAGAATAGTAGGACCGCTTGATTGACTTAAAACGACGGAGTCTTCTTTCAGTAACCGGATTTAGTTTGGGTTTCCACATACGATTTTACTCGCTAGAAAATGAAATCCTAGGGTCGATAAGCACGTAACAGAAGTCGGACATGATTCGCCCGAGCAAAGCCACGATTGAGGTCAAAGCGAGGACGCCCATAAACACCATGTAGTCGCGGCTTACAATCGCCTCTAAGCTCAGCAATCCGATACCTGGAATATTGAATACGCGTTCGATCAATACTGATCCTGCGAACAGTATGGATAAAACTCCTCCGAATCCGGTCGCAATTGGAATCATGGCATTTCGAAACGCATGTCGCCAAACTGCAGTCCTCATTGTTCCACCTCGTGCCACCACTGTTCTCACGTAATCTTGACTGATCTGCTCCATTAACGAGTTCTTCATCAACATCGTGAGCACCGCAAAATTGCCGATCACATAGCAAAGCACGGGTAGAAACATGTGCATGAACTGGTCTTTCACCTTCGCCCAGAAACTAAACTCTTCCCATCCGTCTGAACGAAAGCCACCAATTGGAAAAATGTCCCAGAAATTGTCCACGGTTCCGGAAAAGAACATTTTTAGCAACATTCCAAACGCGAATGAGGGTATTGCGTATCCAATAAATACTACGAAACTCGATATCAAATCAAACACGCCGCCATCTCTGAGAGCTTTCGCGATTCCCAGAGGAATGCATATCAAATAGGTAAGGATAAATCCCGTGATCCCGAATGTGAGAGAAACTGGAAACCGTTCAAAAATGAGGCTTCCAACGGTTTTATGGCTGTAAACGTAAGAATCGACAGTCATGCCGAGCTTGTTAACGACAAGCCAATCCCAATATCGCCGAATCAGGGGTTTATCAAAGCCGAAGTGCTCTCGAAGGGCTTCTCTTTGAGCCTCCGAAATCTCCTGTGATCCGAGAGCTCCATCAGCGCCACTTGAGTCGCCACGCATCTTTAGCATTGCCTGCTCCACTGGCCCTCCCGGCACAAATTGGCATAGCAAGAAGGAAGTAAGCGTAATCCCGATAAACGTCGGAATGATAAGTAAAATTCTTCGTGTAAAGTAGGCGGTTCGACCGGTCATTATGACGAGAGGCTCGCTGATCTAGTTTTCAGAGAATATCTCGTCGAAGACGATCGTATCTGACGTCGGCGGGAGCCCCTCGCCATTCGCCTTAGCTGATTCGAAGTCTGCCTGTAAATCTGGATCAACCCACCAATAATGCAAAGCGGACGCCTCGTCATTAAATTTGTCATAGACCGTTTCCGGAGTTCCAAACTTGTTCCAGTACATGATTCGCTGAAAGTCGATCATCCATATCATCACCATCGGCATTTCGAGTTGAATCAAGTGATCAATCTCGCGAAGAATCTCCATTCGCTTGCCGATATCGAATTCCTTGAGCTGTTTTTCGATCAGCTGATCTACTTTGGCATTTTTGAATCCATAAATGTTGTTGCTCGACTTTCTATCGGCTTCTCTTGAGTGCCACATCCCCTCCGGGGAACGAAAGATAGGAGCGCCCCAAGCCGCCAGTGTCATCTCATAGTTGAACTCGTCCATGTCTTTGGTCCAAGCCGCCCAGTCTTTTTCCTGAATTCTCATCTCGATGCCCACATCTTTGAGTGCCTCTTGGTAAATGACTAAATACTTGTTGAAATCAGGGCTTCGTCCCAAAAACGTAAATACAAAAGGCTCTCCATCCTTTTCCAAGATACCCGTGTCCGGATTAGCTTTCCAACCCGCCTCATCTAGGAGCTTCCTCGCTGTTTCGGGCTCATACTCGTACTGTAAATTGGTGTTCGGATGATCTTCGCCATAAAGATCATGGTATATTGAATTCTGCATGAAATAGTCACCAAACAGCATCGTCTTATTAATCGTTCGGCGATCAAGCATATGGGCCATTGCTTTACGCACTCGGATATCATCGAACGGCGCCTTGCGCATATTCATGGGAAAACCCTGTATACCAATTGGGGCTTTGTTGTAAATTTTGTGCTTCGCAATCCAGTGCTTGTCGAATGACTCGCCTTTCGCGTCTTCATTCCAAATTTGAGCCGTCGCGTAGGCAAATGTATCTACGTCGCCCGTCTTGAAGGCCTCCCACATTAGATCGCGCGTCGCATAGAACCGGAACTCGATGGTTTGAAAATTATCTGTCCCTATAAATCGCTTCTGGTCCTCCAACCACCAGTCGCTTCGGCGTTCCATTCGAAGGTAACTCCCTTCCTTCATTTCAGAAATCTTGTACCGCCCAGAGACAATCGGGAATTCAAAGTCCTGGTCATTGAAATCAAGCCCTTCGAAATGGTGCTTAGGCAGAATAACGAAGGAAGCGAGTGATACCATATTGCTCCAATCAACTTTATCGGCCTTTAGCCGAATCGTCTTTTCGTCAATCAAATCAGGAATTCCGAATTTTTCCAACGAATGCTTGTGAACACCCGCGAGGCTTTTCGGGTCTAGGATGGTTTCCCAGGTGAACAAGAAATCTTGCGAAGTAATTGGCTCGCCATCACTCCAAACGGCATTCGAATCGAGATGGATCGTAAACGTCAACTGATCGTCGGAAACCTCAATCGAGCTAGCTAAACGCGGAGACCAATCCAGAGTCAAGGGATGCACGTCAAACAAGCCATCGTACAGCAAACTGAATACAGCCAGGCTCTGGGAAGTGTAGTTCGTATACAAATTAAAGCTGCTCGGATAGGGTCCCAACACCATCTTAAACTTGCCGCCAATGATCGCGTCAGGACTAGCGATAGGGTCGTAATCGTCTTTCCAATTCGGACCGGGGTAAACCGCGGCAAGCGCATTCGAGCATAAAAATAGGAATACCTGACCCATCATTAGCATGCAAGTGGCCAAGCGAAAACGTTTCCGGTTAATTATCGAATTTTCAAACATGATTCAGTCAATTCGGGACATCGGTATGACGATTGAGTTCTTCAAACCGTTTCAACGCGATAGACCCCTCTGAAAAATAAACGGTTCCTAGGTGAAATTATCACTCATTACGAGCATCAAAAGCTCGATAAGCGCGATCATGTTTGAGCATTCTTCCAAATTGAATTGCTCGGATCCTGTCCCGAAGGAATTCTTAGCCTGTTCATGTACGCTCAGTTCGCAAAATGGTACGATTTCCACTATCGGTCAATCAAGGACTACCCCGCCGAAGCAGAGCGGATCGCTTACATACTGGAGAAATTCGAGACTCAGCCAAAAGACATCCTTGATGTCGCTTGTGGGACCGGCGAACACGCTCGTATTCTGACTGAAACCTATGGTTACTCCGTCGATGGGATCGACCTGGAACCAAATTTCATCGAGATCGCCCAATCTAAGAACCCAGGAGGGGAGTTCACCACGGCCGATATGCGGTCCTTTACGCTTCCAAAGCAATACGACGCCATCACCTGCCTTTTCAGTTCAATCGGCTATTCGGAAACGACCACAGGATTAGAATCTGCCCTTTCTTCCATGGCAAGACATCTAAAACCCGGCGGCTGGCTCATCCTGGAACCCTGGGTCGAGCCCGATGAATGGAAGCCGGAACTAGTAGACGCAAACGAAAGCTTTGACGAGAAATCCAAGGTCAAGATCCTACAGGCGCGGCAAGCCAGCACCGATGGGAGCGTTTCAGTCCTGCAAATTGACTACCATATCGAAACTCCGACTGAGACACTGGATTTCAGCGAGACGCATCGGCTAGGATTGTTTACGCGCGAACAAATCGAGTCCGCCCTCAAGAAATCCGCGTTTGAATCCCGCTACCTTCCCAAGGGAGTGCTGACCAATCCATTGTACATCGCTTGCTACACAGCTTAACTTAATCCGCCTTAGAACCCAATCCGTCCGCGATTCGCTCGGCGATATCCCCTTCAAATTGCAGTGAACGAGTTGGAAAGGCCATCGATGCGCCGCGAGCTTCGACCGCTTTCATGATCTTGATGTTTATCCGCTGCCGAATGTCCATGTGGGCGAGCCAGGCCGTGGTACTGGTGAAATAATAGACAAGGATTTGCAGCGAGCTATCACCAAAATCGGTAAAGTTCACGAGAATGAAGTCCTGTTGGACGCCTTCGTCTTCCCTCAGTAACTCCTTAATGTCCTCTACCAAATCGTGCATTGCGTCAGCCGGCGTACTGTACGTGACACCAATGTACTGCTTTACCCGCCGCTTGGGCATCTTGCTCCAGTTCTCGATAATTTCGTTGGCCAATACCTTGTTTGGAATCGACATGAGCGATTTTGACCAGGTCCTTACTTTCGTGGAACGGAGCCCGATCTCTTCAACATCTCCATCGACTTTGCTGCCGACTTGAATCCAATCCCCCACTCGGAAAGGGCGGTCTGCCACAAGCGAGACCGAACCAAAGAAATTGCCCAGCGTTTCCTGAGCCGCCAAGGCCACTGCCAGTCCGCCGATTCCCAATCCCGCAAGGAGCGAACTGACAGAATAGCCCAAGTTCTGCACCACCAGAATAACCGCAACGATGAACAAAAAGGTGCGAGTCGCTTTTTGTATTAGCGGTATAAATCCGTGAACCGCCATATCGCGCCGCTTCGCCAAACCCATCATCGTTTCCGCAAACACGTCTACCCCTCGCAAAATTCCCCAGAAGACAATTGTCATCGTTGCCGCCTTAACGCCTAGTACGATCGCCTTATCCCACTCCGGCGACAGATTCAGTACGGTGAGAGCGATAAACAACCCAATGACGAAAACCATCCACCCCACAGGTCCCCGCATCGCAGGGATCATTCTGTCGTCAAATTCCCACGACGTCTTTTCCGCAATTCGATGCAACCAGTTTTCAAACAGGTATCCTACGATTTTCCGGGCAATGTAGGTCAGGAGAATAATTACAAAGCTCACTAAGAGCCGGCCCCACGAATTCTCTCCCATTTCCTCTTGAAAAATTTCTGAGAGCATGGTCCTCGTCTCATCTCGAATCGACGTAAACTCACTCTGTCCAGAACTGGAGGCGCTTACCGATTCAGCCGCTTGAACCGCATTTTCGCCTCCGTCGTCTTGTCCCAAGAGGAACTGTCCCAAACAAAGCGATACAAGTGCAAGCCAGACTAAGTGATAGTTTTTCATGGATAAAGGAAAGTCGAACTTCAAACAGCCTCTCGAAGCAAAAGCAACACCGGATCCACCACGTCTGGAACGTAAAACAAAAAACGCCGGCTCCCCTCCCCGGGAACCGGCGCCATCCTTGCGCTCAATGAGATTATGAAATCTCTATCTTGCGCGGCTTTTGCTCTTCCTCCTTTGGCAAAGTAAGACGAAGCACACCATTGCTAGTTTCAGCCGAGATGCCTCCTTCGGCAACGCGGTCTCCGACCATTAGCTTCAACCGGTACGCGAAAGCCTCGTGGTCGCCGCTTATCGGCTTCCAGTCTTTAGGCGCCTTCCAGTTTCGCTCGCCGGTGAGCTCCAATATTCCATCGTGCAGCGTCAGCGTGACGTCTTCCCTGCCCACTCCGGGCAAGTCCACGTCGACACAAAAAGCATGGTCATCTTCTGTGATTTCATACCTGGGCCGTACGTATGTGATATCCTTAGATTCGTCATTCGAGCTCGGTTGGGGGCGACCCGCAACCGAGGATGGTTTAAATACATTCAATAAAGTCATTTTAGTTTCCTCCTGTTTTTGTTGTTAATTAATTTTGATCTGACGCGGTTTGAGCACCTCCGTTTTGGGGAAGGTCACGCTCAATACCCCATCTTCGTAGCCTGCTTCCACCTTGTCGGTATCCACACCCTCTGGGATCGAGAACGACTGCTTATAAGAAAGAGCGCTTTCCGAATCGTCTTTGCTGGACCGCGTTTTCCTTTCCGCAGAAAGCCTGAGCGCGTTGTCGCCTACTTCCAGAGATACGTCTTTGGGCTCGATTCCAGGAAGCTCGAGTTGAACGACAAACGAATCGTCATTCTCGTACCACCGTGGGCTCAGCGACCGGCCTCCCGCTTCAGGGATCCATTCACTGCCAACATCGAAAAGACTCGGCAAACTGCCAAAAAGCCTTTCGAACTCCTTTTCCAGATTCGTAAACGAATGTCCTGAAAACGGGGTGATTCCATATCTTGAATTAAACGGACTTAAGTATTTCATATATTCCTCCTCATTTTGAATTTGTTAATAGGATTGATAATACCTATTGTGCATAAATGATACCAATTGATATTATTCTTAAGACGTTGTTAATCAATTATATAATACCATGATACGCGGGAGATAGAGACACTATGTCTCAGTATTGCGCTAAACAACTGTGCCTCGACACATCAGCTGGCAAGAACGTCTGGTCCATCAATCGGGTACTCCGGATCCCTCCGAATTAATTTTTCAACCAGACGCTTCTAGAATGCTACCGCTTGCAGAACTGATGACACAGTTGCTCTTTTAAGAGATTGAACTCTGGCAAGCATGGCTCTTTCTTGCCGCAGACCCCACACGATGGACTCGATATTCGACCAAGTACACGAACGCCGACACACTGATAGCCAGAAATGGCAGAAGTACGCAGGCCAGGACATCTTGCCCATGTGGGTAGCTGACATGGACTTCAAGGCCCCAGAACCCGTCTTGCAAGCCTTGCACGACCGAATCGATCACGGCATCTTCGGCTACGCCCGTCCGGAGAGAGGTACGATCGAAGCGGTCCTCGGGATGCTGCAGCGCAACTATGACTGGGCAGTCGAAGAGGAATGGCTAGTCTGGCTGCCCGGATTGGTCGTAGGGCTCAACATTACTAGTCGGGCCTTTGCGGAACCTGGCGAAAAAATCCTGACGACGACCCCCATCTACCCTCCCTTTCTCCTCGGCCCTCGTTTTCAGAATCGATCCGTTACTAAAGCGAAAATGGCTCTGGACGGAGACAAGTGGGTGATTGACTGGGAGGCGATGGAAGCGGCCGTCGATTCGCAAACCAGGATGTTCTTTTTCTGTAATCCACACAACCCGTGTGCCCGCGTATTCGACCGGTCAGAGCTAGAAGCGGTCGCCGCGTTTTGCCAACGTCACAACTTAATCCTATGTTCCGATGAAATCCATTGCGAACTATTGCTCGATGGACGGTCCCACACACCCATTGCCACATTATCAGATGAGGTTTCGAAAAACTCCTTCACCCTTATCGCTCCGAGCAAGACCTACAATTTAGCGGGACTGGGCTGTTCGCTGGCCATTATCCCCGATAAAGGTCTTCGCCATCGGTTCAATTCTGCGACTCGAGGGATCATGGCAGAGGTCAACAATCTCGGCTATACTGCCTGTGAAGCAGCTTATCGGGATGGGGGTCCCTGGCGAGAAGAACTCCTCCGTTATCTCGGAACCAATCGGGATTTCATCCACTCTTTCGTCAAAGAGCGCATTCCAGAAATTGGAATCTACCAGCATGAAGCGACTTATCTTTCTTGGATGGACGTGACCGCCTTCGACCTGAGCGATCCCGTGGCCCATTTTGAATCGCACGGAGTTGGGCTTACCGACGGAGCTTTCTTCGATAGTCCCGGTCACGTTAGGCTCAACTTCGGATGCCCCCGCTCAACCTTAAAGGAAGGGCTCGAGCGAATGGAAAAAGCGGTCGACGCGCTGCGCTAGGTGGGGAACGCGTTTTTCTAATCGTCTCGGACTTCCTTAAGCTCAGAAAGGCGGTCGCCGAGATCCGCTAGGATTCTCAATGCCTCCTGAAAGCGGATTCGCATCGCGGCGTCTCCCATTTGACCGCACTCCCGGTATTCGAAAAATCCTTTCGAAAGCCGAAAGCACCCCACCCCTTTGAATTCAGTGATTTGCTCGCAGGTGGATTTATTGAGCATCGATTCGATGATCGTATTTGAATTCGTGTAGACTTCAAAGCTTTCCAATCCAGCATCAACTCGCCTCAATGAGTCACCTCTAGCAAAACGCGCTCCACGATCACCTTCGACTGGTTCAAGGAGAATCTCCAACTCCCCCGCAAAAAGCATCTCTAGTGTCAAAGAAGTCCAGGTCTCCTTGGACTGGCCGCTCCCATGGTAATGATCGTACAAGCTAATCGGATACCCATGAAAATCGCCGGAAAGCGCGTACCGCTCCCCAATCCCTTTCCCCCACTTGCTCGGGTAGGTTTTTCGCTGCAGTCGAAAACGCTTCTCCATGATCTCGTACTGGGCCAGCATCGCCTCTCTCGAACGTCCCAGCAGGCGAGGAACAATAAGAAGAAGCACCGCGAAAACGGCCCCTATGATGAGGATGTTCATAGTTTCAATTAATTGGTAAACATTGCGAAACCTCCGACACACGCCTTGTCAAAGGCCAGCGTTTCATACATTGTGGGGGAAGATGTGCGGGCGTTATACATTGGTCAAGAAACCGATCTCGATCGGAAGCGACAAGAAGGGGAAAATAAGTTTTCCTCCACCGAGTGGCAGCAAAGAATATTCATTCAAAGCCCGCTACAACATCGCTCCAACCCAAAACAATCTTGTCATTAGGAAAGACTTAGAGGCGGGTACGTTGACCGCGAACGAAATGCGTTGGGGGCTCGTTCCCAGTTGGTCAAAATCCGGTTCGACTACTTCGCTCCTCATAAATGCCCGTTCGGAAACAATCGCAGACAAACCGAGCTTCAAGGCGCCCTATCAGCGACGACGTTGCCTTGTGCCTGCGGACGGGTACTACGAGTGGAAACGTCAACGGAGCATTAACCAGCCCTACTATCTCCAGCTCAAGGACGAGGAGTTATTCTATATGGCTGGCATTTGGGAAACCTGGCACGATCCAGCCGGCAATTCCTCTGAGAGCTTTGCCATTCTAACCACTCAGGCCAACGCTCTCGTCTCAAAGATTCATGAACGCATGCCGGTCATACTTCAGGACGAGGGAGCCCACCAGTGGCTGGATGGAAATCCCGAAACCATCGAAACGGAGTCTCGATTTAATTTTTTCGCCGCGATAGGATCCGACCGAATGCAATGCCGGCCGGTCAATCCAATTGTGAACAACAACCAAAACGATTCGCCCGAATGCATCGAGCCACCCCCGGTTGAAGCAAGCACCCAGCTCGATATGGGGTTTTAGAATCCGCGGTTCCCTTGCGCTGCGAAAAACGATAGCGCACGGCGTTCATGCCAGTAGCCCTCGGGTGCCTTGCGGCCCGGGAACCCACAGTGCCCTCCTGATCCCGGAATCTCTAGATGGAAGAGAGAGCTAGATTGGGCAATCTCGCGAGGGAAGCAGGAATCCGAGAGGAACGGATCGTTCCTGGCGTTCACTAGTAAAGCCGGGCGATCCAGCCGATTCAAATACTGCTTGCAACTTGATTGGCTCCAATAGTCGATCGCGTCACGAAATCCATTTAGACGTGCCGTGTAAACGTTGTCGAATTCGTGAAACGACTTCATCTCAGAATGCCCCTCTTCGTATTCGTATTCCTGATATGTTTTTTCCTTTTCTCTTAGTTTCGCCCCGAGGAGCTTAATAAATCGTTTCATGTAAAAAGCGTTTCGCGATTCCGCTAAACAGTCGGCCGCCCCCGCCAAGTCACAGGGCACACTAAAGGCCGCGGCAGAACGGACAGATTTTGGGACTCTGGCAGAGTCTTCACCTAAATACTTTAGCAATACATTCCCACCGAGGCTGAAGCCTACTAGAGAAATCCGGTCGTATCGCATGCTAACTTGATCCAGAACAAAGGCCAGTCCTTCTGTATCCCCACTATGGTAAAACCGCTTCAGGCGATTGGGCTCCCCACTACAACCCCTCAAATTCAAGGCTCCCACCGCATAGCCTGATCTCTGAAAAGATCGGGCCATTGACTTCACGTAGGGTGCATGGCTGTCCCCTTCCAGGCCATGGAGAATTATGCAGCAACGCGCCTCATTGTGGACTGCGTTTGACTCTAGCCAATCCAGATCCATGAAATCGGAGTCGAGTAATTCGAATCTCTCGCGTCTATACTCGACCCGTATTCTTCGCCTGGTGACATTGGGAAGAATCGTCTGCCAATGAGCGCTGGGAAGAAACCAAGG
The DNA here is from genome assembly GCA_937942145.1 of uncultured Opitutaceae bacterium. GTDB lineage: Bacteria > Verrucomicrobiota > Verrucomicrobiia > Opitutales > Opitutaceae > Pelagisphaera. The sequence goes on from CALDFV010000203.1 coordinate 27,218, forward strand.
AGCCGTGTATGTGGATGCTTCGGATAGCGGCACGGCAATTAAAAGAGAAGGATCATCCACGCGGCGCAAGTCGCGAATTCCCCGGATATCGTCTCTACACTGGACCGTTCACCCGGTTGACTTTTTTCCATTTTATGGAACAGGCGACTTGAAGCTGATCCGCGAAGCCCTACAACTAACCAAATGACGGAACGGGATGACTACAATACGGCAGAGCCCGAGGCATCATCCCTCCGATTCAAACGTCTGAAGGACATGCATCCTAGCGATATCGCGGCCGAGATAGAGAATCTGGAGCTAGACGATATAAGAGAAATTTTCCGCTCCCTCAGCGACGAGGTCACCGCCGACGTCATAACCGAACTTCCGCAGGAGCTCCAAACGGAACTGATGGAGAACATGCGGCTCGAACGGGTAAGCGAGATTATACCCGAAATGTTGTCCGACGACGCTGCGGATGCGCTGAGCGATGTTTCGCCAGAGCGGCTTCACGACATCATGGAGCAACTTCCTGATGAGGAAGTAGAGGAGATCTCCGATCTGATGGAGTACCCGGAAGACTCTGCGGGCGGGATCATGCAGAAGGAGGTCCACGCGATTGGCGAAAACCTCACCCTTGGAGAGGCAAGAGAAGCGATCCGACAAGATGAGGACCAGGAAGACGACAGCGCGATTTATGTCTACGTAACTAACGAATCGGGTCAGCTAAAAGGCGTTCTCCGCTTGAGAGACCTTCTGTTCAGGGATCTCCGACGGAAAGCCAACCAAGTCATGGTAAGGGAAGTCAGGTCAGTCCCGGTCACGGCAGACCAAGAGGAAATCGCGAATCTTTTCCAGAAGTATAACTACAGTTCGCTTCCCGTTGTAGACGACGAAGGGATTCTCCTCGGACGTGTTACTTCGGACGATGTGCTCGATGTCGTTCAAGAGGAGGCTACCGAAGACATGCAGCGCATGGTAGGGATCTCTGGAGATGAGTCTGCATTCACCGCTTGGCCTCAATCGGTCCGCAATCGACTCCCTTGGCTTTGCGTCAATTTGTGCACGGGATTCTGCATCGCCTGGGTCGTTTCCCTTTTCGAACCCGCCCTAGAGGAGTACGCCATACTCGCTTTCTTTCTTCCAATAATCGGGTTGCTTGGCGGCAACGCGGGCAATCAAACCCTGACAATCGTTGTGCGGTCTCTGGCGCTAGGCGAAATCGAGAACAAGGAATGGAGGCAACTCCTCATCAAAGAACTCTTCACCGGCTGCATCAATGGCCTAGCCATTGGTGGAATCGCCGGACTTGCATCGTGGCTCTGGATAGGGAAACCAGTCCTTGGGGTGGTTGTATTCGCTGCGATGCTACTCAACATGATCGCTTCCGCTGTTGCCGGAGTTATGGTACCGATTAGCCTGCGCGCCTTAAAAGTCGATCCTGCTCTCGCGTCCTCCATCATGGTTACTACCGCGACCGATATAATCGGCTTTTTCTTATTCCTAAGTTTCGCCACAATCGCGATAAGCGCCTACAGCCTCTAGACCACGGTCCAAAAAATTTAGGACATGCCCATTCCAACGACGACCCGAAATTTTCAGATTAAATTCCCAAAGATCCGGACATCCACTTCTTGGGCCTTAGGCTCTTTGCTGGAATCCGCGCCTCGATTGAGAGAGGCTTCTCGAGGAGCTCGTAGGTAGAAACTGCTCGATATCGCATTTTCCATGTCCCATTCCGTTACCACTGAACAATTGCTCGATTTCGTGAGCAAATCGCTCACAAAGGTCCTCAAAACGATGGCTTGGGCGGAGTGTGAATTGATAGGTTTCGAATCGTATTCAGGGAGTCAGTCTCTTAGCCCCAAGCTGGACCCAGAAAAAGATGGAAGCAGCCGAATGTTCGCGGCATCCGTCGGATTCGCGGGCGATTTGAACGGCGTCTGCTACCTTTTTCTAGACGACGCGTTCGCGTATTATATCGCTAATATAATTACCGGGATTGACCTGGAAAAGCTGGAAGAGGACACCGTGCGGGACGTTTGTGGGGAATTGACGAATATGTTCGCCGGCACCTTTAAGAATACACTGGCCGACCTCGGATTACCCTCCACCTTAACTATACCCACCGTAATGCAGGGCAAGCGAATGGCCATTAGTACCGCAGGAACTTCCAGTCAGACGCGGTTCGCTTTCGAAGTGGATGGCTACCGGATACACGCCGATCTCCTTCTCGCGAACAACTAACCGGATCCCTTCCCTAGGCTAAAGACTAGGTCGAATCCGATAGACGCATCGACGAGAATCATTTAGGAGATGCTCAGTTCTCTCCACTTTCACCTCATCACCCAGCGTCTTTCGAAAAACTTCCAATTCCGTTGCGCATAATCCGGCACAGCTCTCGGCCGCAGCGCAAATGGGGCAGTGATTTTCGATCAGGTAGCAGGTATCATCCCCGTCCGTTTGCACTTCCGCCATATAACCTTCCTCTGAGCGGATTTGAGCGAGGCCCTCGACTTTCGCTAACAGGCTAGTCAATGGGTGGACTCTTGCCTTGTAAGTTTCAATCTGCCCTTCGCCTCTCTTTTCTAAGAGTCGATCCATGCCTTCGGGACCCAGCGAGCTCTTCATATTCTCAAGCAAATCGAGAATTAAATCTCTGTGACGATCCGTAAAATGACGGGACGCGTGATCCGTTAGCTCCCAATACTTGGTAGGCCGTCCTTTGCCGCGCGAAACGTCAATCGACAGGACGTCACCTTCATTTTGCAAATCTTGCAGGTGTTGACGAACCGCCATGGAGGAAATTCCCAGTTCTTCAGCCATAGTGGAACTCGGCAACGCGCCACGCATTTTCAGCTTTCCGAGAATTTCGCGCCGCGTTTCCCAGTGAGACCCCTTGTATTTACCATTCTTCACGACTTTAAATCTGCGAAATATCTGTCTACGTTTTTCAAAATCCCATCGCCTTGAACGACGTCTGGATCTCAAAGTTCCCAGTTTCTAAAGAATTTTCTTACATTAAAAAGTCGAGCCCATAATCCGTCTCGAATTTCTGCAGTCGGCAGCAAGGGTACTACCTGAGGATTTTCCTGATAGCAGGAAGCGGCACTTTCCCGATGGACAATCCATCCGGGCATGTTAAGGTAAATATTCCGTAAACGCATTCGCTGATAATGGATGATCTCCTCATAGTTCGTATGTCCGACCGCTCGAAGGAGCGCTTCTCTCGAAAACGACGCAAAATGGATGCGCCGATCGGGATGAATTTTGGCATGATCATCGGTATTGGAGTTGGTATGGCGGCCGCCTCCAAGATGGGGGCCAACCCAGTCATGAGCCTGGGACTTGGCGTCGCGTTCGGCCTTGTTTTTGGAGGTCTTGCCGGACGATTTTTCAAGCGGGTTCGCCGTTACGAGCGAATCGTTTCAAGCTATTCCTACGAGGGCATGCCGTTTGAAACGGAAGAGGAATCCGAGACCTCAAGCGAAGAAAATCCAAACAAGAGTTAAGCGCTCTCGCATCAAAAAAGAGCCTCCTCCCTCCTACATGTTCTGAAAAATGAGGCGGTAGAAATCAGGATGCGACAGCCATGTTTGAGCACTGATTATTTTTCCGTCTATGGTCGCTTCTTCTTTGATCCACTTTCCTCCCGCAGCTTCTGCTTCAGGACGGCAATGCTCGTAACAAGTAATGTTTGATTCGTTGAGAAGTCCCGCCGTGGCGAGAATCTGTATGCCGTGGCAAATGCTGTAGATCCACTTCCCCTTGGCATGGAATTCCTTTACGATCTCGATTACCTTGGGATCATTTCTCAAATACTCAGGAGCCCTTCCACCAATTAGCATCACTGCGAAGTAATCATCGACGACAACTTCAGGAAAAGTAAGATCTGAGTCTGCCCCGTAGCCCGGCCTTTCAACGTAGGTATCCCAGCCTGGAGCAAAATCGTGAAGCACAAGGTTCAAGGCTCGCTTACTCGGAGCGGCAATCTCCGTCACGAAATTCGCTTCTTGAAATCGGTGCAATGCGTACAAGACCTCGTAACTCTCTCCACCGTCACCTGTGATAATCAATATTTTCTCGCTCATGTTTCGTTTTATTCGATCGGGAATTCTTATACCGTCGAATTGTCGCTTCGATCCTCATAGCCGCAAGTCTATAGTCACTGAGCGATCGGGGTCCACAACTACGGCGAATTGAAGCCATTTACTTCACCAAGGCCCAGAAACGAAAAAACATTTGCCTCGTCTTAACCCCCCATTATTGCTCACTCGACCAGACGTTAATCCCACGTTTAGATGCCCGACAGCCGCAATATAGTCTCCCAAATCCTGCGATTCATCTTGGTCAGTGGAATCGCTTTCGCGATCGATGCCGGTGTCTACTTATTTCTCTCGAATCAGTTAGATATCGACGGATCGTGGGCGAAAAGAATCAGTTTTGCTTGCGTTTCAATTTGGGGATTTTTCGCCCACAAGCACTTCACCTTTCGCCACCGCGTCTTTCGAGCAAGCGAGCCCATTCGATTCGCGATCGTATATCTGACCGGATGGATATTAAACAGCGTGATCTACGACGCGACCATCGCCTTGGACCAAACCTCTAAACCGGCCTTTCTTACTGCGACGTTTGCTTGGGCTTGCTGGAACTTTATTGGTCAAAAATGGTTTGTCTTTGCTGAGCCAAACCCAAACGACAAAGCGGATTAGAGTAAATTACTCAACTCTGCAGGCGAGAACTCATATGAAGGATCCCGTAATGAGTACTCGCACGAGGAAGAAATGAATTGATCACTCTAGGAGTGAGCCAAATGCCCATCCGCAGCGAAACCTCTGAAACATCAGATACAGTTCAACCTTTTCCTGACGATTGATTGGTAGAGAAAATGCATCCTAAACCCGAGTAATTCGACGTGAGAGACATCCAATCCCAGATCAAAAATTCCCTAGCCGCTTGCAGCGCTTTCATTCTTGTCGCTATCGCCTTCATGACGATACCCGCAATCGAATCTACCAGATTAGCGGTCTCTTCCAAGATTGGCCTTTCCACGGCAGCTTTATGGTTCCCCATCGCTACTCTGATAGCCCTGGCGCTCTTCGGAACGTTTAAATTTCTTGCCGTGGTCGTTGCCAAACCGATTGTCGACCTAGCCCGTCATGTGCGGGAAGGTGAATCAAGCGACTATCAATTTACACGTAGAGCGAAAGTTCACGAAGAAATTGCCATCAAGGGATACATCGAATCCCACGACAAGAAGGTTTCGGAGGTCAAAGAGAAGAGAGACGAGCTAGAAAAAGAGCTCAAGGTCGCCCGCGATGAGCGAGATATCGCCCTTTCAATAAACAACCGCCAAACAACCGAAATCACTGAACTGGATCGAATCCAAAAGAAATTGCGCGTCGAATCGCAAACTCTAGCTGCGGCAAAAGAAGTCCTCGAAGCCACGCTCGAAACGGAGCGGAAGACAAAAGTGGGCCGGGAAGTAAAGATGCGAGCAGAAGAAATCTACTCCCAAGTTGAGAGAGCGGTTTCCGAAGCATCTGCCCGCGCTATCTGGATACCCAATCTTTTGCAGCAGATTGAAACGCCAACCACTCTCATTAACGATCTCTCCAAAAGACTTGAATCAAATTGGAATGAGCTTCCGCTCGCCCGAATAAGTGAGGAAATTTCCAAGATTCGGGAGCAGAGTGACCTCCAATGCTCACTCCTTGAGGGCGTCGATCCAGATGGCCTGCTACCTATTGAGACCGAAAAAAGGAGATCGAAAGAGCCTGCTAAGAGGGAATCTGTTCAGTCGGAATCCGGTGAAGTCCTCATTGGAGACGATGTTCCTTTCGATTTTAAAAAGGATGAAAACCAAAATGAAGAAGACGATCACTCGAAGGAAATCGTAGAATTCATCGAGTCCCTCGCTGAGGAAGAAAAGTCGGGTAAGGAAGTAGAGGTAGAGAAGCCGTCATTCACGCTTCAAACCATCTCTCCTGAAGAAGATTTTTCCGCTAAAGCTGAGGACAACTTGGAAATAGAAAACTCCCCTAATGAGATCAGCGACGGGGCTACTGCCGAACTTGCTATTGAAGAGGCTGCAGGAGTCGAGTCCCACGACCAATATCAACCAGACCCAAAGTCCCTTTCGGCCCTTCAAGCTTTAGTCTTCGAACTAGTAAATGACTACGCTCAAGAGGTCGAGAAGATCAGCGTCGAGGCAGACTTCGAGGACTATATCGATGCTGAAGTTGACGAAGAACTTCTCGAAAGCGTCTTGAGCAACCTTCTCGAAATCGCCATTTACCAATGGAAGGAAGGCAGTGTGAAGCTACGCGTTTCTCGTAAGGACGATCAAATTACGTTCGCTGTCGATTCGAAGGGAAAACCGCTCGCATACGGAGAGATGGACGAAAGCCAGACGAACCGAATCACTTCCGCGCTTGATCGGAAAATTGACGTCGACATGCCATCGGAAACCGAATTACGCATGCGCTACCATTACGTAACCGAAGAAACCTAAGCGGCTTCAATTGGGGCGTAGGGGTTGATTTCCTTTTCCTCATCATCCCTTGGCGTCCGCGGCTTCCTTAGCGGGACCTTGTACTCGACTCCGTATCGCTTGAGAAGCGTTCGGGCCTCACCCGATCCTGAATCCACAAGATCTTTGAGCCATACAATGATTGTTTCCTGATCCAGAGAGGGAATGGGGGTTTCAAGATTCAGCTTTGCAAGAGCAACATGGGAATCGTGATGTCCTTGATTGGCGGCCGCGATAAGCCAATTGACCCCTTCGCTCAACTTCACTGGATCATTTTCGAAAACAATTCTTTTCCCTAATTCGTATTGTGCCTGGGCATACCCATAGTATGCTGACTCTTCGAGCCATTTAACCGCTTTGATTTCACTCACCCTGACGCCGATCCCGTCGGCAAGGCAGCCACTCAGATAATAAGCGGCCTTTCCGGCCAGACTCTTCTCGACCTCTAATTCCGAGCTGCGATTCTCATCAAAGAGTGATTTATAGAGAGAATATGCCTTTTTGGAATTCGCTTTAGCGAAGCCCCCTTCTACGTGTAATTTCGCCAATCGAAAACGGGCTCCATTGAATCCTTTGACTGCGAGGTCATCGAGAATTCGATACGCTTCTTTAGGGTCATATCCCGACCAATCTGCGTCCGCCATCAGATCCGCATACACGATCAAGGCAGAGTAGTCCCTCGGAAGCAGTTTTTGTACGTCCGCAAAATTTTCGTACTCACCTTCCAATGATAGACTGTTCGTATCGCTTAGCCCATTACTATTTATGTACTGTGAGATCCAAAAAGCCGCCTTGCCCCTGTTTTTCGGAATCCCCTTACCGTAGAAATAGTTCATTGCGGTCTGCTTCATTGAAAGTCGACTCCCCAACTCTGCGGCTTTCTCTCTCCAGTAAGCAAGTTCGACCGCATCGTAGTCTACCAGCAATCCCTCCTCATAAATACGGGACATCTGGCTGCATGCGATCAAGTTCCCTTGTTCGGCAGAACGGGCGATCCATTCAAGTCCTTTTCCTACATCCCGCTTTACGCCTTTTCCCTCCAAATAGCAGTTTCCTATGTTGTACGCTGCGGTCTGGTCTCCTTCATCCGCCGCTTCAAGATATAGCTCACTGGCCTTCCACTCATTTTGGATAACGTGGATTCCGTTATTGTAAAATACTGCAAGGCTGTTTTTGGCCGCATCTAATCCCAAATCTGCGCTTTTAGAAAAATAGTTAAACGCTTGCTCAATATCTGGCTCAACAACGATTCCCTGAGCGTAGCAAATTCCGATGTGATGAAGCGCTAATGGATGGTTTTGAGCTGCCGCGCTCTTTAGCCACCAAAAGGCGGTCTCTATATTCTGTTCCACAACTTCGCCTGTCATGTGAAGCATTCCCATCGTGTATTGAGCACGAGAATACCCAGAGTCAGCAGATTGCTTAAACAGCTCTACCAATTTCTCGCGATCCATCTCAATATCCATCATCCAACCCGTCATCTTCCGACGAGCCAAACTATATAACGCTCGAGCATCGTTGCGCTCAGCCAGTTCGATGCACAACTCTTTGGCTTCGCTTGAATTCAGAGCACTCTTTTCGCGTGATCCATCGAGAAACAATTGGGCTGCCAGGAGGCCTTGGTTGGCGGCGAGTTCAAGCAACTTGTTGGCCTGATATCTATCTTGTTTTTCCGCCTTACCTTCCTCGATCATTACTGCCAAGTTGTATTGGGCCATCACCCAGCCCTGCTCTGCTGCTTGCGCGATAAGACGAGCTGCCCTTTTAGGGTCCTCTTCAACACCCTGGCCACGGTAGTAGAGGACCGCCAACTCTGATTGCGCTTCTGCGTATCCTCCGTTTGCCGCTAGTTCCAAGAGCCCCGCGGCAAACTCCGTATCAAAATCTTCTCCTTCTGAATACAAGACCTGCTTCGCAAACTCTGTCTGCATCTCAACGATCGTCTGGGAAATCACCGCCCGCATTTCCTCGCCGTACTCTTTCAAGTTTTCTATCTCAGTAGAATCAGCACCCGGCACAGTGACCGAGTCCAATGAACGCCTGAGGGCATCTGATGTCTGGAGATCCAGCAATTCAAAGTACTCCTTAGCCTTCTCGATGCTTTTTTCTACTTCTTTTCCTTCAGCGTAGGTAATCGCCAGATACATCGTAGCATCTTGGTCTCCTGTGTGAGCTGCCTTTTCAAAGAGCTTGATCGCTTTTGACATATCAATCTCTACTTCGATACCACTCGAGTAGATTACGCCCAGCAAGTAGCTCGCCCTCGACTTCGTTTTTCTAAGGACACCAAACTCCTCCACCCTCACCTCGTAAGTGGCGTTAGGGTCAAGCAGGGCCTCGAGCAAAGAACGGGCTTTCTGGTAGTCTTTTTCAACGCCTAAGCCTTCTATGTAGGACTCAGCCAAACTCAGCATAGCTGCCGGAAAGGACTGCTCCGCAGCTTCCTTGTACCAGCGGATCGCTTGCTTGTTGTTTTCAATCACACCAATGCCGTATCGGTAAAGCATTCCCAGGGTATGTTGCGACCGTGCATGACCCGACACTGCCAGTTTTTTTAAAAGCCTAGGAGCCTTTTTAAGGGTCTCTTCGTTTTCAACATTGAGGAAGTTCAAAGCCTCCATATATCGTTCTTCGAGCTCTGCCTCAATATCCACCACATCCTCGTTAGGGGCTCCAAAAAGCGAAAATACCCCCATTGCTAGCCACAGCCCTAACGCAAAGCTCCTCGAGCATAGGCGTCGAAAACCGGGCAAACTGTAACATTCAGATAGCATGACGAGTAGGCATCCCACACCTTCTAGACCAGCGCGAAACCGAATCGGTGCCAAGAAAAGAACACCTTGGATTCAATATCGCCGTAACCCGAACTAAACTCGCAGATTTTGCCTATCGGGTTTCCTCACCAACTACAGGAGCAATCTCGGATTCCTGGATGACCCCCGGAGGCAGTTCCATGATGCGAATGTTCCGAAAGTGAATCTCTGCACCTTCCGATTCCAGGCAGAGGTAGCCCTTTTTAATTGAGGACCCTCTCACACCGTTCACAAACTTTCCGTTAATCGAGAGCTTCACAACGCCATCCACACAGACGACGAGATAGTGATTCCACTCTCCTTTTCCCTTGCAGCGATATTCCACAGACGAACTTCGCTTACCTCTTGGGTGATCTGGAATCGTCGTTACTGTTCCCGCTCCGAAAAGCTCTCCACTCACATATTCTCTTACCCGATTATGGATAATCGGATAGTCATTTTCGAGCATCTGGACTTCAACTCCACTCGGCAGTCGGTTGGCTGTGTACACTTCCCCTTCACTCCACACAAAAACGCCAGAATTGCCACCCGCCTCAAGGTGCATCCATTCGATCTCCAATATGAAATTCTCGTATTGCCTTTCCGATCGCATCACTCCGATCGGATCACCACTACAAACCAAAATCCCATCTTTAACGGTCCAAGTATCAGGCCCTGTATTCACATTTACCCACCCATTGAGTGTCTTTCCATCGAAGAGAGACTTAAACTCAGGAGCGGCGCTCGCCCCAGCCACTCCACCCAAAAGAAACGATAGGCAGCAAAATATCAAACTTCTCACAACAATCCCCTCCATTTAGTCAATCTTCCAACCCACTGGTTGAGTCCAAGCCTTCTTCTCAAAATCACTATATTCATCGTATTTAAAATATGGAGAGGCACTACTGTGTACAACAGCCCTAACAAAGAGTTCGTTTCCCTTTAATCGGTAGGTAGCCCGTGTTCCTTTTTTGGACATGAACGTCTTGCCAATGTTTTGGTCGAGATAGTTGGCTGTCACCGGGTGCTCAATTCCCTTCTCGTCCACCACATCAGGAACGTGCTCATGCCTCAATGACACCTTAGACAACGACCCCTTAAACTCAATCTCATATTGAACCCCTGGCTCAGCATCCACTTCTACCGTAAAGGTTTTATCCGATGCGTTGAAATCCAGTCTCTTGAGCACAACTCCGGTGCTCGAGTAGAAATCCCCTTCCTTCATGGCTCCGGTAATTGAGTCAGCCGTCAGAGATTTGGCCCTCACCATCACCCAGGCAGTTCCGGGTCCATTGACTACTGGATTTTCCAGGTGATAGTCGTGCGTATCGTCAGTCGCCGTTCCAAAGATGGGCGGCAGTCCCTCGCTCTTAAGTCGAATGGTGTTAGCGATGTCCCAAATTCGCTCGACCGAGGGCCGCGATCCATCACCAAGATTGAAACAGTTAGAGCTTGAGTTCATTATCTCAACACCGTCTAGAAGCGCTACATCAGCCAGTTGTTCGCCCGTAATTGAAAACTTAAAGTTAGGGTGATTCACTTGCCAGAAGACCGGCTTGCCGGTTGCATGAGAGAGCCCATTCACCAAATGCGAGTGAATCTCCAATTCTTGTTCCACGGTGCGTTCACTCTGTCTTTCGACACTTAGAAGCTCGCTCACATTCATGGGATTCGTGTGAACCGCTAATCCCTCCCTCGATGTGGTCATTTCGAGTCCCTCTATCATGATGAACTTACCTGGTTCTTCCAACAGGTAGCGCACCTCATTAAGCGGCAGCAAACGAACCTCCTTAGCTCCGCCCACGACTCGCGTCTTTACATGCCCGCGACCCCAACGCTGTTCCGCCTTTTCAATCGCGACATTCGCTTGGTCCGCACGCAGGGCCTTCCATTTCTCTCCTCGCGACAAGATATTGTGGTCCGACAATACGAGGAAATCATATCCATGATTCTTATACCAATCCGCGACCATCTCTGGAAAGTCATCTCCATCAGACCAGAGGGTGTGAGTATGGGTATTCCCTTTGTACCAGTGGAGCTCATCTCCACTGCATGTAAAAATGCCAAGAGCTACACCAACTACTACTATCGCCTTTATCATTTGGGACTATTCTAATCTATGCATTTCACAAATTCACAATTGTTCGCGAAGGTAATCGATTCAATTCACTTTTCGATCCGTCCCCTCCAATTGATTCAGGGCTCTGTTTATGACTCGCACAACGTATTTCCCATTTGCATACAAATCTTCACGAGGCTCTAGCGCCTTATGCATACTGGCGACTACAGGCCGAGCCATATCGTCGATTTCATCGAGCACGATAGCGGCATGAAGGCGCTCCCATTGTTCTCCAACATTCAATTCTTTCACTAACACCGGAAGAGCATCCTTTGGCTGACCCAAACGACACAACGCCCTTGCGGCCGCGGTCCGGACAACGGATGATTCATCGTCCAAAGCCATCCGAATGGCACTCTCGGCTTTTCGCGCTGCTGGCCCAATGTTTCCCACTCCGACTGCACCCCAGTAGCGAATGGCTGCATCCGGGTCCTTTAGTCCTGTCAGAAGAGCTGGTAGCGCTTTCGGCCCATCCGAGGCCTTCACTGCAATATCGGCCAGCCTGTTGTTAAAAGTAGCGTCACTTATCTGCCTGAGGACGCCGTAACGATGTCCAATCTTCTTTTCCCGCTCAACCAGTATGGGTTCCGCGATTAATCCGGTATCCCGAGTACGCTTCACCCAGTCCAAATGGGCTTGGCGGAGCTTCTTCAAGGTCTTGGCGTGCTTTGGATCTTCCGCAATATTGTCAATCTCATGGGGATCATTCCACGTGTCATAAAGCTCTTCCACAGGTTTGCTGGGTGAGAAATAGTACTCCGCAGCGGGTGGCAATTTTCCTTCTTCATGAAGTCGCCTCAAGTCTGCCATCGTCTTGCCCTTTTCAGGCGTATTCATATATTGGTAGTAGGTTTTTAGCGGCTCATAGTTTCTTATGTACTTGAACCGCTTGTCCCTCGCCATTCGTATGATATCGTAGCGCTCGTCCATACGATCTCTTGCTCCGAATACAAATTCGCGGGGAGTTCCCAAATTTTTGCCGAGGAACGCTCTTCCCTGTACGTGGGAAGGAATTTCAATGCCAGCCAGATTAAGCACCGAAGGTCCATAGTCGATCGAGCTTACCAGTTGGTCCGTAATCTCTCCCGGCGTGCCCTGCCCCTTTTCTCGCAGAGCTTCTGGAATCCTGACAATCAAAGGAACTCTTGTACCCGAGTCATAGAGCCACCGTTTGGCTCGTGGCAACCCCACACCGTGGTCGGACCAGTACATAATGATCGTATTCTCGTACAATCCATCTTCTTTAAGTTGCCTGATTAGATCGCCTGCCCAAGCATCCATGGCCGTAATGAGCTCGTAATTACGTTTCCAGTCTTCACGAGCATCAGGCGTTTCCGGATAGTAGGGAGGAAATGTGGTGAGCGCATCAGGATCCTGCCGCTGACTCGGGTCTAAATCCTTTGTGACATCCTGGTACTTGCTGGCACTAGCGATTCCGCTTTCGTGGCAACCTGTAAAGTTGAATACGGAGAAGAATGGCTGGTCAGGATTCTCCCGATTACGCCAATGGCCTTTTCTACTGGAGTCATCCCAGACATTCTTAGGAGTCGCAAACTGATAGTCCTCTTTACTGTTATTCGTACAATAGTACCCGGCCTTTCGCAGATAGGTGGGAAAGGGCACAACTTCCGAAGGCAGCTGGGCATGACCCCTCATGTGCTGCGTACCGAGTGTTGTCTGATACATCCCGGTTATGATCCCGCTGCGACACGGAGCGCAAACACCCGCTGTCGTAAATGCATGGGTATAGCGCATACCTTCGGACGCCAATTTGTCTAAGTTAGGAGTGATGGCGTGAGGATCGTCAAAGCATCCCAAATGGGCACTGATATCTTCACAGCTGATCCAGAGAATGTTGGGCTTTTGCGCTGCTAAGTGAGAAGCCAGCGCTAGGCTCGCAAGAAGGGTTATTAGTCTAAGCATAAGTTAAAAAGGGTTCCGGGGCTTATTTGTAAGCTGGGGTGGAATGAAGTTCAGCAGGAGTTGACTCATATTTCAAGGCGCCAATTGAGAACCTTGTCAGCGAAAATGAACCGTGTTCCGGCACAAATATTGAAAAGGACTGACTAAACCAATGATCGCTTAAAGAAAGCGTGTGCTCATGAGATCTATCTCCATTCAATCTAGGCTACGTCCCATCGGTTTAACCATGCTGACTATTGCATTAGGATTCGGTCTCTATTCCCTCGGATACCGACAAGGAGCTAAGCAAGTAGAAATGGCCCGTTCCGGAGCCGAATCTCCTTCTACAATCGCTCCACCGAAACCAGAGGAAGCAATCTCTCATACACCTCCATCCAGGGCATCAGATCAGAATACATCCCCAGCAAACCCGCGCGAGCGATCCAATAGAGCCAGTGAGATGGCGAGCGACTTAAGGAATATCGGCTATGAGGAGGCAAAGAACGACCTCGATGCTGCTCTCTCAAAGGCGGAGTCCATGAATCCGCGAGAACAGGCATTCTACGTCGCTGGATTATTCAAGTACATCGCCGAAAACAGCTCGCCTCGGGATGCGTTAACCATCGCAAAAGCTCAAGCCGGAACGACTCGCAGCTTCGCGTTAAAGGCTTTGGTGGCCGAATGGGCTGTGGACCCGAGTCTTCCTGAAAGCCAGCAAGAGGGGCGGCTAAGGCGAGTGCTCGGACTATCTGAAGGACGTTACGGACTGGAAGCCGAACTCGCTTCGGTCCTTGCCCGATCGTCCACCGATCCTGCGATCGACACCGCCTGGATGGAAGCCTTTTCCAGTCATCCCAGCCGAACCGAGATCGTAGCGCGACTTTCCCCCTCGATGCCCGACTTTGATCCTGCCAGAACATTAGCCATGGCCGAGGGATGGACCGATTGGGAAAAGTCCCGATTCGCAGACAGCCTGATCAACAATTGGTCGAATCAGGATCCGAAAAGCGCCTGGGATTGGTACTCCGAAAACCCGGACACCCTTCCCGTCAATGCCTCGGATCAAATTCTCAATACCTGGGCTCAAAAGAGTTCGAACGACATGATCCAATCTTTGGATACCTTCACCGATCCCGAAGACCGGCGTTTAGCAATCGAGGCGATATCGGCGTCCCTTGCGGCACAGGGGACCGACCAGGCTCTCGATTGGGTAGAAAGTCTCGACGAGATCGAGGAAAGAGACGCGGGCATGCAAGCCGTATACCAAAACACCCCAAAGGGAATCGGAGCGGTATTAAAATTGGAAAGCGGCTTTCCTAAAATCGCGGACATCATGCCCACCGGAGCGCTCGTTTCAACCGATCTCCGAGCAGGAGATTTGATTGTACAAGCACAGGACTCCGGCAAAGACCCTCAAAATCTTTACGGCAGAAATATGCAGGACATCGTCGGACTCCTCCGAGGCACCCCAGGATCAGAAGTTGAAATACGCGTTCTGAGAGAAAATCAAGCTACCGGACAGCTCGAAGAGCATTCAGCTATCGTAGAGCGGGACTTGCTCATTCTCGAATCTTCGGGTCGCAATTAGGTTTCCTATCGACAGAACCGCTCGTGAGGTCTCTGCTGGCTATCGCATGTCCTCCCTTTCGCCAACCACCATAACGATTCAATCAGATGTGATTGAACTCTGCCAAATTCTAAAGTTCGAAGGGCTGGTTTCCAGCGGCGGCGAAGCCAAACAGGTCATCGTAAACGAGCTAGTCAAAGTGAACGGGGAGACCGAAACGCGGAAACGTCGAAAGATCTCCCATGGCGACACGATCGAATATCAAGGAAGCTCCTATTTGGTCGCTGGGCCAACCGCCTCATAGAAGCTGCCACACAAATTTCAGCGATGGATCGAATTTTCATCGACGCTAAGAGCTAGAGCATAAACAATTTTGAACTATTCATGAAGCAATACCTCGACCTGCTGCAACACGTCCTCGACAACGGGCACTATCGCGACGATCGGACCGGAACTGGAACTTACTCCGTTTTTGGGGCTCAATCTCGATTTGATCTGCGGAAAGGATTTCCCTGCCTAACCACCAAGAAACTTCACCTGCGTTCAATCATCCATGAACTGCTCTGGTTTCTCAACGGTGACACTAACATTAAGTATCTCAACGACAACCGGGTTACCATTTGGGATGAGTGGGCCGATGAGAATGGAAACTTGGGACGGGTCTACGGGGCCCAATGGACCGACTGGAAGACACCCGAAGGGGGCAGCATCAACCAGATCGAACAGGTCATAGACCAGATAAAGACCAATCCCACAAGCCGACGACTCATGGTCAGCGCATGGAATCCTGGCGAACTTCATTTGATGGCCCTCCCTCCCTGCCACAGCCTATTTCAATTCTATGTTGATACGGAACGGGGCGAACTGTCCTGCCAGCTCTACCAAAGGAGTGCCGACCTTTTTCTGGGAGTTCCTTTCAATATCGCTAGCTACGCGCTACTGACTCTTATGGTCGCCCAAGCTTGTGATTTGAAAGCGGGAGAGTTCGTACATACATTCGGAGACCTCCACCTATATAAGAATCATCTGGATCAAGCCAAGCTCCAGCTTGAACGCGATCCCAGGGAACTGCCCACCATGCGTATCAACCCGGATATCAAGAATATCGGGGACTTCACTTTCGACGACTTCGAATTGGTAGACTACGATCCCTATCCCAGTATCAAGGCGCCGATTTCCGTTTAAGACCTAGGTTCGACTGATATCCATGTCTCAGAGCCAAACTTGGAGAGCGATTGCCGCGATGAGCCAGAACCGAGTCATCGGAAACGGTAGCGAAATCCCATGGCGAATTCCGGAAGACTTTAAGTGGTTCAAGGAAACCACCATGGGAGGCGTCCTTGTCATGGGGCGTAAGACTTGGGACAGCATCGGCCGACCGCTCCCTGGCCGTAAGACCGCGGTTGTTAGCCGATCTCAGCCCAGTTTACCCGACGGCGTAGACCTTCTTGATAGTCTTGAAGCAATTGACGAAAGAGGCTACACGGACCCCATCTGGATTTGCGGGGGTGCTGAGATCTACCGACAAGCGCTATCCCGTTGCCAAGAACTGTACCTGACCCTCGTCAAGCGAGAGGTCGAAGGTGATGCTTTCTTCCCGGATTTCGAAGACGAATTCCAACTCGATTCCGTAATCAGAGACGAATCCGAATTCCAAATACGAAAGTATCTGCGGAAATAAGGGGCCTCGCAGACGCGAGACCAAAAGCTGGTATTAACATCGCTTCGCTAGTTACTCCGACGGAGCAAATAGGTCGCCCCTTGGGCCAATAGGTTTAACTGACAACACCTATTTCCGCCATGCGGAAACCCATTAAACTCGCAACGCGAGGACACTAGGCCGGCAGGCCGATGTTAACATGCCTTAGCGAATGCAGAATGATTCTTGGTGAATACACTCTCCAAGCTCACGCCACAGGGCTATCCCGCACGGAAATAAATCCAACCGCTAATTCAAAACTCCTCGTTTTTTGTTTCCAACAAAGCTCGCATGCGCTTGAGCGTATTCGAATGTTGTTCCATTCCCGCCAGATTCGTGAACTCCTTTGGATCCGTCTCGTGATCGTAAAGCTCCTCCCCTTCCTCGCCCCAGCGATTGTAGCGATAGCGATCCGTGCGGATAGATTCTCCGGAACTTCGAGTAACCGTATACGCCATTTTCTTCTCACCTTTAGAATCTGGGTTATCCAGCAGGGTTCGAAGGCTGATCCCATCCAAATTAGCGGGAGCCTTATCGTTTAATCCCGTCAGATCCAAGAGAGTTGGATAAAGGTCAACCAACTCAACCAGACCTTGGGCTTTCTTCCCAGCGGACTTCTCAAAACCAGGGGCGGAGATCAGGAGAGGCACGCGGGCGCTTTCTTCAAACAGGCTCAATTTCTGCCACATGGTGTGTTCGCCCAAATTGTATCCATGATCCGAGGTGAAAATTACGATAGTATTTTCACGCTGACCCAATCGATCTAATGCATCGAGCAGCCTTCCCACTTGCTGATCCATATAGGTAACACTCGCGTAGTAGGCGGCAATCGATTGTTTCTGCTGTTTCTCAGTCAGCCAATAACGCCCCTCATTAGCCATGGCGGCTGCAGGTTCCGGCAGATCGTCCAAGTCACCTTCCGGGACATACGGCAGCGGGATACTATCCTCATCGTAAAGATCGAACATCGACTTCGGCGCGACTAACGGTACGTGCGGGCGCACAAATCCAACTGCGAGAAAGAAGGGCTCTTCAGGGCGAATGAACTTAGAGAATTCTCCTCCACGCGCCCGGCTATCTAGAATCGCAATCGCTTGTGTCGCGGTGAGCGCATCCGCTTGAGTTTCGATTTCGTCATCCGGAACGATGATTCGAGCAAAATTCGATCCGTAGTGGGTTCTTCTGGGCGAAAGCAATTCAAGGACTCCGGGACTAGCCGTTTCAGGCGCCATTACGTCGATCGCTCGATCCCATGAATCTGGATCATCTCCCCCTGGCTCACCCGCTTCAATACCTCCGGGAACACCCATGTGATAGATCTTTGAAACTCGCAAAGACACATATCCATTTCGCCGTAAGAGGCCCCCAATACTGGGATGATCCGCCAGTTTCGGATTCATCGCTCGATAGCTGCCGAGCGTGTAGCTATTGCCCATCATTCCATTACGCTTGGGATAAAGCCCACTCATAAAGGAAGCTCTAGACGCCCCGCAAACCGGATACTGACAGTAGGCCCGATCGAACTGAACGCCTTCACTTGCGAGCCGATCCAAATTGGGCGTTTGGCAAATCTCGTTCCCGTAAGACCCCAAACAGGCGGTCAGGTCGTCGCTAACGATAAAAAGGATATTGGGCTTGGAGGCCGAGAGTGATCCACCCCAATCGAAGACGAACGAGGCAAAGAGGGTTAGAATTGAAAAGCGAAGCATGAGGGGTATAAGAACATGAGACCCAGCTCGCAGCGATCAAAAACTACCCGAATGGCTCTACCTCTGTCTTTTCTCTACTTGCTTCTTGGCCGTTGGCTCTTGGTCTAAAAGTTTAATCATGCGTGCGAGAACATCCGGTTCTGAATCTGCGAGATTCCTAGTTTCCAGTGGATCTTTCGCGTAGTCGTAAAGCTCATACTCAGTCTCTCCACTGGAATCCGAATGAGGTTCCCATTCAACAAGGCGATAGCGTTCCGTCCTGATTGCTCTCCCCAAGTGGCTTCGCTTGTTGTACGCATGGTAGGCATACTCACGTATACGTTTTTTTGGTTTTTTAAGAACTGGGGTCAAATCCACTCCATCAATTGGCTGTGGAGCTACCGGTTGGGAAAGCCCGGCTAGAGACGACAGTGTCGGATAGATATCCACGGTTTCCGCTAATTGACGCGTGCTCGTTCCTGGTCTCGTTACGCCGGGCGCATAAATGATGATGGGGATCCGATTCGCTTGTTCATGATTCGAGTGTTTCGTCCAAGATCCATGATCTCCCAAGTGCCATCCATGATCTCCCCAAAGAAGGATGATCGTATTATCATCGAGCCCGAGCTTCTCAAGTTCGTCTAGCACTCTACCCAACTGAGCATCCATGTAGCTGACACTCGCATAGTAGCCGTGTATCAAGTCACGTTTAAGATCATCCTGAAAAACAACCGTATCCGTTGGGACGGGCTTGAAAGCCGTTATCTCCCCTCCTCTTTTGACGGCAAACTCCGGTGCTCCTTCCGGAGCCTCCTCAAACTCCGGCATTGGCAAAGAATCCCTGTCATACATATCCCAATACTTTTTAGGTGCGGAAAAAGGCAAATGGGGACGCACAAATCCTACGGCGAGGAAAAAGGGCTGATCCGAATCCTGGGATAGCGAACGCAGACGGTCAATAGCATGAGTGGCAATCCGTCCATCGGCATAGGCTTCATCGAGCACGTCAGGACTTTCCCAGGCTGCTCCACGCGGGAGACTGCGGATCGGTTTGCTGAACTCATTTGTGAAGAGCGCCTCTTCCCGGGTCAGCTGACGATGATTGCTTTCCGGTACCAAATACTCGATCACTTTGTCCTTTAGATGCGGCACACTCCAGGAGGCATCATCGTTTGTATTGCCGTGACCGATATGAAACACCTTCCCCATGGAATGGGCGACATAGCCATGATTGGTGAAATGCTGGGGCAACGTAATCGCATTCGGATATACCTCGCGAAATTGGGTCCCAAACGAATAGAATCCTGTCGACGAAGACCGGCTACCCAGCAACAAATTGTAACGCGACGCCATGCAGACCGATTGATTGCAGTAAGCTAAATCGAATCGCATTCCCATCGCAGCCAGTCGATCGATATTCGGACTAACCGCTACCTCATCCCCATAGCAGCCCAGAGCCGGCTTCAAATCGTCGACCAGGAGCAAAAGAACATTCGGCCTATTTTCCGATTCGCCCCAAACGTTTCCTGTGAGGGCAATCAAGATCACGAAAAAAGAGCCGATTCTCGGTCTAATCAGGGTACTAAACATAACTCGGTAAACTAGACCAAGAGGTTCTACAGGCAAGCGATCAGTTTCCACAACCCTCTACCGAGAATGAACATTTTCACCCCAACGAAGGGTTTGTCCCCTGGGACCATGAGTCTGTCGACGAAGCGAAGCGTAGATGGCGTAGTAGCGGCACTATGCCACGTCGGGCTAGAAAAAACATCTTGTGCGACTAACTTAGTTGGCCCCCGGCAAAGGTCACCGCGATTTCTCCGGGCTGCGCTTACTTCCTGAACTCCCGTGCGATCACTTCCCACAATGGGTTTTCTCCCTCTAGGATAAAATCATTGTATCCTTGGGTCCCGGCATCGATCGCTTCCCACTGTTTCCAATTCAACTTTTGCGTACCTAGCTCGTAGTTCATGCTATCCCATCCGCCAGCCCGGAAGGCGTAGAAGGCCCAGTGCCAGTTCTCTTTGTTGGCCAGGCTAATAACATCCGAAAGGTAGTGCTGCGCCCCTTCCACTTTTCGACCGCAGCCGAATTCGGCAAAATGGATCCGGTTGGCTGGAATCCCGTGTTTATCCGCCCAATCACGCACGGTCTTCATTCGCAATGCGATATTCTCAATCGTCCAAGATTCGGTCTCATCACCGTGCCCAGTCGGCATTCGGTCCGGATAGGCAAAGCGTCCCTTATTCACTCGAAAGGTCGTGAAAATCCACGGTTCATAGTAGTGAAAGGAATACAAAACCGCTTCGTCCTCGATCGGCTTCAAGGTGGCAAAGCCGTCAGGATTCGCATGAAACCGACTGTCGACCATGATCGGCGTAAGCGAATCAACACTTCGGATGGCAGCAAACATTTGGACGTAGAAACGGTTCAAGTCTGCGATGCCGCCTTCATTGTTTCGCAGCCACTGCTCAAATCCATCCGCTTTATCGGCCTCAAACCCGGCTTCTCTTTCCGGATGGGGTTCGTTGACAATGTTGTAGCCAACGATTGCCGGGTGATCCTTTAGTTCAAACGCTAGCTCCTGCCAGAATGCCATCGCCTGGTCCTGAAACGCGTGGTCGTTCCACAAGCGAAAATCGAATTCCATGTCGTTGTGCTGCCGCCAGCGGCGCCCCGGCAAACTGAAAGTCGTCAGCACAATCTTGATACCTGCTTCATCCGCCCGATCCAGCACTTCGACCAGCATTTCCAAATCTCGCTCCGGAATCCCAAAAAACGCGTCCGCATCTCCCATCAAAAAATCCCGGCTATCCGACTTCATGCTGGTGGGGCTCAAACGGATGTACTCGATTCCTGTCGTGCGCGCGGCTTCAAACCAGTCGGGCGATCCATCTTCTGCACCGCCATTAGCTCCCTTTCTCTGCTCGTCCCAAAATGCGAGTTTAGGATTCGCTTCGATAAGCTGAGTTGCCAAACCGAGAGCAATAATCGCGATTGCTTTAATTGTCTTGGTACCAGTCATTAGCCACACTCTGTGTGACGATAGACAACCAGCAAACAATTTTATAGATGAAAGATGGCGATTAGCCAACTGTAGACAGAATCAGGAATTTCGATTCTACCTCGTGGCGCCGACCCCGCCCCACCTTCTTTGCAAGAGGATACGAAATCCGGTTTACTATGGTTTACCTTTACCCAAGAACCGAAAAATCGCCAGATACACGATAAGCTCACAAGTTGGCTTGGAAGGGCGCAACCCTCAAAGGTGCCAATAGTCTGAATTCTCTTTGACAGATCTCGTCTTCGGCTTGCACCACGCGAAAGCTGATAAGCCCGGGGGGTTGTTCACGAGGCACCAGCCGAGAAGGCCTGACACCCACGACCAACCCCGACCAGTCGAGGCTGCTCTAAATTGTTTCATTCAGAAAAGCTGTCGCTTTCGCTAAATTCCTCCAGTGTTTGAGCTTCACTTCAGCGGCTCGGGATTCGGCGTTGGATTCGAATGCGCGATATGCGATCAATTTCAGCGGAAGTCCGATACGCTTGGTGGAGTGGACCCTTCCGGAATTGTGCCGCTCCAAACGCCGTGCAACGTTCTGGCACGAGCCAATGTAGAGGCGACCGCTCGTTCCTTGTAGTATGTAAACGAACGCCATGCAAAGAAGATGGTGGGCCCGGAGGGATTTGAACCCACGACCAAGGGATTATGAGTCCCCTGCTCTAACCGCTGAGCTACAGGCCCGTAACAGAAAAGACAGGATATAAAGGTGCCATGAGCGAGCTTGGCAAGAATCGATTAAACGAATTCTCGTCTTTCAGGTGCTGTTCACGACCAACCCCGACAGGTCGAGGCTGCTCTAATCGCTGAGCTACAGGCCCGCTCAAAAAAGAAGGAGGAATAAAACTGCCCAAAACCGCATTGGCAAGTTTTCATTCGGCACTTTTGGGGATCCGTTTTCTAGAGCCACCTAAAGAGTTGAACCCACGACCAACCCCGACAGGTCGGGGCTGCTCTAACCGCTGAGCTACAGGTCCGCCCAGAAAAGAGTGGGACTGAATCGAGGCAATCAATGCGATGCTTAAACTATTCGGAATGCGGTTTCGCTTCAGCTCCAGCAGGAACCCTTTCGCGATTGGCTTCCGTATCGGCTGCTGCGAAAGACTCGCTTTCAGCCCGATCACCCTCTTCCGCAGAATCGCCCTCAATCTCCTGCTCATCAGAATCCGCTTCGTGGCTTTCTTCTGCTGCCAACTGTTTCACGGTGGGGTTCCACACGCCTTGATCATGCATCTTCGCCATTTCCTGGGCTTCGGACAGTCGACGGTCATTGGCGGCTTCAGACGGATTCCAACGAGCGAATCCCTGGCGGATCAAAATCTCGTTCAGGTATTCGTCTGCCATCGAGTAGATCTCCGAAACTAGAATCTCCCCCGTGTCCACGCGTACGGGTTTCACCCGGATCCGTTTTCCTTTCACTTCATTGTAAAGGAGATCGAAAATCTGCTCATCAAGCATTTCTCTTTCGCTGGCCATCTTCAAGCCAAACAACTTGACCACGTTGGATCGGCGATCATCGAAATCCACGAAAAGCGCATCCTTGTTTAGGATCTCTTTAACGGTCCCGATGCGCTCTTGCGTCTCATTCTTTTGATTCAGAACGAAATACGCCGCGAGAACCGCGAGCGCCGTAATGGATAGAAGTGCCATTAGCATATCAAATATGCAAACGCTACCTAAAGCCTTAGCTTTACTCGCTAACGAGGGAGTAGCCTACTTATACCCCTTTTTTACAACATATCGAGGTGATCCCCTTCAGATCGCGAATCGCTTACACTTTTCTGACAAACACACCCCAATGCGGTATGGCGTCATCCGCCTTAATCCATTGTGGTCGGCCGGTCTGACCAAACCCTTGACGAATCCGACTCGATTCGATTCTAAATCCATGCCCAAACCAAACTTGGGCATAAACTCAACTCTGCCCAAAACCGGTAGGGGCATCGCACCCATGCTAGACGCTGAAGTCATTTCCAGTCTCCAAAACGCTCGTATCAAGAACTTGGTCAAGCTGCGCAACCGCCGGCCTCGAGATCGCCAGAAGGTATTTATCGCTGAGGGATATCGGGCAATTAGCCGGGCGCTGGAAAAAGGGAGTGTACCTGAAGAGGTCTATTTTTCTCCCGATTGGTTCCTTGGGGAAAACGAGCCGACTCTTCTTGCGGAAGCAAAAGAGAAAGGAGCCACGCTGTTTGAACTGACGAAGATTGCTTTCGAGAAAGTTGCCTACCGCGACCGGCCCGAGGGAATCCTTGCCGTATTCAATCAATGGAGCCATTACCTCGATGAGCTTAAGTTGAGCAATCCCCCATTCCTATTGATCGCAGAATCGATAGAGAAACCGGGAAACCTTGGCACCATACTGCGTTCGGCCGATGCTGCTGGTGTAGACGCAGTAATATGCTGTGATCCCGTGACCGACCTTTTCAACCCCAACGTAGTCCGCTCTTCTACAGGCGTACTTTTCTCCATGCCTACTGTCATGACCTCCTCTCTGGAGACGATCAAATGGCTTACCAAAAATGGTATTCAGACAGTTGCGACAACCCCGCATACGCAAACCTACCACACCGAAGTCGATATGACTGGACCTATCGCCATCGTTATGGGCAGCGAGCAGTTTGGGTTGTCTGAGACTTGGCTGAACGCATGCCAGAAACAGGCCCGTATTCCCATGGCTGGCCAGGCAGACTCCTTGAACGTTGCCATGGCTACACTGGTAACGCTCTTCGAAGCTGTGCGGCAACGCAACCTCGCCTCGTGAATCTCCATCAGCTACAAGAGAATTTCGAATCACTCGCGGCAGAAGACCCGCTATGGACGGTACTGTCCGACGACGCCAAACGCGGCGGCAAGTGGGACTTGGAGGAATTCTACGCTACCGGTCGCGCCGTGATCGACGATCTCGAATCTCGCTTGGACAAGCTAGGCAAACCCTTGGGTGGAGGCACGGCGATTGATTTTGGCTGCGGCGTGGGAAGGCTAACATTCCCTTTATCCCAGCGATTCCAAACCTGTTACGGAATCGACATTTCCCGCAGCATGGTCGAATTCGCTTCCACTCAAAAAGAACGAGGACCCAACTGTACGTTTATCGAGAATACCACTACACGACTCCATCGGCTTGAGAACGCATCGATCGATCTAATTTATTCCGCGATCGTGTTCCAGCATATCGCTCCTCGCTATACGCGGGAGTACCTCAAGGAATTCAGCCGACTTCTTAAACCTGGTGGACTTCTCGTGTTTCAACTCCCCAGCCATCTCGACCCCAAGTTTCCCGGTAACCAGAAGCCATTCCGGCTTTTTAAAAAGCGTCTCTTTTATCAATTTAAAACTCTCAAACAGCAGATCACGAAGATTCTCCCGTTTTACCGCAATGAATCTTTTTTCGAGATGAACGCTATTCACCGAGAACGGTTAGTGTCTTTTTTAGAAAAGCAGTGCAACCTCGAGATATTAGCTGTCCCAGATTTTCCTGCCGCCGGACCGGCTTGGAAGAGCTATCTCTATATCACACGGAAGAGGGCTTGAGCTTACTTTGATTAATCAAAGTTTCCTTTTTGCCCTTTGAAATTAGGAATTGACTCTTCTCAAACCAAGGGTATTGCCCTTAATCGATGAAAAATGTTTCTACTTCTGGACGTATTGTCTTGGCCATCACTGTCCTATTTGCAGCCACCGCATCCCTTTCAGGTGCGAAAGAAGCGCGTATCAGAGTAGCGGCAACCACGACGATGGTGGCTGACTTGGCGGAATCGGTCGCCGGCGAATACGCCACAGTCACTGGTTTGATGGGCCCAGGTGTAGACCCTCACCTCTATAAAGCGAACGCATCCGACATTAACACGCTGCAATCCGCAGATCTCATTCTGTACAACGGCCTGCATTTGGAAGGTCGGCTCGCTGACATTCTGGTCAAAATGGGACGCCGCGGAAAGCCGGTCTATGCCGTCACCGAGAGCATACCGGAGGACAAACTGCTCCAGCCTGAGGAGTTTCAGGGCCACTACGATCCTCACGTTTGGTTCGATCCGAGGCTTTGGGCGCGATGCGTCGATACCGTGGTAACCGCTTTGTCAAAAGTGGATCCAGCCCACGCCAAGGAGTTCAAGGAACACGGTGAATCCGTTCGCGCGGCCTATTCGAGCTACTACGAATGGGGCCGCAAATATATGGCCCAGGTCAAGCCCGAGCAACGGTTCCTCATTACGAGTCATGACGCCTACAACTACTTTGGCCGCGCTTTCGATTTTACCGTAATCGGCGTTCAAGGGATTTCCACCCAAAGCGAAGCGGGTCTGGCCGATATCGTGAAGATCGGCGAGTTCATCAAGCAAAAGGGGATCAAAGCCATATTCGTCGAATCCAGTGTATCGCCAGCTGCAATACGCCGCATCAGCGAAGACTCCGGAGCCAAAATTGGTGGCGAACTTTTTTCCGACGCAATGGGCGCCAAGGGACACATGGGGAAAGCCGCCGATGGCTCATCTTTCGATCTCGGAACCTACGAGGGTATGGTTAAAGGCAACATCGCTACCATAGCGGAAGCCCTAAAATAGCCGCTTGTCGGCTTCTTGATGCGTATATTTCCCGCAATCCTATTCAGCCTCTTTTCTCTGGTGGCGGTTGCGACCGGTGTTCAGGCGGGCCCCCGTCCCTTTAAGGTCCAACCCTACGCCAGCTTTACTATCGACGGCTGGAGCTTGCTTGAAGGTGGAGTCGGTACCGGACAGCGCGATTTCGGTCTAATCGAATTGGGCGCGGGTTTTGTCTTAACCGGAAGGCTTGAAGGTCACATTGGAGGTTTCCTCTACTCGGGCGACCGTGATGTCGATGGTTTTACCGGCGACTTCGGAGTGTATAGTAACATTAGAACCGATACGCGGTACAATATATTTACCGCCTGGCTTCAACATTCGTTCACCAATTCCTACATTCGAATAGGTCAGCTCGCTTCCGACGAAAATTTCTATGTCTCGGAGGGCGGCAGTCTTTTTCTCAATTCGAACTTCGGGGCCCTTCCTTCCGTTTCCGCCAACCTGTCCGCTCCTCTATTCTCTGTGGGAGCAGCTGGCGCCGAATACCAGCATCAGCTCGCAAATGGGTATTTCCAAATTGGTGTCTATGCGGGCAACCCGGGACCTGGCGACCGCGACGACCACGGCTTCAAGTGGAAGGCCGGGGGCGATGCCGGCTATTTCTATATCGCCGAGCGGGGCTGGCAGTTTTACGGGAATTCGCACCTTGAAGCCCAAGTTAAAATCGGAGCCTATTTCCACAGTGGCTCATTCGAATCGTTCACCAGCGGATCCTACTCCAAAGGAAATTCCGCTCTTTACGCGGTCATCGACCAGTCACTCTCTGAATCGGTCAGTCTTTTCGCTCGCATTGGAATCAATCCGGAATCTGAATACAGTATAATCGACCGCTACTTTGACATAGGATTCAATTGGCAAGGCGTTATCGGCAGTCGACCCGAGGACATTTTTGGCATTGCCTATTCGCATTCCCACTTTGGAGAAGAATTTCGCAAAGCCACTGCCATCGCAGAGAACCGGCCGGTCAAAAGTGAGCAGGTGGTGGAAATCACCTATCAGTCCGGACTCATCCATGGATGGCAGTTACAACCCAGCCTCCAGTACATTATCAATCCGTTCCATGCCACCAAAGATGTAGTCGTGGCCGGCATTCGCCTTTCAGTTGATTATTGAAACCTTTGATGCCTGTAAAAAAAACTCTCTCTATTTTGAATACACGATTGCGGCCTTTAAAGATTTTGGGCTATCTCCTAGATCGAAGCACAAACTGGAGTCACTAGTCCCATGTCTGCACCACCAATAACCGATCCCCATCCAAAATCTCCCCTGCCCTTGGAGATTCACGACCTTACGGTGGCGTACACCAAACGACCTGTTCTCTACGGAATCGATCTCGAAGTTCCGCAGGGATCCATTGTGGGCGTGGTTGGACCCAATGGAGCGGGCAAGTCGACCCTTATTAAGGCCATCATGGGGCTCCTACCGGTCGCCAGCGGGTGGATCGAAGTTTTTGGAGAGTCCTTTAAAAAGGCAGTGACTCGAGTGGGCTACGTGCCCCAGAGGGAATCGGTCGACTGGGACTTTCCAGTGAACGCGATGGATGTGGTCTTGATGGGTCGATATGGACGATTGGGCCCGTTCAAGCGTCCCAGCAAATCGGATAAAGAAATTGCCATGGCTTGTCTCGACAAGGTCAAGATGCTCCCCTACGCCAAACGCCAAATTTCAAATCTATCCGGTGGCCAACAACAACGGGTCTTTCTCGCCCGAGCACTAGCCCAAGAGAGTGATCTCTACCTGATGGACGAGCCCTTCGTCGGTGTCGACGCGGCCACGGAGTCTGCCATAATTGAGATCCTACGGGAACTCCAGTCGCAAGGGAAGACGCTTATTGTGGTGCATCACGATCTCACAACCGCTCCAG
>CALDFV010000204.1 GCA_937942145.1 uncultured Opitutaceae bacterium
TCTTATGAGTTCATCCAATTCCTTCTGGATTCGGGAACGCTCTTTCTCATCTTTGGTGGCACTTAGCTCAGCGAGTTTTGCCTGGATCGAGGTAAAATTAGTTTCCTGCTGCTCGAGGACAGAATCCAGGGTGGGGCCGAAGAAACCGGTCGATTCCATCGCCCCTTGCACAAACATCTCAATCACTGCGCCGAAAATCATCCCGAAGATCGCGCCCCCAAGCGCGACGAAGCGGAGCTTCATCTTGAATTTGGCCTTAGCCTCGTCGCTCGCCGTATGGGTCGCTTCCTTTGTGCAGGGTGGTGTCGTGGCGGCTACTTCCTGTGAATCGGGATTGGAGTTTTCAGGGGATACTTCCGTGGCATCGCTTTCGCTTGGGTCATTTGTTTCCTTTTCCATGTTTAAAGGGGGCGTTAAAGAGGTAATTATCTTTTGAGATAATACTGAGGAAAACTCGAGGTTTGTGCAAACCAAGAAATTAGGCTTAAAAGTAGACGCTATCCCGCACTGGAAACCCTTTTCCGAAACAACGGAATGCCGAACACGCAAAATGCGATTACGAGTCCCATGGCGATGTATCCATATTCTATGGTTTTAGGCTTGTCCGATTCCACGAGCCCCCATGAGGAAAAGGAAATATAGGCACCAATCATCACCAGCATCGCCATGACGCTCACCAGTTTGAAGTGCTTCCAAGGTCGCAGGTCTAGGCCTTCGACGGTCATCGTGCGGAACTCGGGTTTGGTTGCTGGGCTAGAGCGCGAGAGGAGGAGCGCAAGCGATATAAAGAAAACGAAAAGCATCGCCATGTAGTGAAGGTAATGTATCTCCGGCTGGATGATAAACATCAGAATGCCGTATACGGTGACGAAGGCGCCGAGGCAAATATTGACGATCTTCGCGGGCGTCCTTCGTGAAAAATAGCCAAGTAGAAGAGCCATCAATATGGGGGCTCCGAAAAGGCTATCCACCTTTACCATGAATGTAAAAATCCCTTCTGGGAAGTACATGATAAACGGGGCAATGGTCATGGTGGCAATCGCCATGACAAGACCGATGCGCTTGCTTCTTTGAATGACCTCGTCGTCAGTTCGATTCTTTCCAAAAAGAGGTTTGTATACGTCCAATGCGAAAATGGTGACGGAACTATTCAGGACGGAATTGAAAGTGCTCAAGACCGTTCCGAATATGACGGCAGCGAAGAAGCCGACGAAAAAGTTGGGCATGATATCACGTATCAATGTGGGGTATACGAAATCGGGATTCTCGAAATTATTGGCACCATAGAGGTGAAAGGCGATGATTCCCGGGAATGCGATGTAGAAGACGTTCAGAACTTTGAAGAACGAAGCCAACATGATGCCCTTTTGACCCTCTTTAAGGCTCTTGGCCCCGAGTGTCCGCTGGATTATAAACTGGTTGGTTGTCCAGAAGAAGAAGTTGTGAATGAGCATCCCTGTGAAGAGCACTGAAAACGGGATCCCATCGGAGACGTCACCCACTGCATCGAGTATCTCGGTGTTCTTGGTGAGAATCGTTTTGGCTCCTTCGACAAAATTGTGGTCGCCCACTTGATAGACGCCGATAATGAACACGAGAGCCCCGCCAACAAGAAGACCGACTCCGTTTAAAGTGTCTGAAATAGCCACGCCTTTCAGACCTCCAAAAAGCGCATACACACTGCCAATGCTGCCTAGCACCCAGACCACGATCCATATCGCCATTTCATCGCTAAGACCGAACGCCTGAGGAACGTTGAACAAATGGTTGATAGCGATCGATCCCCCATAGAGAGCAACCGGCATGGCACTGACGATGTAGGAAAAGAGAAACATGACCGCCACAATCCGCTGGGTGGACTTGCTGAAGCGGCTTTCCAGAAACTCTGGAATCGTGGTAAAGCCTCCCTTGAGAAACGTGGGGAGCAGGAATGAGCAAAAGTAGATGAGCACAGGTATGACGGTTACCGTCCAGGCGATGGGTGACAGGTTTCCCTTGTAGACGTTGGCGGTCATGCCGGTGAAATTCGCGGCGCTCAGGTTGGTGAGCATGAGGGATCCGGCGATCACCCATCCATTGAGACTGTTTCCCGCCAGGAAGTAGCCTTTTGAGGAGTGCAGGTTGTCCCGTCGAGTCTTGAGGTAGGTGATCAGGCCGACCAGACCGGTAAAAAAGAGGAAGGATAGAAAAGTGGCCATGGAGTGGTATGCGAAAGTAAGGGATTGATCCGTGCACCGCCGTACGAACTAAGCAGGACTGAAGGAGATTGAGAGGTTTAGGGTGGGAGGTTCAGGGATATTGGGATGGGCGACAATGTTTTTGTGAATGACGTGAAAATTCAGGGAATGCGGTTAGGGCGAGAGCGTCCCGAAGCGTTAGTAGCTCGTAGTAGCGGTTTTACACCGCGATCACGGACGGTCAGTTTTCGGGTCGAGGTTTTGTTAGCCTGGCGAATGCCTCGTTCGGTGATGAGGCCCGTTGCGAGTCGGGCGGGGGTGAGGTATTGGTATCGCGGTGTAAAACCGCTCCTACGAGTTGCTAATGAATGTAGGAGCGGTTTTATACCGCGATTATGTCCGGTCACTTTTCCGGGAAGAGTTTGCGGATGGCGGCTTCACTGGCGTCGCAGATGCCTCTTTCGGTGATTAATCCGGTTACTAGGCGGGCGGGGGTAACGTCGAATGCGTAGTTGGCCGCTGGGGACGTTTCGGGAGAAAGGAGCACGCTTTTTATTTGTCCCTCGCAAAGACCTTCTGCGAATCTGACTTCCTCATCGTCTCTTTGCTCGATCGGGATTTCATTAACACCATCGCGTATGTCCCAGTCAAACGTCGACGACGGGAGGGCTACGTAAAAGGGGACGTCGTTGTCCTGGGCAGCGAGCGCTTTTAAGTAGGTGCCAATCTTGTTGGCCACATCGCCCGAAACCGCGGTTCTGTCGGTGCCGGTAAGTACGAGGTCAACCATTCCGTGCTGCATGAGGTGTCCGCCAACATTGTCAGCGATGATGGTATGGGGCACGCCATGTTGGCCCAGCTCCCACGCCGTTAGACGGGCGCCTTGATTGCGGGGACGCGTTTCGTCGACGTAAACATGGACGGCGATACCCGCGTTGTGAGCGGCGTAGATGGGCGCGGTTGCGGAGCCATAATCCACGAAAGCGAGCCAACCCGCATTGCAGTGGGTCAGAATGTTGACCGGTTCTCCGTCTTTGGATTGGCTGATTGTTCTGATGAGCTCGACTCCGTGTTCCCCAATTCTTTGGCAGAAGGCGGCATCCTCGTCAGCGATCTGTTGGGCAGTCTCCAGTGCGATGCGGATTTTTTCCGGTGTCCCATCTTCGGCTGCAACTGCGTCCATTTGGCGATCAAGCGCCCAAACGAGATTGACGGCGGTCGGACGAGTCGATTTGAGCGTTTCGTAGGAGGATCGAAGGGATCGCTCAAAGTCTTCAGACTTTTCTGCTTCGAGGGTTGCCAAATACATGCCAAATCCAGCGGCCGCGCCGATTAGTCCCGCCCCGCGGACATGCATTTCTTTGATCGCTCTCGCCATTTCGGTGACCCTGGATATGTCTTCAATTTTGAACTCGTGGGGCAGATTGCGCTGATCGATGATCTGAATGGTGCGAGGCTCTTCTTCTTTGAGCCAAATGGTCCGGTAGGGCTTTCCGTTCACGTTCATAAAGAAGGAATTAGGAGGCAAAATATCCCTATAGCAAAGCAAGAATCAGTACCCAGTGGAAGCGGGGCTTTCTAAAGGGAACGTAAATTAAGCGATTTACCATTTGAGACGTTGCCATGGGAGTTGATGGATTTATCTAATTTCCGCATGTCGTTTACGGGTTCAGTCCACAGTATGCGAGGACCGGTCAGGGTCGCAATTCTCGTTGCTGGATTCGCCGTATCGATTTGCCGCGGATCGCTTTCCGATCAGGAGCTGATTGAATTGAGCAAGGATTCCTCCGCGATACGGGCGGGCAAGGAAACCTATCAAAATGTCTGTTTTAGCTGCCACGGACAGAGTCTTGAGGGAGGGACGGGCTTTAATCTGCGGGATGGCGAATGGGTGCATGGTTCTTCGCCGACTCAGATATTGGCAAGCACCGCTAAGGGGTTTCCTGAAAAGGGCATGGTGGCCTTTGGAAGCGTGTATGACGAGAAGACCTTGGAAAATATGGTGGCCTACATCTTATCCCAGCAGATCGGGTTTCGCGGTCTGAGCTATCAGATCTTCCACTCCGCGGCGACGAATGTGCCGCTCGAACGATTGACTCAATCCCGACCCACCAAATCAGGAGTGTTGCCGCGCAACTTTGCCGACGAGAAATTGACTGATGGGGATGACTACGCCATGGTTTTCCAAGGCACGCTAATCGTACCGGAAGAAGGGCGTCATTTCATCAAAGTCAGCAAAGGGCGGCAGGACGAGGTCAAGGTCGAGGTGGATGGCAAAGAATCCAGGCCGATTGACATCGGCAATCGCGAATTCCAATACGCTGTGAAAAATGGCCGGCAGCAAGTACGGATGAGCTACTTGAAGCGGGATGCGAATCCGCGCTTTGAAGTATATCTGCAAGGCGACACGCTTTATGAGCCCTTGTCGGTTTCGGCGAGAAATCGCATGTTGCAAACGAACTACTTTGTGAAGGCTGATGACCGTCCTATTGTCATTCGCAAGAAGATCGAACACCTTCCGCCTAAGAGTATTGGCGTGGGTTATCCTGGGAGCCTCAACTACGGTTTCAGTCCGGTCACGAATTCAATCGTCGGCTTGTGGGACGGGGACTTTTTAAATGTTGGCCCGAATATCGATGGCCGAGGCAAGAATCCCAGCCGCATTCTGGGTGAGTGGCTTTTCTACGAGTCTCCTGGCATCCAAGTACTCGTGGAGGGGGAACCGTTTGAGGGCGATTTCGTCAAGTACACGGTAGGGGATAGTCCGCGGTTCGAATATGCGGACGAGAAGCGTCGAGTACGTGTGTCCGCCAGTCCGAATGGGTTAAGGTCCATTCGGTTCCATTTTGAACTGGAGGGGTTTGGAAGGAAGCGAATTACCCTTGGGCTTCCCGAAAAGAGCCTCAATGTGGAGTCGAAGGACGGGGCCGTGCTGGTGGGACGCTTCATCGTCGACAAGGCAAAACGTAGCCAGTTTAGCATTACGGTGACAAAATAGGAAGCGGAGATGGCGTTCAAGATTCACATAGCGAAGGGGGTTTGTACAGGGCTGCTGATTGCCAGTTTCTGTCTGGTAAACGAGATTCAGGCTCAGATTAGGTACGCGCCAGAAGGGTACTCAATCGTAACGGTTGATACCCCGGAAGATTTGCGATTCAGCGCGACCGGACTGGATATTGATAGCGAGGGAACCGTTTGGGTCGCTACGCGCCTCGGAGACGTCTGGCGGCAGGAGAACGGGCGTGACTGGAAGTTATTTGCGACTGGGCTTCATGAGCCAGCCGGTTTGCTATGCGACGACGATGGGACTATCTTAGTAGCCCAGAAGCCCGAGCTGACCCGGCTGGTTGACTTGGATCGCGATGGTGTGGCCGACGAATATGTGCAGGTGACGAGCGAATTCGATTTCCACGACAATTATCATGAATACCATTACGGACCGATTAAGGATGCGTCTGGCGTATATCACGGGCTCTTGAATCTGGATCACCAGGCGCAGGGCACCTTGAACTTAGGCGGCGCGATGGGGAGCGTTGGCGGCTATCGAGGCTGGGCCTATCGAGTATTCCCGGATGGAACCTTCGACGCTTATGCCGTGGGGTTACGGTCAGCCGCCGGTATTGGAATCAGTCCGTGGGGAGAAATATTCTGCATCGACAACCAAGGTGATTGGGTCGCGACTTCAAAACTGCATCTGCTAGAGCCGGGAAAGTTTTACGGTCATCCGGTTTCGTTGCGGGATCGCGAGGGCTATTCGCTAGAATTGATAAATGCGGGGAAAGAGGAGGACTTTGACCGCTTCCGAGAAACTCCGGCTATTTGGATACCCCATGTCGAAGTTGCCAATTCGCCGAGCAATCCCGAGTGGGATGTGACGGGCGGAACGTTTGGTCCGTTCGAGGGGCAGATTTTTGTAGGCGACCAAACGATGTCCAACCTGTTTCGAATGTCACTGCAGAAAGTGAAAGGCGTCTACCAGGGGATGGTCATTAATTTCATGGACGGTTTTCAGAGCGGAAACATCCGCCTTCGCTTTGACCAGAAGGGAAGCCTTTGGGTGGGACAGACGGGACGGGGCTGGAAATCGAAGGGTGGAAAGCTCTATGGTGTGCAAAAAGTGGTGTGGGACGGCACGAACCCATTTGAGATTCTCGATATCAAACTTACGGATACTGGATTTAATATCACCTTTACCGAGGATCTAGATCAAACGCAAATTGATGTCGGTACGGTAAGCGTGCAAAAGTTCCACTATCCCTACACCCGCAACTACGGAGCCCCCAAGACTGAGCTTGAGCCAGTGGGGGTACAGTCGGTGAACCTTTTGGTTGATGGACGAACGCTCGCGGTGAAACTGCCATTGACTGCGGGGAAAGTTTACGAATTCGACATCAATCGACTGCAGAGTTTGAGTGGACGGAGGGTGAGCGTATCGAAAGCCTTCTATACGCTCAACGAGCTCGTTTATCCGTAGAATGAGATTCAGCGAATGACTTTGATCAGAGAGCCACTGTCGAAAAGGTCTGCAAAGCGGGTAATTTCTATTGAGAGATTTTGTATTGATGAAGGGCCCTAGTTGGTTTGGTCTAGGGAATTCCCTCGCAAACTACCGTCTCTGAAGTAAAGTTTGTTATTTAGTGATAGTTCTCCAATGAAGCCAAAAGAAAAGCAGAATACCGTTGAGCTCTACTACATGGAGGCTCGTGCCAAACTGATCGACATCGCGGCCTTCATGGACCGTATCGAACGAGACGGGTTTACGGACGATTTTAGATACAAGGCCTTTAAGGATGCTCTAAGGGAATTGGATTCGGAAAACCGGGCTCAAAGCGTGCTGCTTTCCTTAAGTGACCCGACGGAGGAACTGATTCCATTTGCCACCACCAAAGCCGCTTGTGGCGCCTGGCCCGATAAGCCGTAATGAGATACATCGAACCACACGCTCACATGGTCAGTCGCACGACTGACGACTACATGGCAATGGTGACTGCTGGATGCAAAGCCGTTTGTGAACCTGCTTTTTGGGCCGGCTTCGATCGAAGTTCGGCACATGGGTTCTACGACTACTTCTGTCAGTTGACCGATTATGAACCCAAGCGGGCGGCCAAATTTGGACTGCCGCACTTTTCCTGGCTTTGCATCAACCCAAAGGAGTCAGAAGACGTAAAGCTGGCAGACGAGGTGATCGCCCTGATTCCTGAGTTCCTCAAGCGTGAGAATGTTCTGGGGATAGGCGAGATTGGTTTAAACAAGAATAGCCGAAACGAAATGACCGTTTTGGAAAAGCATGTGAATGTGGCGGCCGAGAATGACCAGTTGATCCTCGTTCATACCCCTCATTTGG
Source organism: uncultured Opitutaceae bacterium (assembly GCA_937942145.1). Lineage (GTDB taxonomy): Bacteria > Verrucomicrobiota > Verrucomicrobiia > Opitutales > Opitutaceae > Pelagisphaera. The sequence goes on from CALDFV010000204.1 coordinate 7,522, forward strand.
AGGATAAGCGAAAAGGAACGCAGCTGATTGTTGACCTGATCAAGAGCGATTCCCGGATCGATCCCGGTAAAGTGCTGATTGATCACGTAGAGGAGCATACGGCAAAATACGTCATGGATGCTGGGTTCTGGGGTGGATTGACCTTGTATCCGGAATCCAAATGCACTTCCGCGAGAGCAATCGACATCCTGGAGAATTTCGGCTCAGAAAGACTCTGGCTGAATTCCGCCTGCGATTGGGGTGTGAGTGTTCCATTGGCGGTCCCTTATGCGGCCCATGAGATGCGCCGCCGTGGCTACGATGACGACGCCATCGATCAGGTCTTTTATCGCAATCCTGTTAAATTCCTGAGTCAGTGCCCGAATTTCACTGTAAGGTAGTGGATCATTCCAGTCTTGTCTCGATCTCTTAGATCGAAATAACCGACTTTGTTAATGAGAATTGAGCCATTGAGTCTGCTGCAAAACCTTTGAAATTCCTCACCTCCAGTGTAGCTGCCATAAAAGCGGGTGAATCCCGTCGGCGCAATATGCGACTGCTCAGTCGCTTCCTGCTAACCCTAACGGGGATGGTGATCGTGTTCACGATCGTGTTCCACGTGCTGATGGCCTGGGAAGGACAAGATCATTCTTGGCTAACTGGGTTTTATTGGTCTTTCACGGTAATGTCTACGCTTGGGTTTGGCGACATTACCTTTCAATCGGATATTGGGCGTATTTTCTCCATTTTCGTTCTGCTCTCGGGTGTTATATTTTTGCTGATTTTGCTCCCGTTTACGTTGATTGAGTTTTTCTACGCCCCGTGGGTGGAAAGCCGTTCAAGACGGATCATCCAGCACAGCCTTCCAGATACGGTATCGGGTCATGCCATTCTGCTCAGCTATGACTCGATCTCGAGTACTCTGATCGAGAAGCTAGATCGATTTGGGGATCAATACGCCTTGCTTACGAGCGATACTGAGGAATGCGTTCGATTGATCGACCAAGGGATCAATGCATTCGTCGGGGACCCAAGCATTGAGTCGACCTACAAGCGATTGCGTCTAGAGCACGCGGCGATTGTTGCCCTAACGGGATCCGATTTCGAAAATGCTCGCCTGGCTTTTACGATTAGGGCGCTCAATCCCCAGATTCCCATCATTTCGGCGGCCGATTCGAAATCGTCTAGTGAGGTGATTCGCCTTTCCGGGGCCAACAAAGCATTTCAGCTAGGGAATATCGTGGGTGAGGCTTTAGCGCGCAGGGCCTATGGTGGAGATTCCCTCAGTCACGTTGTCGCCAGTTTCGATGAACTCCTGATAGTCGAGGCCATCGCTGACTCGCCTGAGCTCGATGGGAAGACGCTTGCCGAGGCGAACCTCCGTAAAAGCGCGGGCGTCAATGTAATTGGATTTTGGGAACGTGGTGAATTCACAATCAGCGCCCCAGATGCGGTGATCAACCCCAATTCAGTACTGCTGCTAGCCGGATCCAAGGAGACGCTGGCTCGGTTTGATTCGAAGTACCGAAATGCCGATAACCGGGAAGGCCACACAGTGGTCATCGGAGCGGGACGAGTGGGCACGGCGGTTTGTGAAACGCTGGCTTCGAACAACACCAATTACAAAGTCGTGGACCGTTCTCCTCATGCGCTCAAGCCGTTTGGAGACAAGGGAGTGATTGGGGATGCATCGACCTTCGAGACCTTGAACAAGGCGGGAATTATTGAGGCCCGCACGGTCATAATCACTTCACATGATGATGATCTCGAGGTTTATCTGACCATATTCTGCCGCAAGCTCCGACCGGATATACAGATAATTTGTCGGGCTACCGAGGTACGAACGATATCGGAATTACACCGGGCCGGGGCAGATATCGTGCTTTCCTATGCATCGATGGGAGCGAACATCATATTCAATTTTCTCAAGCACAGTGACATCCTAATGGTGGCTGAAGGCTTGAACATTTTCCGAGTAAAAGCGCCAGAGTCCTTGCACGGGAAGACGCTCGGTGAAATGAATTTGAGAGTGAGTACGGGTTGCAATGTCATTGCGATACGAGGTGAGGATGGTTTGCAAGCGCCTCCACGGCCGAGTCTTCCGATTAAGCCAGACGATGAACTCATTCTGATCAGCGATACCGAATCGGAGCGCCTATTTTGTGAGCTCCATTCACCTTCTATCAGCGAAGGAAGTTAGGCTTCGGGAATTTCTTCTCCGGTTAGGCCCGAATTAAGTCTTGGAAAACCGGCATAACAATCTGCAAAGGCATTGAGGATCGTATCCAGAAAAACGTTCCGAGCTTCGCCAGAAAACCTTTGGCAAATCGTTCATGATCCGGCCAACATGCCTGCCTGGAATGAGAAACGCGTGGAATGTGTAAGCACCGGAATGGGGAAAGGGAGTCGCTTTAACGCTGTATTCGAAATGTCAGGAAAGCGAAGTAACGCCCAAGGGGAGGTGATAGAATACGTCCTCCACAAGCGGATCCGTTATCGATACCGATACGTAGACGACTCTAAAACGGGAAGCGTGGAGGAGACCTACTATATTTCGAAGGTTGGCCCGGATCGTTCCAAGATAGAGCACGCGGTAAATTTGAAGCATGCGGCGTTACCCTTGTGGGTGAAACTTCTGCCGTTTGTTTTGGAGAAGTTTGGCAAGAAGATGGGGAAAGGTCCTCTTGATGGAATCGAAGAACTACTGAATGCTTGACGGCGTTGAGTCCTTTTGAAGTTAACTGAATAAAGACCTGAGGGAGATGTCGCTTTCGTGAATCCAGTGATCTCGCCTGTTAGGGGCTGTAGCTGAAAGCGTTTCGTAGAAGTTCTAAGCTTTTGGGGATAGCCGTTCGGTAGTCTTCCATTCCCTCAAATTCCAACGAGACCCAGCCGCGGTAGTCATGCTTGTGCAGCATCTGGGCGATCTTTGGGTAGTCGATATCGAGCTCGTACCATTGGCCTCCACCGTAGTAGGTCTTGGCTTGAACAAAGTAGGCATGCGGGGCGAGGGCTTCCAGTTGCGCGTCTCGGTTCTCTAGAAAATTTCCCGTATCGAGCGTCACTTGAAGCCAGGGCGAGTCGACGGTATCCACGATCCGCATGACGCCCTCGGCGGTGAGACCCAGTCCCCAGTGATTTTCCAGCCCCATGACGACACCCAGTTTCTCTGCAGTCGGAAGACATTTTTCAAAGGCTTCTATGACCCACGGAAAGCCGTCATCATCCGTGTAGCCATCTAGCGGAGGTTCTTTGCCTTTATTTGCCATTAGTTCGTCAAAACTGCCGGAGGTGCCCCAACGGCCTGTATTGACGCGCATAGCGGGAATGCCGAGGCGGCCACAGAGTTCCAGTTGGCTGATCGTCAAATCGATGTTGCGCTGGCGTTTTTCCCGATCCGGGGTAACGAAACCTTGATGGGTAGACATGCCACAGAGCGGAAGGCCAAGGAGCGCCGCGTGTCGCTTTAGGGATTGAACGTAGCTATTGGAAAGCAGATCGTTTTGCTCAAACTGGTAGAGTAGAAGTTCAATGCCATCGAAGCCAAATTCACTGGCAAGATCGATGCACTTGTGTAGATCGCGGAGCGCGTCGTTACGAAAACGCCAAAGGGAATAGGTCGAGAGCGCTATCGGATTGGTTCGGGTCTGTTTTATCTTTCCGTGATGCTCTCCTTGAACTGAAAGGGGCAATGTGGCAGCCGCCGTCGCTGCGATGGATGATTGAATAAAATTTCTGCGATTCATAGGGGACAAGCATTCTTTGAAATAATGCCCAACTCAGCAAGAGTCTTTCTTGGTAGGAGCCCAAAGCGGCCTAGTGAATGCTTGGATGGGGAACATTCCGCTTTACTATCTCTGGGTCGGGTTCTTTCGTGGACGGGTTTTCTGCAACTGAATGAAGCTAGCCAACAACAGTCATCTCGCTTATTGCACTAACATCCATCGCGGAAGCTCCTGGGCGGAAACGCTTGAGTCGCTTGACCAGTATACCCTGCGAGTGCGTGAAAGGGTTTGTCCGGAGGACCCGTATGCCATTGGGCTGCGCCTGAGCGCATCGGCAGCCCGTGAACTGTCCGTTCCTTCCAATCTACTGGCCTTCAGAAAATGGCTTGATGAGCGCGATTGCTACGTGTTCACGATCAATGGATTTCCTTACGGTGATTTTCACGGGACTCGAGTGAAGGAGGACGTTTACCGGCCCGACTGGACGACGCCGGAAAGGCTAGAGTACACGAAACTGCTTTTCGACCTGCTTTGCGAAATTGCGCCCGAGGGTATGGAGGCGAGTATCAGTACCGTGCCGGGATCGTTCAAGCGATTCATCACGTCGCAGGACCAGCTGGTAGCCATGCGCGAAAATCTGTCAAAGGGCGCAGAGTACATCGAGCGCTTGAGTGAGAAGACGGGGAGGGATCTGCATCTCGGACTGGAGCCTGAGCCGTTGTGCTTGTTTGAGACCAGCAGCGAGACGGCCGATTTCATGGATAATTTGCTGGCGGCTGAATTGGCCGATCGTGATTTGCTGCTAAGAAGGCTGGGCGTGAACTATGATGCGTGCCATCTAGCGGTCGAGTACGAGTCCGCAGAAGAGTCGCTGGGGCGTCTGATTGACCGCGGGATTCGGATCAGCAAGATTCACTTGAGCTCCGCATTGAAAGTTTCGGATTTTTCAAAGGCGACACTTAAGATGCTCGAGGGGTTCTGCGAACCGGTCTACTTGCATCAAGTCGTGGCTCGTAAGGGCTCCGAGGCATTGGTACGGTACGAGGACCTCGAAGTGGCGCTCCAGGCCAGGCGCGAAGGGGAGGATACTGCGGACGAGTGGCGCATCCACTTCCACATACCCCTTCATCAGTCACCCGGGTCCCCTCTGGATTCAACGAGCGATCACATCTCAAGTGTCCTAGACATTCTGAAGAGTAAGCCCGGAATATGCCGCCATTTCGAAATGGAGACGTATACTTGGGAAGTGCTCCCGGGGGGATTAGGAACGAGTGACGTCGTCGACCAGCTGGTGCGCGAGTATGATTGGACGCTAGGGGAGTTCGCCTCACGAGGAATTGGAAGGTAAAGAGCAACTGGGGCAGTGAAGATTTTCTGTATCTCTGACGCTTCTGGTAGGGACGGTCCTTTATTGGGCTTTTTTGAGACCTTTTTCGAGTCGAGTAGGGTAGCAAAGGTGGATTCTTTGCTTACGATAGGGGAAATCCGCTGGGGATTGTGCAGATCGGGCACGGATGTTAGGTTTTCGCTGATCGGATAAAATTCACGAAGCCCGTTGTAGATTTCCGCCACGCAAGAAGATTTGCGACACTACCGCATGATTCCGACAGGCCGGGTATAGGCGCGACATCCTATTGGCTTCTCGCCACGGTATTTGCCTCATTTCGGGTCTTGAGGCGTAAATACCTGCTATTTAGGAGCTAAGAGATCCAAATTTCTTGAAAATGTGCTCGCTCGACAGTGAGAATACCTTTGCTCTGGCTTAATGGTAAGTGCGCGGGCGTTTCTGGTCTTGGGACGTGTGTCAAACCTCTCGACGGTTTGGTCGAACGGCTTGTGCGCCTGGGTGCTTGGTGGAACAGGGCAAGGGAGCGTTTTCACTGCCCTCCTCTTCGGCTCGAGTCTCATGTATGTTGGCGGGATGTACTTGAACGACTATTGCGATGTGAAGTTCGACAAGGAGTTTAGACCAGAAAGGCCGATTCCTTCAGGACAGGTTTCGCAGCGAGCCGTTCTCCTTCTGACACTTGGCCTGCTCGGATCTGGATACGCTCTTGTTGCCTGGATAAATCTTCAAGTGGCTTTATTGGGCGCCCTGCTGCTGGCTCTGATCGTGACCTACAATCTTGTGCATAAGAAAACGGTGCTCGGGGTGCCGCTTATGGCCGGATGCCGTACAGCGCTCTACTTGGTGGTAGGAGCGGCATCCATAGGAGGACTGAACATGGAGGTTATTTGGGCGAGTGTTCTGATGTTTTTCTATGTAGTGGGAATCACCAGTCTTGCCCGAACGGAATCAACTGATGGTTCCCTCTCCCAAGTAGGTCTTTTGGGCGTACTAACGCCGTTGATCGGCATTCTGGTTTTTGGAGCCATGAATTCCCTTTGGCTCGGAACTCTGGTTGGCCTTCTGATTGTTGGCGGCTGGTTCTTTTTCGCCTTTTCCAAGGCAAAGGTAGCTGGCCACTTGATAGTCGGAAAGACGATTGGGCCTCTCTTGGCAGGCATTTGCCTCGTGGACTGGGCGATTCTCAGCGTTATGCGTCAATTTTCTTTAATCACAGGGGTAACTCTGATGGCTTTTTTCGTTATCGCCATTATCGCTCAACGCCGCATTCCTGCGACCTGACTTTTGTTTAAATGCCCGAATTTCCTCACATAGAGTATCCCATTCACATCCCCTACAATCTCCGGGTGTACTTCACACAAAGAGCGTTCGATGTGGAGAATCCGCTTTTTCGTGATCTCGCCTGTTCGAAAGAAAGCGGAAATCGTCGCAAGGCCCTGTTCTATGTCGACGAAGCGGTGAGCCAATCAAATCCGGGACTGGCCGACGAGATCGCGAGCTATTTCGACCACTACAGCGAGGAGCTCAGGCTGATGGGGGTAAACGTCCTCCCGGGAGGAGAATCTCTGAAGAACGATGACAAGTGCCTCGATCGAATCTACGCGGATATCGAACGGAGCAAGATCTGTCGCCACAGCTACATCGTCGCGATCGGGGGAGGGGCCTTGCTGGATACCGTCGGATTTGCGGCGGCGACGGCCCATCGGGGAATCCGCCATTTTCGGTTTCCGACGACGACCTTGGGCCAGGCCGATGCGGGAGTCGGGGTCAAGAACGGTATCAATTTTAACCGAAAAAAGAATTTCGTGGGGGCGTTTGCGCCACCGTTTGCGGTGGTGAACGATTTCTCGTTTTTGGATACGCTCCCCGATGTGCACCTTCGCAATGGCTACATTGAGGCGATCAAGGTGGCCCTTATTCGTGACGCTGCGTTTTTCGACTGGATCGAGGAAAATGCGGACGCGCTGAATACCTTTGACCGGAGCGCGATGGAAGAGTTGATCCACAGGTGCGCCGAGCACCATGTGGCCCATATTGCCACTTCGGGGGACCCGTTCGAGATGGGTTCCGTGAGGCCTCTGGACTTCGGCCACTGGGCAGCGCACAAGCTCGAACAGCTTTCCGGTTTCGCGTTGAGTCACGGCGAGGCAGTGGCAATCGGGATCGCGATTGACACGCTGTATTCGGAAGAGATGGGCTATTTGAATGCCAGCAGCGCCGAACGCATTCTAGCCCTCTTACAGAATCTAAACTTTGAAATCTACTCGGAGCACTTGGAGCGGAAAAATGGTAGTCGTTTCCCTTATGTGCTCGAGGGGCTGGAGGAGTTTCGCGAGCATTTGGGTGGCTTGCTCACGATCACGCTCTTAAAGCGCGTGGGTTCTCGGTTTGAGGTGCATGAAATGGATACGGATGTCGTTCTCCGCTCACTGGAACGGCTTAAGAAACTAGGTTAGCGATATGCGTCGAACCGCGGTCCTAAATATTGTCGGTCTGACGGCCTCTCTGATTGACGACCGTACGCCAAACATCAAGGCCTACGTGGATAGGTGTTCGATATCGAAAGTTAAGCCAGCCTTTCCAGCGGTTACCTGTACCGCGCAATCGAACTTCGTCACCGGCAAAACACCCGCATCACATGGAGCGGTCGCCAATGGCTGGTACAATCGGGAGTACAGCGAGGTTCACTTCTGGAAACAGTCGAATCCTATCGTGAAAGGATTGAAAATTTGGGATGAGCTCAAGGGAATCGATCCGGATTTCACCTGCGCGAAGATGTTCTGGTGGTACAATATGTATTCGACCGTTGACTACTCGATAACGCCTCGGCCCATGTACCCGGCGGATGGACGCAAGTTTTTCGATGTTTACACGCATCCGATGGATATGCGGACCGAGATAAAGAAGGACATTGGAGCATTTCCCTTTCACACGTTTTGGGGCCCACGAGCGGGAATCGAGAGTTCGCGCTGGATTGCGGAGTCGGCCAAGTGGGTAGAGCGAAAACATGAGCCTACGCTCAACCTAGTCTATCTTCCCCATCTCGACTACAATTTGCAGCGTCTGGGTCCCTCGAATCCCGCTATTGGCGACGACTTAAAGCTCATCGATGAAGTAGTCGGAGACCTGATAACCTTCTTTGAGGAACGCTCTATTCAAGTAGTCTTGCTTTCAGAATATGGGATTAGCGACGTGGACCGTCCGATCCACCTGAATCGGGTATTTAGGGAAAAAGGCTGGATTACAATTAAAGACGAACTGGGACTCGAGCAACTCGATTGCGGGGCCAGCCAGGCTTTTGCGGTTGCGGATCATCAAGTCGCCCACGTGTATGTTAATGACAAGGCTATCCAAGATGAAGTTAGGGCGGTTTTGGAATCCATTGAAGGGGTTGAATCGGTACTCGATGAAGACGGCAAGCGGGAAGCAGGAATCGACCACGAGCGAGCCGGGGATTTCGTAGCGGTTTCGGATTCGAGGAGTTGGTTCACTTATTATTACTGGCTAGACGACGCGGTTGCTCCTGACTTTGCTCGCTGCGTCGATATTCATCGGAAAATTGGATACGACCCAGTCGAGCTTTTTGTCGATCCCAAGTTGAAAATGCCGGTACTAAAGATTGCCGCATTTCTCTTGAAAAAGAAGCTCGGTTTTCGAGGGCTGCTGGATGTCATTCCCCTGGATGCCTCGCTCGTCAAAGGGTCCCACGGGCGCATTCCCGAGGATATGAGCGAATGGCCAGTCTTTGTGTCGCCAGTGGGCGCTGAAAGCGTTAAGGAGTCGACGGATGTGTACGGCGCCATCCTGGACGCAGTAGCAGGACAATAGGGAATTCTAGTTAGGTCGCGGGCGATCTCTGAGCGCCCACAAAAGTGAATCCGCGAATGGGCGCTCGACTTGCACCGCCGTAGCATCTGCGAAGGAGTGAGACCGCCCGCTGCCTCTGATTGTTCAGGGTTATTTATTGACTTTAGGTGCATTTTTAGTCAGTTTTCTCGTAAGGGGAACGCGATGAAATTATTAGTTTATGGCGCGGGGCCAACTGGCTATTTTTATACTCATTTTCTAAATGAAGCAGGGAAAGATGTGACCCTGCTAGCACGAGGAAAGCGGCTCGAATTCTTAAAAAACAATGGCCTAATCTTGGAAGATGAAATCAGTGGGCGAACCCTTCGCTCCCGACCGAAACTTATTGGAGCCCTAGGCGCTAACGACGAATACGATCTTGTGATCGTGCTCGTTCGAAAAAACAAACTCGAGCCTGTTTTCGCCAATCTAGCAAAATGCAATGGCATCAAGAGGATCCTGTTTATGGGCAATAACGCTCTTGGTTTTTCTGAATATGCCCGCCATCTGCCTGAAGAAAAGCTGCTGTTTGGGTTCCCGGGCTTGGGAGGTGGAATTAGGGATAATGTAGTGCACTTTGCCGACAGAGAGCGCGCTGGAGGAAAGCGGCGGGAAATCGTAGTTGGCCAGGCGGATGGTAGCGTTGGGGCGAAAATGGAATCCATTCGGAAAATATTCGAGTCGAGTCAGATCCCCGTTTGCGTGTCTCGAAATATCGATGGCTGGCTCAAGTATCATGCGGCCATGATCCTTCCGCTGGCGAACGGACTCTATATCCATGATTGCGATACTAATAAACTCGCCGAAGATAAAGAGTCCCTGAGAGTGGTGATACGAGCGGCCAAGGAGGGAGGTAGGGTTTTGAAGGCCTTGGGGTATTCCAAGCGCGAGCCATTCCAGTATAACCTATTCTACTGGCTGCCCGAATTCTTGAATGTGCAAGGCCTTCAACGCCTCCTCAGGAGCAAGTTTGCTGAAGTTGCCTTTTCGTTACACGCATTGGCAGCGAGAGACGAGTTTCGAGAACTTGCGGCGGATTTCGACAAACTGGTTCAAATGACCAATATTGAGACTCCAAGTATCAATGGATTGCTGAAGTGTGGAAATCGAATGGGAAGGCAGGGAGGCTATGTCAAATCACCGCTTGGAACCTCCGAATCACATTAGATGGCGAAGCATTATTCGCTGTTTCTTCGAAGGCATCGAAGGCTTCGGAGTCGCGGTCTGTGTATTGTTGTCGTGGCCTGTATCCAGGAAGTGACTAAAGGACTGGGGCGCCATTCAAGCTGAACGAGAATCTGCTTGGCCTGGTGATCGCTTAGTAGACTCGAATCATAAAACAGTAACCCGGGCGATAGACATTGCGGCTCCTGCGGAAGTGGTTTGGAGCTGGCTTGTCCAGTTTGGATTCGGGCGGGCGGGGTTTTATTCCTACGAACTTCTCGAACGGCTGGTCGGAATTCCCGTGGTGAATGTGGAGAGTGTTGTCCCTGAATGGCAGTCATTGTCGGTGGGCGACGAGATTGTTTTACACCCGAAGTCGCCCGGTATCCCGATTGGCTTGCTGAAATTAGGAGAATACATTTGCTTTGGCGAGAGCCCAGAAACTCGGGACGCTGCGTCCGAAGAGACGCCGGGCCGATCGTGGTCGATGTACATCGAGCCGAAGAACGCTTCAAAAAGCAGGCTAATATTGCGAAGCTGTATCGAATATTCAGAGGAAATGAGCTGGTCGGAACCATTAGCCTCATGGTTTGGAGGGGCCATCGATTTCTTGATGGAGCAAAGGATGCTGCGCACCCTCAAACGTTTAGCTGAATCGGATGGATCACATTGATTCGAGGACGGTTCTCTGTTGAGGAATGAATTATTGTCAGAACTTGTTTGCGGATGTGACGCGAATTAGAATAAGTGCTTTTGTATTGGCTGGTCCTGAGAGGACTGCTCAAATTGAATTTAGTTAATCTTAGTCAGGGAAGTCAAAATTTGGATAGCTGCTGTGCGTGTCTGCATACTAATCACATTCGCTTTTATTGAGGCGGTTTCGCTCTTTTCCAGCCCTCGTCCGGCTTTAGAGCGACCGAACGTGGTGATCCTGTTTTTGGACGATTGTGGATACGGGGACTTTTCCCATACGGGGAATCCGAGCATCCACACGCCGAACATCTCGCGACTCGTCTCTGAAGGTCTCAATTTCCCTCAGTTTTATACGGCCTCTCCGGCTTGTTCCGCCTCGCGTTACGCGCTCTTGACCGGTCGCAACCCGGCTCGGTCGGGATTTAATTGGGTATTGGGGCCCAAGGCGGAAAAACATATTCATACGAGGGAGGTCACACTGGCGGAAGGGTTGAAGTCGGCCGGATATTCAACCGCAATGTTCGGCAAGTGGCATTTGGGAAATCCCAACGAGGCAAATGGGTTTACCTCCGACGCTCTGCCGCTCGCCCATGGATTTGAGTACTGGATTGGTTCGAACGTGTCCAATGACTACGATCCGGGCGCGAATTTGATCCGGAGCAAAGCGGGAGGAACGTCACCGGTACCTGGATATGAAATCATCGAAGAAAACTATGCTTGGAATCAGGAGTTGCAGGGATCGCTGACTGCCCGGTATACGGACGAGGCGATGGCGTTTATACGGAATAATAGGGAAACTCCCTTTTTCGCCTACGTGGCCTACGGCATGCCCCATCTCCCGGTACACGCATCCAAGGAGGCGATAGGGAAGTCGAAACGCGGGCTATATGGGGATGTGATCGAGGAAATCGACGCCAATGTCGGGCGGCTTCGTTCATTGCTCGACGAACTCGAATTGGCGGAGAACACGCTAATCGTTTTCACGTCCGACAACGGTCCTTGGATTCGATTCCTGGACACGGCCGAGCACGAAATGTATGGCGAGGCCCGATTGAATATTGGCTCGGCTTTGCCCTTTCGGGACGGCAAGGGATCCACTTGGGAGGGAGGTGTTCGCGTTCCGGGAGTCTTCTGGTGGCCGGGTGTCATTGAGCCGGCGACGGTGGTGAGGGAGCCCGCTTGTACCTTTGACGTCCTGCCAACGGTGTTTGCGTATGCGGGAGTGCCGATCCCAACTGGCCGATCTTTGGACGGACGTGATATTCGGCCGTATTTTAATCAGGACCTGTACCCTGAGAAGCTTGACAGCTTTCGGTTTATCTACACCGGAGCCTCGAAAAACGAGGTCTACGGCGTGCGGCGAGGTCCTTGGAAGGCCCATGTGAGACTCTATTCGCAGACGAAGAGTGACTATGGTTTTCAGGCCAGTAGGGAAAAACCACTCCTATTCCAGCTGGAGCACGATCCTTCCGAGCGGTTTGATCGAGCCAGTGAGCGACCGGATGTGATCAAGGTTCTGATGGGTGAAATTGATCATTTCGAAAGCCATCTTTCGTCGGAAGGCACATTCTGGCAGGAGCGTCCTTAGACGTTCTAGATTTCTTTATTGGGTAGGGCAACGACCTCTAAGAGAGTAGAGCTCGCTAGAGTCCAATTAATGATGGCCAATCGGAATATTCATTGATTTAAGTGGTTAGTATTTTTCTCCCTATGTTACATTACCACCGCCCCTCGCTCGTACTCCAAACGGCTCTCACCTTAACACTTTGCCTTTCGGGCTATTTTATAACGGCTCAGGCCTCTGAAAACCCCGGTTGGAACAAGCTGACCCTACACGACACTTTCTTTGCTGAAGGAGCAGGTTTTGGCGATATTGACGGCGATGGGAGAGGGGATCTCGTGAGTGGTCCTCATTGGTGGAAAGGACCCAGCTTCATAGAACGATACACCGTTTACAAAACGGAGCCCTTCGATATTCGAAAATACTCCGACAATTTCTTTTGTTACGTCCACGACATCGACGGCGATGGCGACAATGATGTTCTGGTGTACGGGTTTCCCGGGAAAGAGGCTCGTCTGTATTTGAATTCTGGTGATCCGGCCAGCACGAGCGAGTGGGAAATGGTGGTCATTGCCGATCAGATTAGCCACGAATCTCCTGATTTTGTCGATATCGCTCCCGGCGGACTTCCGGAAATCGTCTGTTCCAACGATCGGGCTTTTGGCTATTATGAAGCGGGTGCGGACCCGACTGAACCCTGGAAATGGAATCCGGTTTCTGAGGCGGGCGAGACGGTGCCCAGGTTCGGTCACGGGCTAGGAACAGGCGATATTGATGGAGACGGGGATCTGGATGTCATCGATCGATACTCGTGGTGGGAGAACCCGGGAACGAGTCGATCGAGCGGAAGCTGGAAAAAACGGACCTGGGTATCGGAGCCATACGAGCGTGGTGGGGCCCAGATTCACGTTCACGATGTCGATGGGGATGGTCTCAACGACATCGTTACTTCGCTGAATGGTCACGGATATGGACTGGCTTGGTTTCGGCAGACTCGAGGCAGCGATGGCTCGACTGCGTTTGAGCGCCACGATATTATGGGGGAAAGCTCAGCCCAGAATCCTTACGGAGTCGCTTTTAGCCAGTTGCACGCGGTCGAGCTCAAGGACATCGATGGAGACGGTTTGAAGGACATTGTAACCGGCAAACGGTGGCACGCTCACTACGGGAAAGATCCGGGCAACAACCAGGAACCTGTGCTTTACTGGTTCCAGTGCGTCCGCTCTAGCGATGGCGTGGAATTCGTACCTTATCGAATC